>NZ_JBVHEP010000020.1:0-177915 GCF_055562795.1 Streptomyces sp. NPDC016851
TTGTCGATCGTGGTGTTGTTGGAGCCCGCCAGGTCGGCCGAGCCGCCCCACAGCTCCGGGATCACCGCGCCGAGCGCCTGGAGGACCTTGCCGGAAGCGGCACGCGTGGCCACGCCCTTGCCGACCTCGAAGACCGGGATCTTCTCCTCCCAGCCGGTGGGCAGCTCACCCTGGGCGACCCGGTCGTACTCGGCGGCGCGCTCGGGGTTGTTGTCCCGCCACTGCTGGTAGGCCTTCTCCCACACCGCGCGGGCCGCCTGGCCCCGCTCCAGCGCCTTGCGGGTGTGCGTGATGACCTCGCCCGCGACCTCGAAGCTCTGCTCCGGGTCGAAGCCCAGCACCCGCTTGGTCGCCGCGACCTCGTCCTCGCCCAGCGCCGAGCCGTGCGCGGCCTCGGTGTTCTGCGCGTTCGGGGCCGGCCAGGCGATGATCGAACGCATCGCGATGAACGACGGCCGGTCCGTGACGGCCTTGGCCTGCTGGATCGCCTCGTAGATCGCGGCCGGGTCCAGGTCGCCGTTCTCCTGCGGCTCCACCCGCTGCACGTGCCAGCCGTAGGCCTCGTAGCGCTTGGCGGTGTCCTCGGAGACGGCCGTCTCGGTGTCGCCCTCGATCGAGATGTGGTTGTCGTCCCACAGCAGGATCAGGTTGCCGAGCTTCTGGTGGCCCGCCAGGGAAGAGGCCTCGGCGGAGATGCCCTCCTGGAGGCAGCCGTCACCGGCGATGCAGTAGACGAAGTGGTCGAAGGGGGACTCGCCCTCGGGGGCCTCCGGGTCGAACAGACCACGCTCGTAGCGGGCGGCCATCGCCATGCCCACCGCGTTGGCGACACCCTGCCCGAGCGGGCCGGTCGTCGTCTCCACACCGGTCGTGTGCCCGTACTCCGGGTGACCCGGCGTCTTCGAACCCCAGGTGCGGAAGGACTTCAGATCGTCCAGCTCCAGGCCGAAGCCGGCCAGGTACAGCTGGGTGTAGAGGGTCAGGGACGAGTGGCCGGCGGACAGCACGAAGCGGTCCCGCCCGACCCAGTCGGCGTCCGCCGGGTCGTGCCGCATCACCTTCTGGAAGAGGGTGTAGGCGGCAGGCGCGAGACTCATCGCCGTACCCGGATGGCCGTTACCGACCTTCTGTACGGCATCGGCGGCCAGGACACGCGCGGTGTCGACGGCCCGCTGGTCCAACTCGGTCCACTCGAGGTCTGTTGTGGTCGGCTTGGTGCTCACCCTGGGTCAGGGCTCCTCTCCACATGTCGGATGCCGGTGTATCGGGGCGTCCACCGGCCGCAGCCGAGCCTACCCCCGTGGGACGTGCGTTCTTTCGAGTCACTCCAGAGTGCCGGGACACGTTTCGATCCGCCTCCTGACTGGGCCGTATCCCGTTCGACAGGTGAATACGGAGCCGCTCATCCGGGTGCTCAATCGAGCTTCCGCACGCCCTTCCGAAGCCGCCCTCCAACACGAGCCGACCCCCGCGAATGTCCGACTCTGGGCAACGTCTAAAGTGGCGTGGTACGCGCGAGCCTTTACCGGGACTTCACACGGGTGAGGCTTGCTGGGATGTCTCTGTAGGGGTGTGCGTGACGGCCGTTGAATCCCGTCCAGCGGGGATGCTCGGGACGGACCAGAGCCCGGCCCACCGGCCGTTCGGGGCCCGTGTCAAGGCGTTCGTGGCTCTCACCAAGCCGCGGATCATCGAACTGCTTCTGATCACCACCGTTCCGGTGATGTTCCTGGCGCAGCAGGGTGTGCCCGACCTGACCCTGGTGCTGCTGACCTGCGTCGGCGGTTACATGTCCGCGGGCGGCGCCAACGCGCTCAACATGTACATCGACCGCGACATCGACGCCCTGATGGACCGCACCTCGCAGCGGCCGCTGGTCACCGGCATGGTCAGCCCACGCGAGTGCCTCGCCTTCGGCATCACCCTGGCGATCACCTCCACCCTGCTCTTCGGCCTCACGGTGAACTGGCTGAGCGCCTGGCTCGCCCTCGGCGCGCTCCTCTTCTACGTCGTCGTCTACACGATGATCCTCAAGCGCCGTACCTCGCAGAACATCGTGTGGGGCGGCATCGCCGGCTGCCTGCCCGTGCTGATCGGCTGGTCCTCGGTCACGAACTCCATGTCGTGGGCGCCGATCATCCTGTTCCTCGTCATGTTCTTCTGGACGCCGCCGCACTACTGGCCGCTGTCCATGAAGGTCAAGGAGGACTACGCGCGCGTGGGCGTCCCCATGCTGCCGGTGGTCGCCTCCAACAAGGTCGTGGCCAAGCAGATCGTGATCTACAGCTGGGTCATGGTCGCCGTCTCGCTCCTGCTGACCCCGCTCGGCTACACCGGCTGGTTCTACACGTCGGTCGCCCTGCTGGCGGGCGGCTTCTGGCTCTGGGAGGCGCACGGCCTGCAGAACCGCGCGAAGGCGGAGGTGACGGGCGCGAAGCTGAAGGAGATGCGCCTGTTCCACTGGTCGATCACGTACGTCTCGCTGCTGTTCGTGGCCGTAGCGGTCGACCCCTTCCTGCGCTGACGTACATCACAGGCTCCAGCTCTCGCCTGTTGATCTACTCCTGAGTAGCATCCTGGTCATGGCAGAGACGCAGCAGGCAGACCCGAAGGCCGAGCGCAAGGCGGCCCGGCTCGCCAAGCAGATCAGCTCCTTCTCCAAGGCCCACGGCGGCGCCGAGGGCCAGCTCGCCTACCTCGGCGAACGCGGCGCCCGCATCGTCCTGGTCGGCGAGGACGGCAACTGGGGCGACATGGTCGCCCCGTCCGTCGAGATCGCCGAGAAGGCCGTGGAGAAGTCGGGCATCACGACCCACGAGTCCTTCGACGGCGAATTCGCCGCCAAGGTGAAGACGGGCCGCTACGAGTGGTCACGCATGGCAGGGATCCAGGTAGGCGGCCCCAAGAACAACTGACCTTCTTGGGGGCGCGGGGAACTGCGCGACCAGCCACGGACGGCCCGCACCCGCCAAACACACAGGCGCTCCCCACCGGAACCGCGACCTCAACCCGGTTCACCCGTTAAGACCCTCAGGAACAACAGGGTCCACACCGGGGAGCCCGGATGATCGAAACGCCGTCCCTAGTGGACCAGTACTGCCACGGAGTACTCCGCACGGAGCTGGGCCTCGGCACCTTCGAGGCCCACCTCTCGCACACGGAGGGCCCACCCGCCCCCGGCACCACCCTCTTCGACACCCAGACCGGCTTCGCCGTGCGGCGCTGGTGCCCACCCCTGCTCGGCCTGGAACCGCACTGCACGCCCGCCCGCTACCTGGCCCGCCGCCGCGAACTGGGCGTCCTGGAGTCGGCCCGCCGCCTCCTGCGCGGCAGCGGCATCACGACGTACCTGGTCGACACGGGCCTGCCCGGTGATCTGACCGAACCCGGCGAACTGGCCTCCGCCGGGGCCGCCGAGGCCCGCGAGATCGTCCGGCTGGAGCTGCTCGCCGAGCAGGTCGCCGACACCTCCGGGACCGTCGAGTCCTTCCTCGCCAACCTCGCCGAGTCCGTGCACGCCGCCGCCGCGAACGCCGTCGCCTTCACATCGGTCGCGGGCGTACGGCACGGCCTCGCGCTCGCGCCCGAGCCGCCCGGGCCGGGGGAGGTGCGGGGAGCCGCCGGCCGCTGGATCGCGGGGCGCGAGGTCGGCGGGGAGCTCAGCGACCCGGTACTGCTGCGGCACCTGCTGTGGAGCGCCGTCGCCTCGGGCCTGCCGCTCCAGCTGCACGCGGGGCTCGGCGCGCCGGGCCTGCGGATCGACCGTACGGATCCGGTGCTGCTGACGGACTTCGTACGGGCCACGGCCGGTCTCGGCACGGACCTCGTCCTGCTGCACGGCTACCCGTACCACCGGCAGGCCGCCCACCTGGCCGGTGTCTTCCCGCACGTCTACGTAGATTCCGGCGCGGCTCTGGTCCGCACCGGCGCCCGCGCCGCGACCGTCCTCGCGGAGATCCTGGAACTGGCCCCCTTCGGCAAGATCCTCTTCTCCACCGGCGCCCAGGGACTGCCCGAGCTGCACGTGGTGGGCGCCCGGCTGTTCCGCGAGGCGCTCGGCCGGGTACTCGGCACCTGGGTCGCCGAGGGCGCGTGGTGCCTGGCCGACGCGCAGCGGGTGGCGGGGATGCTGGCGTCGGGGAACGCGCGGCGGGTGTACGGGCTCGACTAGGCCTTTGTCAGGGTCGCCTCGGGTGCGGGGCCGGGGACGTCCACCGTCACCTCGCCGCGCTCACGCAGCGACAGCACCACCCGCAGCACCCAGATCCACATCACCGCGGATCCGAGCATGTGCAGGCCGACCAGGACCTCGGGCAGGTCCGTGAAGTACTGGACGTAGCCGATGACGCCCTGTGCGAGCAGGATCAGGAACAGTTCGCGCGTGCGGTTCAGCGGGCTGCGCGGCGCGTCGACCGCCTTGAGGACGAACCACAGGGCGAACGTCAGCGTCACCACGATCCACGCCAGCACGGCGTGCAGCTTGCTCACCGTCTCCCAGTCGACCGGCATCCGCTCGACCTCGCTGGAGTCGCCCGCGTGCGGACCCGCGCCGGTGACCACCGTGCCGACCAGGATGAGCAGCACGGCGGCGGCGACCAGGAACCACACCAGCTGCCGCACGGCCTTGCCGACCAGGGGGCGCGGCGGAGCGTCGCCCTCACGGGTGCGCTGCCACATCACCGTGGCCACCGCGATCAGCGCGGACGTCGCGACGAAGTGCGCCGCGACCGTGTACGGGTTGAGCCCGACCAGCACCACGATGCCGCCGAGCACCGCGTTGCTCATCACGATCCAGAACTGCGCCCAGCCCAGCCGGGTCAGGCCGCGCCGGTGCGGCTTCTGCGAGCGCGCGGCGATGATCGCCCAGCCGACGGCGGCACACAGCACGTACGTCAGCATGCGGTTGCCGAACTCGATGGCGCCGTGGAAGCCCATCTCGCTGGTGGCGGTGAGCGAGTCGGCGGTGCACTTGGGCCAGGTCGGGCAGCCGAGGCCCGAGCCGGTCAGCCGTACGGCTCCGCCGGTGACCACGATGAGCACCGACATCACGATCGCGGAGAGGGCCGCGCGCTGGACCGTCCGGGATTCCGGGGTCCAGCGCTCGGCGATGAAGGCGAGGGGGTTGCGCAGGGCAGCCCTGGCGTCGGCGCGGGTCACTTTTGGCACGCGACCCATCGTAGGACGCCGCTTGTGCACGCTTTCACGAGGGTCGGTCATGGCTTGCTCCGGTGCTCATTCCCAGCGGAAGAACCGTCCGGCCGCCGCCAGCCCCACGACCGCCCAGATGCCCAGGATCCCCAGGTCGGCCCAGGGCATCCCGGCCCCGTGCTGGAGCACGTCCCGCAGGCCGTCGGACAGGGCCGAGATGGGCAGCAGGCCGAGCACGTCCTGCGCGGCGGAGGGGAACTTGTCGAGCGGCACGATGACCCCGCCGCCGACGAGCAGCAGCAGGAACACCAGGTTGGCGGCGGCGAGGGTCGCCTCGGCCTTCAGCGTCCCGGCCATCAGCAGCCCGAGGCCCGAGAAGGCCGCCGTCCCGAGGATCAGGAGCAGCAGCACGGCGAACGGATTGCCCTGCGGCGACCAGCCGAGCGCGAAGGCGATCACCGTCAGCAGGATCACCTGGAGCACCTCGGTGACCAGCACGGACAGCGTCTTCGCCGCCATCAGACCCCAGCGCGGCAGGGGCGAGGAGGCGAGCCGCTTCAGGACGCCGTAGCGGCGCTCGAAGCCGGTCGCGATCGCCTGCCCGGTGAACGCCGTCGACACCACCGCGAGCGCGAGGATGCCGGGGGCGAGGAAGTCGACGGCCTCGCCGGCGCCCGTGTCGACGATGTCGACGGTGCTGAAGAGCACCAGGAGCAGGGTCGGGATGACGACGGTCAGCAGCAGCTGCTCGCCGTTGCGCAGCAGCATCTTCGTCTCGAGCGCGGCCTGGGCCGCGATCATGCGGGTCAGGGGCGCGGCCCCCGGCTTCGGCGCATAGGTGCCGGTGGCGGTCACGAACGCAGCTCCTTACCCGTGAGCTCCAGGAAGACGTCTTCGAGGGTGTGCCGCTCCACCGAGATCTTCTCCGGCATCACGCCGTGCTGGGCGCACCAGGAGGTGACCGTCGCGAGCAGTTGCGGGTCGATCTTGCCGACGACGCGGTACGAACCCGGTGTCAGCTCGGCGGCCGAGCAGTCGGCGGGCAGGGCCTTCAGCAGCGAGCCGACGTCCAGCCCGGGGCGGCCGGAGAAGCGGAGCGTGTTCTCGGCGCCGCCCCGGCACAGCTCCTCCGGGGAGCCCTGGGCGATGACCCGGCCCGCGTCGATGATCGCCACGTCGTCGGCGAGCTGCTCGGCCTCGTCCATGTAGTGCGTGGTGAGGATCACGGAGACGCCGTCGTCGCGCAGGTCCCGGACCAGGTCCCAGGTGGCGCGGCGGGCCTGCGGGTCGAGCCCGGCGGTCGGTTCGTCGAGGAAGACCAGTTCCGGTCGCCCTATCACGGCCATGGCCAGCGCGAGCCGCTGCTGCTGCCCGCCCGACAGCCGCCGGTACGTCGTACGGCCGCAGGAGCCGAGCCCGAGGCGTTCGATCAGCGCGTTCACGTCGAGGGGGTGGGCGTGCAGCTTGGCCACGTGGCGGAGCATCTCGTCGGCGCGGGAGCCCGAGTAGACGCCGCCGGACTGGAGCATCACGCCGATGCGGGGCCGCAGGTCCCGGGACTGTCCGACCGGGTCGAGGCCCAGGACGCGCACCGTGCCGGAGTCCGGCTTCCGGTACCCCTCGCAGGTCTCGACCGTGGTCGTCTTGCCCGCCCCGTTCGGGCCGAGCACGGCGGTCACGCCCTCCCGGGCCACCAGGTCCAGCCCGTCCACCGCGGTCTTCGTGCCGTACCGCTTCACCAGGGCCTGGACCTGGACCACGGGCTCACTTCGCATGGGTCCAGAGTCTAGGTTCGTGCGGCCCGGCTCAGAGCGGCGGGTGCAGGTACTCCTCGTCACGGGGGCGGTGGACCGTCAGCCACTGTTCGGCGTAGGCCACCGCGTCCGCCACCGGGAACAGCCGCGCCTCGGCCGCCCCGACCTTTCCCCGTACGACGGGACGGTCCCGCTCGAAGTCGTAGCCCAGCTCGTCGAAACGGTCCGAGCTGATCGACACCTCCGTCACGGTCTCCCAGCCGTCGGGGCCCGGCCGGCCCACGGCGACGCGCGGGGACGGTATCCGGTACTCGGCGAGGTGGAAGCTGGTGCAGGAGGCGTAGCCGGCGCCGAGCAGCAGGACCCGGGCGCCCATGGCCTCCAGCTTCGCGAGCGGGCTGCGCTCGCCCAGCCGGCAGTCGGGCGCGTGGCCCTCGGTCACCTCCGCCGCGCGCGGGCCGACCGCCGCGAACGAGGTCTGGGGATGGGCGCTGCGCAGCGCGCCGGGCCAGGTGCGCACGGTCTCCGGGACGACGCCGACCCCGCGGGTGGGCGTGATCCGGGGGTCGTAGGCGGGCATCGTGGCGCGGATGGTCTCCCACCAGTCCGGAGGTACGGGCGGGTTGCCCCACAGCGCCGGGTCGGAGAGGTCGCCGGTCTGCGTCGGAACCACCAGCGTGCCCTGAGGGCCGAGCGCGTCGAGCAGTCCCTGCACGACCGCGACGGCCCCGCCGTTGACCCAGCCGAGGGAGCTGAGCGAGGAGTGCGCGAGGAGGGTCTCACCGGGGCGCACACCCAGCTCGGACAGCTGCGCGCGCAGGGTGTCCCGGGTGACAAGTGGGCCGGTCGGAGGGGGTGTGGACATGGTTCGGGAGTGTCCCCCATGGTGCTTCGGCATGCCACCGTTTTGATCGATCAGAGATCGTTTCCGCAGGTCAGGTTAGCTTTACCTAAGTGACGCAGGGCACCCCCGGGGTGGACGGGCGCCGCTTGCCCGCCCCCGATGAATTACGCAACAATGGCGTTGTGAAAAACGTCGGCGAGGCTCGGGAGAACCCCACGGGGTCCCCTCAGGAGGAGCTCGCGACCGGGGAGCGGTCCACCCGCAACCGAGTCGCGCGGTCCATCCTGGACCACGGCCCGTCGACCGTCGCCGAGCTCGCCGAGCGGCTGGGTCTCACCCAGGCGGCCGTGCGCCGGCACCTCGACGCCCTCGCGGGCGACGGTGTCGTGGAAGCGCGCGAGCAGCGGGTCTACGGCGCGCGCACCCGCGGCCGGCCGGCCAAGGTGTTCGCCCTGACCGACTGCGGCCGGGACGCCTTCGACCAGTCGTACGACAAGCTGGCGGCGGACGCGCTGCGCTGGATCGCCGACCGCGAGGGCGGGAACGAGGCGATCGCCGCCTTCGCCCGCGCCAGGATCGCCGCGCAGGCGGGCGCCTACCGCGAGGCGGTCGAGGCCGCCGCGCCCGAGCAGCGAACACAAGCGCTGGCCAAGGCGCTGAGCGCGGACGGGTACGCTGCTACGGCGCGCAGTGCGCCCCACCCCCAGAAGGGTGAGCAGCTCTGCCAGCACCACTGCCCGGTCGCCCACGTCGCCGAGCAGTTCCCGCAGTTGTGCGAGGCGGAGACGGAATTTTTCGCCGAGTTGCTCGGTACACACGTACAGCGGCTCGCCACCATCGCGCACGGCGACGGCGTCTGCACGACGTTCATCCCCAAGATTTCCCACAACGCATCTGCAAGCACGGCCGGGAGGAACCCCGCATGACTCTCCCCACGGAGACTGCCCACCCTGAGCTCGAGGGCCTGGGCAAGTACGAATACGGCTGGGCCGACTCCGACACGGCCGGCGCCTCTGCCAAGCGCGGCATCAACGAGGACGTCGTCCGCGACATCTCCGCCAAGAAGAACGAGCCGGAGTGGATGACCAAGCTCCGCCTCAAGGGCCTGCGCCTCTTCGAGAAGAAGCCCATGCCGAACTGGGGCTCGGACCTGTCGGGGATCGACTTCGACAACATCAAGTACTTCGTGCGCTCCACGGAGAAGCAGGCGGCCTCCTGGGAGGACCTGCCCGAGGACATCAAGAACACGTACGACAAGCTGGGCATCCCCGAGGCCGAGAAGAACCGCCTCGTCGCCGGTGTCGCCGCGCAGTACGAGTCGGAGGTCGTCTACCACCAGATCCGTGAGGACCTGGAGGAGCAGGGCGTCATCTTCCTCGACACCGACACGGCCCTGAAGGAGCACCCGGAGCTCTTCAAGGAGTACTTCGGGACCGTCATCCCCGTCGGCGACAACAAGTTCGCGTCGCTGAACTCCGCCGTGTGGTCGGGCGGCTCCTTCATCTACGTGCCGCCGGGCGTCCACGTGGAGATCCCGCTCCAGGCCTACTTCCGTATCAACACGGAGAACATGGGCCAGTTCGAGCGGACCCTGATCATCGTCGACGAGGGTGCCTACGTGCACTACGTCGAGGGCTGCACCGCGCCGATCTACAAGTCGGACTCGCTGCACTCCGCGGTCGTCGAGATCATCGTCAAGAAGAACGCCCGCTGCCGCTACACGACCATCCAGAACTGGTCGAACAACGTCTACAACCTGGTCACCAAGCGCGCCGTGGCCTACGAGGGCGCGACCATGGAGTGGGTCGACGGCAACATCGGCTCCAAGGTGACGATGAAGTACCCGGCCGTCTACCTCATGGGCGAGCACGCCAAGGGCGAGACGCTGTCCATCGCCTTCGCCGGCGAGGGCCAGCACCAGGACGCGGGCGCAAAGATGGTCCACATGGCGCCGAACACGTCGTCCAACATCGTGTCGAAGTCCGTCGCGCGCGGTGGCGGCCGTACGTCCTACCGCGGTCTGATCGAGATCGGCGAGGGCGCCGCGGGCTCCAAGTCGAACGTGCTCTGTGACGCGCTGCTGGTCGACACGATCTCCCGCTCGGACACCTACCCCTACGTGGACGTCCGCGAGGACGACGTGTCCATGGGTCACGAGGCCACCGTCTCCAAGGTCTCCGAGGACCAGCTCTTCTACCTGATGAGCCGCGGTCTGAGTGAGTTCGAGGCGATGGCGATGATCGTGCGCGGCTTCGTCGAGCCCATCGCCAAGGAGCTCCCCATGGAGTACGCGCTGGAGCTCAACCGGCTGATCGAGCTGCAGATGGAAGGCGCGGTCGGCTGACGCCCACCGCAGTCCCATCAAGCCCTTACGTAACGGAAAGCGAGCACTACGACAGCCATGGCTGAGGCTCAGAACATCCCGGTGGGGTCCACCACCACCGGCTCGATCGCGGTGGCGGCCGAGTCGACCGTCGCCACCCGCATGAGCGCGCCCCCCTCCTTCGACGTGGCGGACTTCCCCGTTCCGCACGGCCGTGAGGAGGAGTGGCGGTTCACCCCGCTGGAGCGCCTGCGCGGCCTGCACGACGGCACCGCCGTCGCCAACGGCAACGGCGTGAAGGTCGACGTCCAGGCACCCGAGGGCGTCACCGTCGAGGCCGTCGGCCGCGACGACGCGCGGCTCGGCAAGGCCGGCACCCCGGTGGACCGCGTCGCCGCCCAGGCCTACTCGGCGTTCGAGAAGGCCTCGGTCGTGACCGTGCCGAAGGAGACCGTCCTCACCGAGCCGATCCGCATCGCGGTCCACGGCGAGGGCGGCACCGCCTTCGGCCACCAGGTGATCGAGCTGGGCGCCTTCGCCGAGGCCGTCGTGGTCATCGACCACACCGGTGACGCGGTGCTCGCCGCCAACGTCGACTACATCCTGGGCGACGGCGCCAAGCTGACCGTCGTCTGCGTCCAGGACTGGGACGACAAGGCCGTCCACGTCGCCCAGCACAACACGCTCGTCGGCCGTGACGCCTCCTTCAAGTCGGTCGTCGTCACCTTCGGCGGTGACGTCGTCCGGCTGCACCCGCGCGTGCAGTACGCCGGGCCCGGCGGCGAGGCCGAGCTGTTCGGCCTGTACTTCACCGACCAGGGCCAGCACCAGGAGCACCGCCTCCTGGTCGACCACAACGTCCCGCACTGCAAGTCGAACGTCGTCTACAAGGGCGCCCTCCAGGGCGACGACGCCCACGCGGTGTGGATCGGCGACGTGCTCATCGAGGCCAAGGCCGAGGGCACCGACACGTACGAGATGAACCGCAACCTGGTCCTCACGGACGGGGCGCGCGTGGACTCCGTACCGAACCTCGAGATCGAGACCGGCGAGATCGTCGGCGCCGGCCACGCCTCGGCCACCGGCCGCTTCGACGACGAGCAGCTGTTCTACCTCATGGCCCGCGGCATCCCGGAGTACGAGGCCCGCCGCCTGGTGGTCCGCGGCTTCTTCGCCGAGCTGGTCCAGCAGATCGGCCTCCCCGACATCGAGGAGCGCCTGATCGCCAAGATCGAGGAGGAGCTGGAGGCGGCGGTCGGATGACCTTCGTACGCGCCTGCGGACTCGGCGAGCTGGAGGACGACACCCCGAAGCGGGTGGAACTCGACGGCACGCCCCTGTCCATCGTGCAGACCGAGGGCGAGGTGTTCGCGATCCACGACATCTGCTCGCACGCGAACGTCTCCCTGTCGGAGGGCGAGGTCGACGACTGCCACATCGAGTGCTGGCTGCACGGCTCGCGCTTCGATCTCCGCTCCGGCAAGCCCGACGCCCTTCCCGCGACGCGCCCCGTCCCCGTATACCCCGTAAAGATCGAAGGGGACGACGTGCTCGTCTCCCTCACCCAGGAGTCCTGAGGCACCCATGGCAACGCTTGAAATCCGAGACCTGCACGTCACCGTCGAGGTCGAGAACGGCACGAAGGAAATCCTCAAGGGTGTCGACCTCACCGTGAAGCAGGGCGAGACGCACGCCATCATGGGCCCCAACGGCTCGGGCAAGTCGACCCTCGCCTACTCCCTCGCGGGACACCCGAAGTACACGATCACCGGCGGCACCGTCACCCTCGACGGCGAGGACGTCCTGGAGATGTCCGTCGACGAGCGCGCCCGCGCCGGTCTGTTCCTCGCGATGCAGTACCCGGTCGAGGTCCCGGGTGTCTCCGTGTCGAACTTCCTGCGCACCTCCGCGACCGCCATCCGCGGCGAGGCCCCCAAGCTGCGCACCTGGGTGAAGGAGGTCAAGGAGGCCATGGAGCGCCTCAACATGGACCCCGCCTTCGCCGAGCGCAACGTCAACGAGGGCTTCTCCGGCGGTGAGAAGAAGCGCCACGAGATCCTCCAGCTGGAGCTGCTCAAGCCGAAGATCGCGGTCCTCGACGAGACCGACTCCGGCCTGGACGTCGACGCCCTGCGCGTCGTGTCGGAGGGTGTGAACCGCGTCCGCGAGACGGGCGAGGTCGGCACCCTGCTGATCACGCACTACACGCGCATCCTCCGCTACATCAAGCCCGACCACGTGCACGTCTTCTCCGGCGGCCGGATCGTCGAGTCCGGCGGTGCCGAGCTCGCCGACAAGCTGGAGGAAGAGGGCTACGAGGCATACACGAAGGGTGGCGCATCCGCGTGACACAGCTGCCGGGCCTCCTCGACACAGAGGCGCTCCGCAAGGACTTCCCCATCCTGGACCGCCAGGTCCACGACGGTAAGAAGCTCGTGTACCTGGACAACGCGGCGACCAGCCAGAAACCGCGTCAGGTGCTGGACGCCCTCAGTGAGTACTACGAGCGCTACAACGCCAACGTCCATCGTGGCGTGCACGTCCTCGCCGAGGAGGCCACGGCGCTGTACGAGGGCGCGCGCGACAAGGTCGCGGACTTCATCAACGCGCCCTCGCGCGACGAGGTGATCTTCACCAAGAACGCCTCGGAGTCGCTCAACCTCGTGGCGAACATGCTGGGCTGGGCCGACGAGCCCTACCGCGTGGACTCCGACACCGAGATCGTCATCACGGAGATGGAGCACCACTCCAACATCGTGCCGTGGCAGCTGCTCGCGCAGCGCACGGGCGCGAAGCTGAAGTGGTTCGGCCTGACCGACGACGGCCGCCTGGACCTGTCCAACATCGACGAGGTCATCACCGAGAAGACGAAGATCGTCTCCTTCGTGCTGGTCTCCAACATCCTGGGCACCCAGAACCCGGTCGAGGCGATCGTGCGCCGCGCCCAGCAGGTCGGTGCGCTGGTCTGCATCGACGCCTCGCAGGCCGCGCCGCACATGCCGCTGGACGTGCAGGCCCTGCAGGCCGACTTCGTGGCCTTCACCGGCCACAAGATGTGCGGCCCGACGGGCATCGGCGTCCTGTGGGGCCGCCAGGAGCTCCTGGAGGACCTGCCTCCGTTCCTCGGCGGCGGGGAGATGATCGAGACGGTGTCGATGCACTCGTCGACCTACGCCCCTGCGCCCCACAAGTTCGAGGCGGGCACCCCGCCGGTCGCCCAGGCGGTCGGTCTGGGCGCGGCGATCGACTACCTCAACTCGATCGGCATGGACAAGATCCTCGCCCACGAGCACGCGCTCACCGAGTACGCCGTGAAGCGGCTGCTGGAGGTCCCGGACCTGCGCATCATCGGCCCGACCACGGCCGAGGAGCGCGGCGCGGCGATCTCCTTCACCCTCGGCGACATCCACCCGCACGACGTGGGTCAGGTCCTCGACGAGGAGGGCATCGCGGTCCGGGTCGGCCACCACTGCGCGCGGCCGGTCTGCCTGCGGTACGGAATTCCTGCGACCACGCGAGCGTCGTTCTATCTGTACTCCACGCCGGCCGAGATCGACGCGCTGGTCGACGGCCTGGAGCACGTACGGAACTTCTTCGGCTGAAGGGCGTGCTGAACGGTGAAACTGGACTCCATGTACCAGGAAGTCATCCTGGACCACTACAAGAACCCGCACGGGCGGGGCTTGCGGGATGGCGACGCCGAGGTGCACCACGTCAACCCGACGTGCGGTGACGAGATCACACTGCGCGTGAAGTACGACGGGACGAAGATCGAGGACGTCTCGTACGAGGGCCAGGGCTGCTCGATCAGCCAGGCCTCGGCCTCCGTACTGAACGAACTCCTCGTCGGCAAGGACTTCTCCGACGCGCGGAAGATCCAGGAGACCTTCCTGGAGCTGATGCAGTCCAAGGGGAAGCTCGAACCCGACGACGCGATGGAGGAGATCCTGGAGGACGCGGTCGCGTTCGCCGGGGTGTCCAAGTACCCGGCCCGGGTCAAGTGCGCCCTGCTGAGCTGGATGGCCTGGAAGGACGCGACGGCCCAGGTGCTGGGCGGCGCCGACGCCGAGAAGGAGACGACGGCATGAGCGAGACCGTTGAGATGAAGCCGGCCTCGGAGGAAGAGGTCCGTGAGGCGCTGTACGACGTCGTAGACCCGGAGCTGGGCATCGATGTCGTCAACCTCGGCCTGATCTACGGCATCCACATCGACGAAGCGAACATCGCGACGCTCGACATGACCCTTACCTCGGCGGCCTGTCCGCTGACGGACGTCATCGAGGACCAGGCCAAGTCCGCCACGGACGGCCTTGTCAGCGAGCTGCGCATCAACTGGGTCTGGATGCCGCCGTGGGGCCCCGACAAGATCACGGACGATGGGCGGGAGCAGCTTCGGGCGCTCGGGTTCAACGTCTGAGATCCACTGACTGACGAAAGGGCGGCACCCTCCCGGGGTGCCGCCCTTTCGCGTGTTCAGTCCAGCCCGGCCACCAGCCGGAACGCCGAGTCCGCGCGGTACAGGCCGTCGTGCTGGTACGGCTCGACGCGGAGCTGGAAGTTGCGGTGGCGCAGGAAGCGGCCCGGATAGTTCACGGACTCCAGCATGACCGCGCCCGACGCGGCCGAGGGGCGCGGGCAGAAGGTGGCGTCCCTGCGGAACAGGGCAGAGCCGTCGTCGGTGTCCTCGACCAGGACGAAGCTGCGGTGGCGGAGGTAGCGGCCGTCCGCCGTGGTGAAGGAGTGGCAGGAGGAGTCGGCGAGGCCGGAGACGCGCTCGAAAGTGGCGTCCTCGCGCTGCTCGGGGCCGGAGCCGATCTGATCCAGGCGCACGTAGCCGTCGCGGACACGCCAGTAGCGGTCGGGGTAGTTGACCGAGCGTATGGATATCCCGTGCGAGGCCGGGGGCTTCGGGGGCTTCGACGTGCCCTGGGGCGGCGTCGGCTTGGGGGTCTTCTTCCGCGGCTCCGGGCTCGGGTCGGCGTTGGAGGGCGCGCTCGTGGTGGGCGTGGGAGTGGGGGACGGGCGGCCACCGTCCGTGCCCCGCGTTTCGCCGGCGCCCTTGGAGGGAGTCGCGAAGGAGATCAGACCGCCCGGGGCCGAACTGCTGAGGGTGGTCGGTTCCGCCGCCTTTCGGACCGGCTCGCCGGACTCTTTCTCCAGCACGGTGACGGCCGTGACGCACGCGGTGACCGTGGCGACGGCGAGGGCGCCTGCCAGCCAGAGGCGGCGGGTTCCTGGTGCCCGGGTGGTGTCCGGGGCCCAGCCGCTCTCCCACGGGCGGTCCAGTGGGGGCCGGGACTTGTCTTTCGGCATGCTCTTGTTTCCTCCGGCGGGCTCCCTTGACGGCGGTGCAGTTGTGGTCGCCCGGTGTGTGATCGGGGTGACACCGTAGTGGACCAGTGGGTCCGCTGTGAGGCGTTTGTTGAAAGCGGTATCTCTTCCCCCGTTGCGTACGCGTGTACAGACGTTGTGTACGCTCGTACATATGGGTTATCTGCTGCTGGCCGGGGCCATCGCCGCCGAAGTGGGTGCGACGACCGCCATGAAGTACAGCGAGGGCTTCAGCAGGCTCGGACCCTCGCTGCTGACACTTCTCGGCTACCTCGTCTCCTTCGCGCTGCTCGCGCAGACGCTGAAGACCGTCTCCGTCGGAACGGCCTATGCCATCTGGGCCGGCGCCGGCACCGCCGCCATCGCCGCCATCGGGTTCGTGTTCCTCGGGGAGGGGATGACCGTCGCCAAGGCCGCAGGGATCGCGCTGATCATCATCGGGGTCGTGGTGCTGAACCTGGGAGGTGCGCACTGATGCCCCGGCGCCACGACCCCGAGCGGCGGCAGCGGATCATCGACGCGGCGATCCGGGTCGTCGGGGCGAAGGGCATCGCCGGGCTGAGCCACCGCACGGCCGCCGCCGAGGCCGATGTGCCGCTCGGCTCGACGACGTACCACTTCAAGACCCTCGACGAACTGCTGGTGGCCGCGCTGCGGCAGGCCAACGAGGGCTTCGCCAAGGTCGTCGCCGGGCGGGGCGGCCTCGAGGACCCCCGGACCGACCTGGCGGCCGAGCTGGCCGGCTGGATGGGGGAGTGGCTCGCGGGTGACCGCACGGGCGTCGAGCTCGAGTACGAGCTGTACCTCGCCGCCCTGCGCCGGTCCGCCCTGCGGCCCGTCGCCGCCGAGTGGGCCGAGGGCGTCGCCGAACTGCTGTCCCGGCGTACGGATCCGGTGACCGCGCGGGCGCTGGTGGCGGTCGTCGACGGCATCTGCCTCCAGGTCCTGCTGACCGGGGTGCCCTATGACGAGGCGTACGCCCGGGAGGTGCTGGGGCGGGTTGTCGCGGGGGCGCGTGAATCGGGGATGCGTGAGCCGGGGGGCGCGTGAGTCGAGGATGCGTGACTCGGGGATGCGTGAGCCGACGGGTGCGTGAGTCGGGGTACATGATTCGGGGGTGCGCGAGCCGGGGTGCGCCAGTGATGCTCGCGCGGGTGAGGGAGCGCCGGGGCGACCCCGACGGAGGGGCTGTTGCCGCGCGCCGCCGACCAGCGGCGGGACGTACCGCCCGGCACGTGAGACGCCCCCGCACCGGTTCGCATCGACCGCTGTCCGCCGGTTAGGTTGCCCTCATGACCGACACGACTGCTCCTCGCTCCACCGGCGCCGTGGCCGCCGGGCTCGCCACGATCGCCGCCGACGGCACCGTCCTCGACACCTGGTTCCCCGCGCCGGAGCTGGCCGACGCGCCCGGCCCGTCCGGCACCGAGCGGCTCTCCGCCGAGCAGGCCGCCGAGCTGCTCGGCGGCGGTGCGACCGCGGCGATCGGCCCGGACGCCCGCCGTGGCGTCGAGGTGGTCGCGGTCCGCACGGTCATCGCCTCGCTCGACGAGAAGCCGATCGACGCGCACGACGTCTACCTGCGTCTGCACCTGCTCTCCCACCGCTTGGTCAAGCCGCACGGCCAGAGCCTGGACGGCATCTTCGGTTTCCTCGCCAACGTCGCCTGGACCTCGCTCGGCCCGGTCGCCGTCGACGACCTCGAGAAGGTCCGGCTGAACGCCCGCGCCGAGGGCCTGCACCTCCAGGTGACCTCCGTCGACAAGTTCCCGCGGATGACCGACTACGTGGCCCCCAAGGGCGTGCGGATCGCCGACGCCGACCGGGTCCGCCTCGGTGCGCACCTCGCCGAGGGCACCACCGTCATGCACGAGGGCTTCGTCAACTTCAACGCCGGCACGCTCGGCACGTCGATGGTCGAGGGCCGCATCTCCGCGGGCGTCGTCATCGGCGACGGCTCGGACATCGGCGGCGGCGCCTCGACCATGGGCACCCTGTCCGGCGGCGGCAACGTCATCATCTCCATCGGCGAGCGCTGCCTGGTCGGCGCCGAGGCGGGCGTCGGCATCGCCCTCGGCGACGAGTGCGTCGTCGAGGCCGGCCTGTACATCACCGCCGGCACCCGCATCACCATGCCCGACGGCCAGATCGTCAAGGCCCGTGAGCTGTCCGGCGCCTCCAACATCCTCTTCCGCCGCAACTCGGTCACCGGCACCGTCGAGGCCCGGCCGAACAACGCGGTGTGGGGCGGGCTGAACGAGATCCTGCACAGCCACAACTGATCACCCCGTACGAGGTACTCCGCGTGACCTCGTGGTGGTTTTGGCAGATGAACGGGTGGGCGCAGGGTCCTATGAACGGATGGACGCCGTGTCCGGTCAGAAGTCGAAGCTACGGAAGAGGACCGGGGTATGAGGAACGAGCGGGGGCGGGGCGTGGCGCGCTTGCTGGTGGGGGCCGTCGCGGGGCTGGTGGTGTGCTGGCTGCCGGCGGGGGCCGCGTACGCCGACGAGACCAACACGGGGTCGCACAACGGCCATCGGGTCGGGCTGATCAACGTCAACGTCGGCCAGGTCGACGACCCGGCGGAGGACGTGCTGGAGCACACGCTGCTGTTCGGTGACGGGTACGCCTGGAACTGAGCCGGCAGTCCGACGGGCCGGGGCCCGTACCGCGCACACTTGCGGTACGGGCCCCGGCCCGTTTTTCGTGTCCGGCGGGTGGCATAGCGGGAGGCTCCCGCGCGCGTCACAAGGGGTACGGGGGCGGGCAACGGGTCCGCCCCGGGGGAAGGCGAAGGTGACGATGGATGCCGAAGCGCAGGAGAGCTTCCGGGAATTCGTGGCGAACAGGTCGTCCACGCTGCTGAAGACCGCGGTCCTGCTGAGCGGCGGCGACCGGCACGCGGGCGAGGACCTGCTCCAGAACGCGCTGATCAAGGCCGCGGGCCGCTGGCACCGGATCGACGAACCCGAGGCGTACGTCCGGCAGATCCTCTACCGCCAGCAGGTCAGCCGCTGGCGGCTGAAGTGGCCGAGGCGCGAACTGAGCGTCGCCGAACCGCCGGAGACCACCGCCGCCCCGGACGCCTCCGGCGCGGCCGAACTGCGTCTGCTGATGCGGGGCGCGCTGGCCCGGCTGACCGCGCGGCAGCGCACCGTGCTCGTGCTGCGCTACTTCGAGGACCTGCCCGAGGCGGAAGTGGCCCGCATCCTGGGCTGCTCCGTCGGCACCGTACGGTCCGCCACCCACCGCTCCCTGGCCCGGCTACGCGCCCTCGCGCCCGAGCTGACCGCCCTGGGCCCGGCCGCCGCGGAAGAGCGGCCGTCCCGTGACTACTCGCCCGTGGAGGTGCGTCAGTGAACGTCGACGAACTCGTGCGCGACGCGCTGCGCGACCAGGCCGAGGGGCAGCCGCCCGTGGCGCCCGGCTTCGCCGACCGGGTGCTCGCGGTCCGCCGGCGCCGCCGCAGCCGCCGGCTCGCCTCCGCCGCCGCGGCGGCCGCGGCCGTGGTCGCCGTGGCCGTGGCCGTGCCGATGCTGGACTCGGGCAAGCAGGACGTACGCCCCTCGGGCGGCGTGGAGCAGACCAGCATCACCCCTCGTCCGGACCAGTCGCCCCCGCGCGACCTGATCGCCGCCGGGCGGGTCGCCCTGGCCGCGTACTTCACCAGGTCGATCGTCGAGCAGTCCGCCGACCGTGCTATTTCCCAGCGCACGTACTGGCTGCTGAACCCGAAGACGAACAAGTACGTGAAGGACGACCGGTGGTCGTACGTCGCGGTCGCTCCCGGGATGACGACCGCCGCCGTCCTCGAACGGGACCTGCCCGTGCCGCGCATCGGGCTGCTCGACCTGGCGAGCGGTCAGGTCAAGCGGTGGATCCCGGTCGACCGGCCGGTGGCGGGGGTGGAGTTCTCCACCGACGGCAGGAAGCTCGTCGCGACGTCGTACAGCGAGAACCCCGACCGCCGGGTGAAGATCGACGGGTCGGAGGGCTGGGACGCCCCCTTCATGGAGTCGGACCGGACCGGGTTCCACGTCATCGACGTGGCCTCCGGGAGCAGTTCCTGGGCGGGGGTGGAGGTAGGCGGGGGTGCGCACAATCCCGAGGTGTTCCTCAACTCGCGCCAGGACTTCGCGTTCACCCGCGACGGCCGTCTCGTCTGGTCGGGGATGCCCAGCGAACCCGGAGAGAAGTTCTACGACTTCACCGGCAAGGAAGTCCCCGCGCCCGAGCTGGAACGGGACCGGGACTGGTCCGTCGAGGCGGGCGTGTCGCCGGACGGGCAGCTCGTCGCCGGCCCGTTCGCGGGGCGGAAGTGGAAGACGTCCTCCTTCGTGCTCGACGCGCGCACGGGGAAGCAGCGCGAGGTACGGGGGCAGCAGTTGCTCGCCTGGGCGGACGGGGACTCGCTCGTCGCCTGGGACATCGGGCCGGACGGGAACGAGTACCACCAGCGGCTGGTGCTGGTAGACATCGGTGGCAAGAAGACGACACCGCTCAGTGATTTCCGGTCGCCCAAGGACAACACCAAGGGGCGGTGGGAGCCGGTGTTCGCGGAGCGGTGATCAGGCCCGGGTGAGGTCCGCGTGGAGCGCCAGCAGGGCGTCGGTCGTGGCCGGGCCGGCCGGCCGGAGCGGGGCGCGGACCGGGCCCGCGGGGAGGTCCAGGGCGGTGAGCAGCGCCTTTGTCGTCACCGTGCCCGGCAGGCCCGCCGACATGATCGCCTCGATGAGGGGGGTGGCCTGCTGCTGGAGGCGGGCCGCCTGTGCCGTGTCGCCGGCGTCGAACGCGTCCAGGACCGCTCGCAGCCGGGCCGGGACCACGTTCGACACCGTGCTGACGTAGCCGGCCCCGCCCACGGCGTACAGGGCGAGGTTGTGCTCGTCGCAGCCCGCGTAGTACGCCAGCTCCGTGCGGGCCAGTACCTTCTGGGCGGCCAGGAAGTCGTAGGAGCAGTCCTTGACCGCGACGATCCTGGGGTGTGCGGAGAGGCGGAGGATCGTCTCCGGTTCGACTCGGACGCCGGTGCGGTTCGGGATGTCGTAGAGCATGAGCGGGAGTTCACTGGCATCGGCGATCTCGCGGAAGTAGGCCTCGATCGCGTCCTGCGGGGGCTTGCTGTAGTACGGCGCCACCACCAACAGGCCGTCCGCGCCCGCCTTTTCCGCCTCCCGGGCCAGGTCGACGGTGTGGCGGGTGTCGGGCGTGCCGATGCCCGCGACGATCGACGCCCGGTCGGCCACGGCCTCGCGGACGGCTGCGATCAGGGCCGACTTCTCGGCGTCCGTGGTGGTCGGTGACTCGCCCGTCGTGCCGGACAGGACGAGGCCGTCACAGCCCTGTGCGACCAGGTGGGCGGCGAGGCGCTGGGCACCGTCGAGGTCCAGGGCGCCGGACGACGTGAACGGGGTGATCATCGCGCACAGGGCGCGGCCGAAGGGGGGTGTCATGTGAGTAGTGTCGGCAGCGTGACTGTGTAGCTCCAGTTAATTCTGCTACCCGGTATCTGTTAGGAGTGCTTTCCGGTGCCGTCGGCTTCAGGGGAGCCGGCGGCACCGGAGGGGTGGCGCCGCAGGGCCGGCGCTGCAGGGGTAGCGGGTGGCGGGCCGGGTACTCGGGGCTTCCTACGTCGAGAGGAGGCGGAACACCGTGACCGGGACCATCGATCATCGGGTCGTGCACGACGAGCGCCATTCCGTGGGCGAGCTCGTCTCACAGGCCGCGGAGCAGCTCTCCCGGCTCGTGCGGCAGGAAGTGGCTCTGGCCAAGGAGGAGCTGGCCGAGAAGGGGCGGCGTGCGGGGCGTGGCGGTGGGCTGCTCGGCGCGGCGGGCGCCGTCGCCTACGCCGGGCTGCTCGCACTGGCCGGGACGGGGGTCGCCGCCCTCTCGCTGGTGCTGCCCGTCTGGGCCGCTGCGCTCATCGTGACGGGGGTGCTGTTCGTGATCGCGGCCGTACTGGGCGCTGCCGGCCGGGCGCAGTTGCGCCGGGCCACGCCTCCCACGCCTGAGGAGGCGCTCGGCAGTGTCAGGGCGGACGTGGAGGAGATCAGGGAAAGGGCGCATCGATGACGGACGCGACGGGTGGGGCCAAGGGGCCCGATGAGCTGCGGCAGCAGATCGAGCGGACCCGTGGTGAGCTCGGGAACACGGTGGAAGAGCTGGCGGGGAAGGCGGATGTGAAGGGGCGTGCGCGGGCGCGGGCGGCCGATCTCCGGGACAAGGCCGGGGCGATGACCGTGCAGTTGCGGAGCAGCGCCGCGCAGGCCGGTCACACGGTGCACGACAAGGCGACGCATGTGACGCATGCGGGGCCTGGGCCAGTGCGGGGTGTCGTCCGGGCCGGGGTGAAGCATCCCAAGCCGGTGCTGGTCGCCGGAGCGGCTGCGGGGGCTGTGGTGGTGACGGTCGGAGTGCTGCGGCGTCGGCAGCAGGCTGCGCACGGGCCTGTCTGGCGTTTCGTGCATCGCTGAGCGCTGAGCGGGGTGGGGGTGCGTGTAGCGCCTACGCGCCGGGTGGTGGGTCGGGGCCGCGCCGGGGGGTGTCCGTCCTCGGAACGGCGCGATGGGGTTGCGTACCGACTAACCGTCCGTTGACGCGCCAACCGCTGCGGGCGGACACCCCCCGACACGTCCCCTTCCGTGCGTCGGCGCCTGCGGGTGCGTAGTGGCTTAGCTGCGCCCCGCTCCGGGCTGCGCACCCGCCCGACTCCAGTGGTAGCCCGCCGGGCTGCACAGCACCCTCGCTTGACCTCAACCTTGGTCGAGGTTGAAAGCTGGGGTGCAGCAACCGGCGCATACGACTGGAGTGTTCAAATGAGCCGTCGAACCGAGCAGCACCCTGACCTCACCGACCCCCGGACCGGTGCTCCCTTCTTCAGTACCTGGCGAGTCGGTACTCCGGAGCGGCAGCAGCAGACCGTGGAGGTGATCGCGCGGACCTGGGAGCGGCGGCCGTGGCCCGCCGGTGATCTGCTGGGGTACCACGTGTACGCGGGACACGACGGGTCCACGCTGATGCACTACTCGCAGTGGAGCGACGAGCAGGCCTATGAGGCCTTCGTCAAGACGCATCGGCAGGAGCGGGTCGACGAGGTCGACACCGCCGTGCCGGGGATCGAGCGGGTGGGGCTCGGGCGGTACCGGCGATATCGCAGCCGGGAGCGGAACGTCGGGGACGTGCGGGTGCCGGGACTGATCGTCACCGTGCGGATCGACTTCGAGGAAGGGGCCGGGGAGCGGCGCGAGGAGTGGGTCGATCTCGTGCTCAAGGCCCTGGCTGAGGATCCGGAGGGGCACGCCGGGCTGATCTCCGCCCATTTCCATCTGAGTACCGACGGCGGGCACGTGCTGAACTACGCCGAGTGGGAGAGCGACCAGGCCTACGACGAGGCCTTGGCGGCGCCCGGGACCGACGCGTGGGAGCGGGTGCGGACGTACCCGGGGGTGCACGGGGTGAGCGGGAGCCGGTATCGGCATGCCCTGGGGCTCATCCCCGGGTGAGGGGCCGGCTGGACCTCCGGTGCAGCCGGCCCCTGGCCGGGGTTACGGGCGGAAGCGCAGGACCTGCGGGTCGTGGTCGCTGATCTGGTCGTTGAACTCCGCGTTGACGTGCACGCTGTCGTACGCGAAGTCGCAGTCGCGGCGGATCGACGGGCTGATCAGGATCTGGTCGAGGACCTGGCTGTTGCCCTGGTAGACGTACGAGTAACGCTCGCTCCTGGGCAGCGACTTGATCGCCGACCAGAGTTCGCCGCGGCCTTCGAGGAGCTTCGCGGTCTGCGAGAACTCGAAGTCGTTGATGTCGCCCAGGGCGATGACGTCCGCGTTCTTCTGGGTGTCGAGGATGTCCTTGACGAAGGCGTTCACCAGCGTGGCCTGCCGGTGGCGCTGGGTCTCGGAGCTGCGGACCGGCGGCTGGTACTGGGAGGTCAGGCCCTGGTCACCGCCCTTGGAGTTGAAGTGGTTGGCGATCACGAAAACCGTGCGGCCGCGGAAGGCGAACTCGCCGGCCAGCGGCTTGCGGCTGTTCTTCCAGGCCTCGTCGGCGGGGGCGATCCGGCCGGGGCTGAGCGTGAGGTGCGCCTTGCCGCGGATCTTCGTCACGCCGGTCGCCGTCGTGGCGTCGCCGCCCGCGCGGTCCGTGAAGGAGACCCGCTCCGGGTTGAACAGGAACGCCTGGCGGATGTTGCCGCCGGGCTCGCCGCCGTCCGTGTTGTCGGCCGGGTCGATCGAGCGCCAGTCGTACCTCGGGCCGCCGGCCGCGACGATCGCGTCGATCAGCTTGGTCATCGTCTGATCGGCGGCGACCGTACCGTCGTTCTTCGCGCCGTTGTTGTCCTGGATCTCCTCCAGGGACACGATGTCCGGCGACTTCAGGTTGTTCACGATCGCGGACGCGTGCTCGGTGAAGGTGTCGTCCGTCGGGTCGAGGTTCTCGACGTTGTAGGTGGCGACCGCGAGTTCCGAGGAGCGCTGCTTGCGCGTCGTCTCGCGCTTCAGGCCCGCGGACTTGAGCGTGCCGAGTTCGCTCGCGACCAGGGTGTAGCCGCCGAACTGGTTGTAGTCCAGCGGGCCCGCCGTCGTGCCGGTGAGCGTGTCGCCGACGTTCGCCTTCGGGAAGTCCGCCGTCGCGCCGAGGGGCTGGATCTGGAGGCGGCCGGTGTTCTGGGCGTCGTAGGAGCCGTAGACCGTGCCGCCGTTGCGGCTGCGGTTCTCGTGCGGCTTCACCGTCACCCAGAGCTCGGTGTACGGGTCGGTGGCGCCCACCACCCGGGTGTCGGTGACGCGGACGGTCATGCCCTCCAGTGCCTCGTAGTGGTCGAGGGCGTATGCCGAGGGCTTGAGGGGGAGGGCGTTGACGGAGCCGTTCGCCGTGGTGTCGCCGGCCGGCGCGTAGGCGGCGGGGACGGACTTCGCGTCGATCGTCGTGGCGGCGGGGAGCTGGTTGCCGCTGGAGACGACCGTGGTCGTCGGCTTGGTGATCTCCGTCAGGGACTGGTTGCCGGAGGCGGTGCCGCCGGGGACGTACTCCGAGACCGTGCCGCTGACCGTGACGGAGTCACCGACGGCGACCCCCTTCGGAGCGGAGCTGGTGAAGACGAAGACGCCTTCGCTGGTCGCCCGGTCGGCGTCCGGGTGCGGGTCCTGGATCCAGAAGCCGCGGGACGAGCCGTAGGTCCGGATGCCGGTGACGATTCCGGCCACGTCCGTGACCTGCTTGCCTGCGTATGGCGATATCCGGGTGCTGCCCTGGATGTCGTGGATGCGGACCGAGTCCGCGTGGGCGGGTGTGGTGAGGACGATCGTGGATGCCGCGGAACACACGGCGGCGACGGTGAGCGCGGCGAGGCGCGCGGACGACTTGCTCGGCAACGGGAATCCCTCCGGGGACGTGACAGGGCGCCGGGACGAGGGTGGAGCGTGGACTGTCTGCCGCTACCTGTGGGGCGGGCGGTGTGACGCGCGTAGAAGGCGGTGGACCGGCAGGCCTGTGGGGCTGGCCCGGTGAACAAGTGTCCGCCGACTTCTACGCGCGTCAATCTCCAGCCTGCTCAGGGCACTTGTCAAGGTTTCGGCCATGTACAACACCTGACGGGGACATGAAGTAGGCGGCATGGGTGGAAATCCGTCTAGGCTGAGCGGCTGAGTCGTACGAGGCGCCGCTAGGAGAAACAGCCGATGTCAGACAGCTCCCCCCTGCCGCCGGTTCGGCTGACGTCCGAAGCGGAGCTGGCGCGCGACGCGCTGTCCACGCCGTTGCTTTCCCGGGCCGCCCGGCTGGCCCGCTGGGCCGGGCCTCAGACCCGGGTCGACGCCGGGGGAGGGCTCGTCGACGAGCAGGTGCCCGCGGCCGCCGAGGCGCTCGGACTGAGCGGGGACGACGCCGCCGCCGACGCCAGCGAGGCGTGGCGGGTGGCCGTGGACACCGGGCTCGTCGAGATCGTCGACGAGGAGGAGGGAACCGTCACGGCGGGCGAGGACCTCGCGCTGCTCACCGGCGGCTCGCCGCAGGACGTGCTCGCGGTGTGGCTCGCGGCCCTGGAGACGGTGCTCGCCGACGCGAGCGTGCCCGACCTGGACGGTCTCGTGGCCGAGGACGGCGAGGTCGACCTCTCCGCCCTCGACTGGGACCCGGAGGCCGAGGCCGAGTTCCTCGACGGCGTGCTCGGCAGCCTCTATGTGCTGACCGCAGGCGAGGACACACCCGCCGAGGCGCCCGTGCCGCTGCCCGCGCTGGCCGCGTCGGTCATCGTGCCCAGCGACATGGGCGAGCCGACCAACGACGTCCTTGAGCAGGTGTCCGACGCGATGATGCGGCTGGACGACCAGTTCCGGATGCTGGAACCGGTGGGCCTCGTGGCCTACCAGCCCGTCGACGAGGCGCTCATGGCCGATGCCGACGAGGAGCCCGCCGCTCCCGTCGACGACACCGACGTCTCCCGGTACGGCATGGTCCGGCTCACCCCGCTCGGGCTGTACGGCCTGCGGGCCCGGCTGCTCGAGGCAGGGTTCGAGGCGCCGGCCGTCGGGGACCTCTCGGACAAGGGAGCCGACGCGCTGCTCGACGGCACGGCGGCGTACCCGCCCGGTGCTGCGCAGGCCGAGACGGAGCAGTGGCTCCGGCGGCGGGAATCGCTCGACGCGGCCAGGGAGTTGCTGGCGGCGGCCCGGGGCACGGACGCCGGGGCGCCGCTGCGGCGGTTGCGATGTCAGCAGGCCTTGTCGCTGGTGGGTGCTTCGGCCGAGCCGGCGTTGCGGGAGGTGCTCGATGACGCCGAGCTGGGCGGGCTCGCCCGGGTGTGGCTGACCGAGCACGGTGCGGTGGATGTGCCCGCGCCGTCGGAGGCGATGGTCTACTGGCTGACCATCGATACGGTGGCCGCGCAGCTGGCCGCCGAGGGGAACTCCGAGGAGCTGCGGGCGTTGGTCGAGGGGCTTGCGCGGCAGCACGGTGGGTTTTTCGAGGCCGTGTGGCGGGTTGAGCATCCCGCTACGGCTGATGTCCTGGAGGCGATGGGGCGGTTGCATCCCGACAAAAAGGTTGCGAAGGAGGCGCGGAAGGCGGCCTTCAAGGCGCGGTCGCAACAGGGGGGTTGATCCCGTTATGCGGGTGCGGCGCCGTCGTGGCTTGTCGCGCAGTTCCCCGCGCCCCTGGGGTGTTGTTCAACCGGTGTTCATGGATGAGCGGGACGGTGGCGGTGATCGAGGTCCGCCACCCTCCACGGCAACCCCCCGTCACAGGAGACACCCATGTCGCTCACCCGCAGGGACTTCGCCAGAAACTCCGCGATCACCGGTGCCGGTGTCGTGCTGGCGGGCAGCGTCGGCTCCCTCGCCACCGCGCCCAACGCCCTCGCGTCCTACGACACCGACAGTGCGGAGGGCGCGGCGGACGCCCGGCACGGGGTCGGCTACGGGCCACTCGTACCGGACCCCGAGGGGATCCTCGCCCTGCCCGAGGGCTTCACCTACCGCATCATCACCCACAGCGGTAAGACCAAGCTGGAGTCCGGCGAGTTCACGCCGTCCAACCACGACGGCACCGCCACCTTCGACGGCCCCCGCGGCACCACCCTGCTCGTCAACAACCACGAGCTGAAGGGCCCGCGCGCCAACTGGAAGTACCCGGTGCCGCTCACCGAGGGCCTCGTCTACGACCCGGCCGCGGCCGGCGGCTGCACGGTCGTCGAGATACGCCCCGACGGACGGGTGGCGGAGTGGGTCGGCATCGCGGGCACCTCCACCAACTGCGCCGGTGGCAGTACGCCGTGGGGCACCTGGCTCACCTGCGAGGAGAACTCCGACAGGGCCGGCGTCAACGGCATGACCAAGGACCACGGCTACGTGTTCGAGGTCGACCCGAGCGACCGGCGGGCCAACCGCAGCCCCAAGCCGCTGAAGTTCTTCGGCCGCTACGACCACGAGGCCGTCGTCATCGACCCCAAGCGCGGCCACGCCTACCTCACCGAGGACGACGACGAGCCCAACGGTCTCTTCTACCGCTGGACCCCGCCCAAGGGCTTCGCGTACGGCCCCGGAAAGTTCCGTGGGCTCGCCGACGACGCCGGTGTCCTCCAGGCGCCCAAGTGCTTCGACTCCGGTGGGAAGTTCGTCGACGACCTGTCCCGCGCCACCAAGACCGGGACCGTCTACGGCGTCGACTGGGTGGACGTGCCCGACCGTGACGCCCGTACGACCCCCGTGCGCAAGCAGTTCGCCGCCGACGAGGTCACCCGCGCCCGCAAGCTGGAGGGCATGTGGTGGGGCGACGGCGGTGCCTACATCGTCTCCTCGTACGCCCGTGAGGAGAGCCCCGGCCGGCACGACGGCCAGGTCTGGTTCTACGACCCCAAGCGCCGGACACTGACACTGAAGGTGCTGCTCGGTGTGAACCCCGACCCGTCCAAGGACGGCGCGTTCGACGGTCCCGACAACATCACCGTCTCCCCGTACGGCGGCATCGTCCTGGCCGAGGACGGCGAGGGCGTCTCGCACCTCTTCGGCGCCACCGAGAGCGGTCGCACGTACCCGATCGCCCGCAACGACCTGAACGTCGGCACCGAAGAGGAGCCGGAGTACAGCGAGTTCGCCGGTGTCACCTTCTCGCCCGACGGCAAGACCCTTTACGCCAACATCCAGGACCCGGGCATCCTGCTCGCCATCACCGGCCCCTGGAAGCGGCAGCAGCGGTAATTAATTCGCTCGCAGTGCCCGCGCTGCGCCTCCTACAGTGAGATCACAACGTCACGCACCTCCCGGTGCGATGGCAGCGGCTACTTCTCTTCCAAAGAATCCGACGCCGCCGCCGACTTGATCTCGGGAGGCGCAGCATGGGGTGGGTGCCCGGTGCGCAGGCAACGGTTACTTCATTTGATCGGAATGTTGCGGGTTCGAATCCCGTCAGCGACTTCGGGTCGCTGTAGCTCAATCGGCAGAGCATCCGGATAAGTCCGTCGCCGCTTCTGTCCTCGGGCGCCCACCTTTCTCATGCGCGCTTCCCCCGGAAACCTCTCAAGCATTCGGGAACCTGTAAAGAATTCGGGGGAATTCATCATGGCGCGATTCAACGGCAAGGCGGCGCGGGCACGTCCCGTCTCCCGTGTGACCTCCACCGGGCGGGTGCTGCGCACCTACGAGGGCGGCCGGGGCCGCGAGCGTGACGCACGCTCCGAGCTCTTCCTGCTCGCCGTGTCCAACTTCGTTTCCCAGCAGACCTTCTACGAGACCGGCGCCGACCGCGACGACCGCTTCGCGAAGCTCGTGCGCGAACTCGCCGTCACCGACCCGGCGTGGACGGCCGGCCTGCTCGGCTGGCTGCGCGGCGAGGGCAACCTGCGCACGGCCTCCGTCGTCGGCGCCGCCGAGTACGTCAAGGCCCGCCTGGACGCGGGCGCGACCGGCGGCCCGACCGGCCGGCAGGTCGTCGCCTCCGTGCTCCAGCGGCCCGACGAGCCCGGCGAACTGCTCGCGTACTGGACGGCGACGTACGGCCGCAGCGTGCCCAAGCCGGTCAAGCGGGGCATCGCCGACGCCGTACGCCGGCTCTACCACGGCAAGGCGCTGCTGAAGTACGACACCGCCTCCAAGGGCTACCGCTTCGGCGACGTCCTCAACCTCGTGCACGCCGCCCCGGACCCGGACAAGCCCTGGCAGGGCGAGCTGTTCCGCTACGCCCTCGACCGGCGGCACCACCCCGACACCGCGGTGCCGCCCGCGTCGGACCGCGTCCTCACCGCGCACCGCGAGCTCATGGCGCTGCCGGTGGCGGAGCGGCGCGCGGTCGTGACCGCCGAGGGCGGTGCCGAGCGGCTGGCCGCGGCCGGGATGACGTGGGAGACGCTGGCGGGCTGGCTGCAGGGGCCGATGGACAAGGCGGCCTGGGAGGCCGTGATCCCGTCCATGGGCACCATGGCTCTCGTGCGCAACCTGCGGAACTTCGACGAGGCCGGGGTGTCCGACGAGGTCGTCGAGCGGGTCGCCGCGCGGATCAGCGACCCGGCCGAGGTCGCGCGCTCACGGCAGTTCCCCTTCCGGTACCTCGCCGCGTACCAGCACGCGCCGTCGCTGCGCTGGTCGTACGCGCTGGAGCGGGCGCTCGGCCACTCGCTGGCCAACGTGCCCGCGCTGCCCGGCCGGACGCTGGTGCTCGTGGACCGCTCGGGCTCGATGTTCTGGTCCCGGCTGTCCGACCGGTCGGAGCTCAACCGCGCCGACGCCGCCGCGATCTTCGGCACGGCGCTCGCGCTGCGGGCGGAGCGCGCGGACCTGGTCGAGTTCGGCTCGACGAGCGGCCGCGTGAAGTTCCGTAAGGGCGAGTCGGTGCTGAAGATCCTCGACCGCTTCGGCGACCTGGGCGGCACCGACACCACCGAGGCGGTGCGCCGGCACTACCGGAAGCACGACCGGGTGCTGATCGTCACCGACGAGCAGTACACGCACCACCACCAGGGTGACCCGACGGAGCAGGTCCCGGCCGGCGTGCCGGTCTACACCTGGAACCTCGCCGGATACCGGGCGGGCCACGGTCCGTCCGGCACCGCGAACAGGCACGTCTTCGCAGGCCTGTCGGACGCGGCATTCCGGATGGTTCCGCTGGTCGAGGCCTCCCGGGACGCCGACTGGCCCTGGGCGGCCTGAGGGGCCGTGGCCCGCACCGCGAGGGGAGTGCGGGCCACGATCTCGTCCGGGCCCTTGTTCTCACGGAGACTGACATCTAACATTTCAGTTATGGAGGCCATCCGGCCCGTGCCCCGGACCCTGCTCAGGGACCGCGCGTACGAGGCGATCCGGGACGCCATCGTGGCCGGGGAGATCGAACCCGGTGCGGTGGTGCGGGACGCCGAGCTGGCGGAGCGGCTGGGGCTGTCCCGGGCGCCGGTGCGGGAGGCGTTCTCCCGGCTGGTGGACGAGGGGCTGCTGCAGAGCAAGCCGCAGAGCTACACCCGGGTGACCCCGCTCGTGGCCTCCGACGTCAGGGACGCCGCCGCCGTGGTCGGCGCCATGCACGAGCTCGTGACGCGGGTCGCCGTGCCCCGGCTGGGTGCCGCGGACATCGAGGCGATGCGCGCCGCCAACCAGCGGTTCGCCGCGGCCGTCGGCACGGGAGACGTGGTCGGGGCCCTGAGCGCCGACGACGCGCTGCACGACGTCCTCGTCCGGGTGAGCGGCAACCGCGCCGCCGCCGCCACCGTCGCCCGCTACACCCCACTCATCCGCCGCCTGGAGCGACAGCGCTTCGGCGAGGGCGGCAGTTGCCGTTCGGCCGGGCTGCACGAGCGGCTGATCGAGGCCTGCGCGGCCGGTGACGTGGCCGAGGCGGTCCGCGTCACGGCGGAGATCTGGCGCGGGCTCGAAGAGCTCGCCGACTGAGACCGATCGCCATCCCGTCCCGACTCCGGGAGGACCCATGTCCCTTTCCCCGTCCCCTTCCCCTTCCCTTGCCTCGTACGAGCGTTACCCCCTGCTCTTCGGGCCCTCGCCCGTCCATCCCCTGGAGCGGCTCACCGCGCACCTCGGCGGCGCCGCCCTCTGGGCCAAGCGCGAGGACTGCAACTCCGGTGTCGCCTACGGCGGCAACAAGACCCGCAAGCTGGAGTACCTGGTCGCCGACGCGCTCGCGCAGGGCTGCGACACGCTCGTGTCGATCGGCGGGGTGCAGTCCAACCACACCCGTCAGGTCGCGGCGGTCGCCGCCCGGGCCGGGCTCAAGTGCGTGCTGGTGCAGGAGAGCTGGGTGGACTGGCCGGACGCCGTGTACGACAAGGTCGGCAACATCCTGCTCAGCCGCCTCGCCGGAGCCGACGTACGGCTGGTGAAGGCCGGGTTCGGGATCGGGTTCAAGGAGAGCTGGGAGCAGGCGCTCAGGGAGGTCGAGGAGGCGGGCGGCAAGCCGTACGCCATCCCGGCCGGGGCTTCCGACCATCCGCTCGGCGGCCTGGGTTTCGCCCGGTGGGCGTACGAGGTCGCCGAGCAGGAGCGTGAGCTGGGTGTCTTCTTCGACACCGTGGTCGTGTGCTCGGTGACCGGCTCCACCCAGGCCGGCATGGTCGCCGGGTTCGCCGCGCTGGAGGAGGCGGGCGGGCGGCCCCGGCGCGTGCTCGGCATCGACGCCTCGGCGAAACCCGCCGCGACCCGTGGCCAGGTCGCCCGGATCGCGCACAACACCGGGCAGCTCATCGGCCTCAAGCGTGAGGTGACGGAGTCCGACGTCGAACTCGACGAGCGGTACCACGCGGGCACGTACGGCATCCCCGACGAGTCCACCCTGGCGGCGATGCGGCTCGCGGCCCGGACGGAGGGGATGGTCACCGACCCCGTCTACGAGGGGAAGTCCATGGCCGGGATGATCGACCTGGTCTCGCGGGGCGAGATCGGCCGGGACTCCACGGTCCTCTATGCCCACCTGGGCGGGCAGCCGGCGCTGAACGCGTACAGCGCGCTGTTCTGAGCAGTGACTGTGAGGACCCCGCGGTAGCGCTGCGCCGGGCTTCGCGTCTGCCGGGTAGCGGTGGTGGACGGCTGCGGGTGCGTCGTGGTTGTTCGCGCAGTTCCCCGCGCCCCTGACGGGGCGCGCGGGAATCACCCGGCCGGCACGTGGGTTGTCAGCGGTTGACCGAGCCCCAGGAGGAGCCCCCATGCCCGACGAACCAGCCGTGCGAGAACTCCGTCTGGTCGTGACCGCGGACGACTACGACGCAGCCCTGCACTTCTACCGGGACGTGCTCGGCCTGACCGAGCAGGGCGCGTTCGCGTCGGAGGACGGGCGGGTCACGATCCTGGAGGCCGGGCGGGCCACCCTGGAGCTGACCGACCCGAACCACGCCGCCTTCATCGACGAGGTCGAGGTGGGGCGGCGGGTGGCCGGACACGTCCGGGTCGCCTTCCAGGTGGACGACTCCGTCGCCGTCACGGCGAAGCTGGCCGCCGCCGGAGCCGAGGTGGTCGCCGAGCCCACCCGCACCCCCTGGAACTCCCTGAACTCCCGACTCGAAGCCCCGGGCGCCCTCCAGCTGACGCTCTTCACCGAGCTCGACGCCTGAGGGGCCCGAGCGGTCGCCCCTGCCGGGCGGGGTCCCCAGCCGGATAAAGTGCTCAGCATGTGGACCGACGATCAGCGGGCGGAGCCGGGTGCCGAGCGGCCCGAGGGTGCCCGGCGCCGGGCCACGATCCACGACGTCGCACGACTGGCCGGGGTGTCACGGCAGACGGTCTCCCGGGCGGTCAACGACAAGGGCGAGATCGACCCGGCCACCAAGGAACGGGTCCTGGAGGCGGCCCGGCTCCTGGACTACCGGCCCAGCCGTTTCGCGCGCGGACTCGTCCAGAAGGGCGCGGTGACGGCGGGCCTGGTCATCCCGGACCTGAGGAACCCCTTCTTCCCCGAGGTGGCCGCCGGGGTGCTGGAGGCGGCCGAGCAGCGCGGCTGGCAAGTGGTCGTGTGGGACTCCCGGATCGACGAGGCCAGGGAGCGGCAGGCGCTCGACGTGCTCTCCCACCAGGCGGACGCGGTCGTGGGCTACTTCAAGGACCCGGACGACGTCCTCACCAAGCACCTCGGAGGCGTGCCGCTGGTCCTGCTGGAGCGCGGCCCGCAGCAGACCCGGTTCGCGGCCGTGGGCATCGACGCCGCCACCGGGGTCGAGCAGGGCCTGAACCACCTGTTCCGCGCGGGGCACCGCAGGATCGGCATGCTGGACGGCGTGCACGGCCCCGGCCCGCGCAGGCTGGCCTTCCTGGAGCAGGTGCGGCGGCTCGGACTGCCGGTCGACGAGGAGTGGGTCGTGGTGTGCCCGGAGCACAGCGTCGCCGGTGGCGAGGCCGGGATGGAACGGCTCCTGGCGGCGCGGCCCGAGATCACCGCGGTCTTCGGCTTCAACGACCTGATCGCGGTCGGGGCGATGCGCGCCGCCCGCCGCCATGGCCGGAGTGTTCCGGACGATCTGGCGGTGCTGGGCTTCGACGGCCTCTCCCTGGGTGAGCTGGTGGAGCCCGCCCTGACCACCCTGCACATCGACAAGCGGCAGCTGGGACGGCTGGCCGTGGAGCAGGTGGCCCGGCTGCGCGCGGGTGAGGAGCCGCTGCGGGGCGCGGACGCGTGGGTGGTGCCCGAGCTGGTGGTCCGCGCCTCCGCCTGACCCGCCCGGCCCCGTACGAGCGGGCGTCGGCAGATCGTTCCGTGCAGCTCCCTTGACACCGGTTTTCGGACGCCTCGATACTCGACGGCAACGCTCACGTGAACGTTCACGAGCTCCTGAAACCCCCACCGCCACACCGTCGGCCCGACCACCACGCGCCCGCCGACATCGTTGTCTTCCCTTCCCTCACCAGGGGAAGCCTCCCCCCATCCCCGTGAGATGCGAGTGCCGCGCCATGGAACACCGAACGATGTCCCGCAGACGCTTTCTTGGGGCCTCCCTGGGCGGCGCGGGGGCGGGTCTGCTCGCACTGTCCGGATGCGGGTCGGCGGAGGGATCGGCCTCCGCCGGCACCGATCACCTCAGCCTCTGGTACTGGAAGGGCTCGCTCAGCGACAGACTGCTCGCCACCGCCCGGCGGGGCGTACCGGGAGTGCCGGGTCTGAAGGTGCGCGGCTCGCAGATCCCCGACGGCGACATCGACTCCAAGGTGCGCACCAGCCTGGCCGCGCGCGCCTACGTGCCGGATGTGACGGTCGTGAACAACGACAACCTCGCCACGTTCTTCCCCGACGAGAACGAGTTCCTCGACCTGCGGGAACTCGGCGCGGAGTCCGTCCGCGACCAGTACCTCGAGTGGAAGTGGAAGGCCTGCTTCACCCCGACGGGCAGGATGATCGGCTTCCCTCTGGACGCCGGCCCCACCGCGCTCTACTACCGCAGGGACCTCTTCCGGGAAGCCGGACTGGCCCATGAACCGGCGGACGTCGCCGAGGAGATGGCCGGCTGGGAGAAGTTCATCGCCGCCGGGCGGACCCTGCGGGCGAAGGGACCCGGCAAGCCGTACCTGGTGAGCAACATCGGCAACGTCTTCCAGCAGGTCCTGCTCCAGAGCCCCCGGCAGTTCGTCGACGCCGACAACCGCTTCATCGGCGACCAGCAGCACGTCCGGCGGGCCTGGGACCTGTCCGTGGACATCCTCCGCCAAGGGCTCAGCGCCCGGATCACGGACGGCACACCCGACTTCAACGCGGCGATGAGCGGGGGCCGCATCGCCACGATGACCACGGCGGTGTGGGCCATCAACGGCCTGAAGGACACCGCCCCGAAGACCGCGGGGTCCTGGCGGCTCACCACCATGCCGGACGGCCCCGCCAACTACGGCGGCTCGTACATGACGCTGACCCGCTACTGCCGGGACCCCGAGGCCGGCTTCGCCTTCCTGAAGTGGCTGCTCAGCCCGGCGAACCAGCTCGAGAGCTACCAGGAGATGGCCCTGTTCCCCACCACCCCGGCCGCGTACGCCGACCCGGCGATGCACAAGCCCGACCCCTTCTTCGGCGGTCAGCAGCCCATCGACGTCTTCGGACCGGCCGCCGAGAAGGCCCCGGTCGTCTACTTCAGCCCCTACGAGGAGTCCGCCAACACCCCGTTCTTCCAGGAGCTGACCAATGTGGAGATGCTCGGCAAGAACCCCGACCGGGCCTGGCGGGACGCCGTGCACACCGCCGAGACCACGCTGTCCCGGGTGGGGGTGAGCTGACATGGCGACCGTGCTCGACCCGGCAGGAGCGCCCGCGGCGAACGAGAAGCCGCCGGCCGGCCCGACGAAGCCCATCACCCCGGGCGGCCGCAGGCGTCACTTCCCGCCGCTGCTCGCCATCTCCCCGTTCTACGTGCTGTTCGCGGTCTTCGGCGCCTTCCCGATCCTCTTCTCCGTCTACCTGTCCTTCCAGGACTGGGACGGCATCGGCGACATGCGCTACGTCGGGCTCAAGCAGTACGGCTGGCTGCTGCAGGACTCGGTGTTCTGGCACTCGGTGCTCAACACCTTCGAGATCTGGTTCCTGTCCACGGTGCCGATGCTGTTCCTGGCCCTGGTGCTGGCGTTCCTGCTGCACTCGCAGGTCCGCTTCGCCGGGGCCTACCGCGTGGCGTACTTCGTCCCCAACGTCACCTCGATGGTCGCCATGACCGTCGTCTTCGGCTCGGTCTTCGCCCAGGCGGGCCTCGCCAACTCGGCGCTGCGGGCGATCGGGCTGGACGGGGTCGGCTGGCTGTCCTCGGAGTGGGGCATCAAGTCGTCCGTCTCCATCATGATCATCTGGCGGTGGGTCGGCTACAACGCGCTGATCTTCCTCGCGGGCCTCCAGGCCATCCCCACCGAGCACTTCGAGGCCGCCCGCGTCGACGGCGCGAACAGCAGGCAGACCCTCTTCCGGGTCGTCCTGCCGCAGCTGCGGCCCGTGGTGCTCTTCGCCGCCGTCACCTCCACCATCAACGGGCTGCAGATCTTCACCGAGTCCCAGGTGCTCTTCCAGTCGACCGACGTCGGAACCACGGGCGGGCCGGGCCAGGAAGGGATGACCATCGTGCTCTACCTGTGGCAGAAGGCCTTCAAGGAGCACCAGTTCGGCTACGGCGCCGCCATGGGCTGGGTGCTCTTCGCGATCATCGCGGTCTTCACCGTCATCAACTGGCGGCTGGTCGCCGGCTCGGACGACGACCGCCGGCCCGGCATCGCCGGTCTGCTGCGCCGCAAGGGGGCTCGCCGTGGCCGCTGACGAGAGGTCGACCGGGAGCGCGGGCCTGGCCATCGGCTCCGGCAGCAGGCTCGGCCGCAGCTGTGTCCGGGCGGTGCTGCTGCTCGGTGTGCTGGTCTCGCTGTTCCCCTTCTACTGGCTGGTGGTGCTGGCCTCCGGCACCACGCAGGACATCTACCGCTACCCGCCCAAGCTGGTGCCGGGGCCGCATCTGCTGGACAACATGGGGCGGGTGCTCGACACCGTCGACTTCTTCGGCTCGCTGTTCAACACCGTCGTCGTCGCCGTGCTCGGGACCGTGCTGGTGCTGTTCTTCGACTCGCTGGCCGCGTTCGCCTTCGCCAAGTACGAGTTCCCGGCGAAGAAGTTCCTCTTCGGCATGCTGCTGGTGACGTACATGATCCCCGCGCAGCTCTCCCTGGTGCCGCAGTTCGTGACCATGGCCGAGTTCGGCTGGGCCGGATCCCTGAAGGCGCTGATCATTCCCGGCGCGGCGAACGCCTTCGGCATCTTCTGGATGCGCCAGTACGCGCAGAACTCGCTGCCGGACGAACTGCTGGACGCCGGGCGGATCGACGGAGCCGGCTTCTTCCGCCTCTACTGGACGGTCGTCCTGCCACTGTTCCGGCCGGCTCTCGCCTTCCTCGGCATCTTCACGTTCATCGGCCTCTGGAACGACTACATCTGGCCCCTGGTCGTCATGATCGACCCCGACAAGGTCACCCTCCAGGTCGCCCTGGCCAATCTCAACATCCTCTACAACACCGACTACTCGCTGGTGATGGCCGGTGCGCTGATGAGTGTCATCCCGCTGATCGTCGTCTTTCTGATCGGGGCGCGGCACTTCCTGCGGGACCTGGCGGCGGGGGCGATGAAGATGTGAGGCGTGACGTGCGACACCGGGTAGTGCCTTGGAGGGCGAAATGAACGACGGAGTGGCGTGGCTGGCCCGCGAGGACCTCACCTGGCTGGGGTACTGCGTCACTCTGGCCCGGGGCGTGGAGCCCGAGGAGCTGGTGCGGCGCCTCGCCGGCGGCGAGCCTCCCGTGGAGCTCGGCGACCACAGCGCCGACGAGCTGCTCGGGTTCCTCGCCCGGCGCGACCGGGACCGCGGCCGGGACGACAGTGTCGCGGTGCGCTACGGCACGAGCGCGGACCTGTCCTATGCCGTGGCGTACGGGGAGTGGCCCGGGCGCATGGGGCCCGGCTACACCGATGGCCTGTCCGAGCAGGGCGACCACGTGTTCCAGCTCTCCTACGAGACGCAGAATCCGAAGCTGCCGCCGCCGGAGTTCGGCTACTTCCGTGACGGCGCCTACGTGTGCGGCTTCCAGATGTACATGCACACCTGGTCGCACGAGATCACCGATCCTCGCCCGGAGCTGCTCGCCGAAGCGGTGCGGGCCGCGGGCATCCCGGACGAGGACGACAGGGACGCGGCCCATGCCAAGTCCCTCGCCGTCGTGGAGGAGACGTTCCGCCTGACGCTCCCTCGCGAGCAGGTGCTGCACCAGGCCGTTCCCGCCGCTCTGATCAAGGGGCAGTCGCCGGCGTGATGGGCCGGCGTTCTCCGCTCCGACTCCGAATTAAGGTACGGAGAGGTTCCCCGGTTCGTGAGGAGTGGCTGCATGGCGCAGGTCAGGCCCATGCGGGCGGATGCTCGGCGCAACTACGAGCGGTTGCTGAACGTGGCCGTGGAGGCCTTCGCCGAGCACGGGGAGGGCGCGTCGCTCGACGACATCGCCAAGCGTGCCGGGGTCGGCTCCGGCACGCTGTACCGGCATTTCCCGACCCGGCACGCGCTGCTGGAAGCCGTGTACCTCGACCGTGTCGAGGCGATCGCGGCCCGGGCCAACGAACTCGCGGCGGAACTGCCGCCGGGTGAGGCGCTGGGGGAGTGGCTGTACGAACTCGGCGCCGGGATGATCCGGATGCGCGGCCTGCGGGCCCTGCTGGGCCCGGCCGTCACGCAGAGCGGCTCGACCGTCGCCACGGCCTGCGGCGACTCGGTGAGAAGCGCGGCGGGGCGCCTGGTCCGGGCGGCACAGGAGGAGGGCACGCTCCGGCGGGACGTCGACCCGGTCGACGTACTGCGACTGGCTCACGGCGTGTCGACGGCGGCGGAGCTGGCGGACGGGGAGGGCGGGCACATCCGGCGGTATCTGGCGCTGCTGACGGAGGGGCTGCGGCCATCGGCGCGGACCTGAAGGGCCGCCGACCGGCGCGGTGCCGTCGGTTTCTCCAGGGGTTCCGCGGGTACTCCGGCTCTCTCCGTGCCCGACCGACACAGGTGGCGAGAACGATCGACAACCCGGCCCGAACGACGGCACACCGGTACGCGGACGTCGACGGGACCCGCGTCTTCTACCGTGAGGCCGGTCCCCCCGACGCCCCCGCCGTACTGCTGCCGCACGGCTATCCGTCCTCCTCGTTCCAGTTCCGCGCCTTCATGCCGGCCCTGGCCGACCGGTGGCGGCTCATCGCACCCGACTTCCCCGGCTTCGGCTACAGCGACACCCCGGACCCGGCCGGCTTCTCGTACACCTTCGACGGGTACGCCGGCTTCCTGGAGCGGTTCACCAACGCGCTGAGGCTCCGGCGGTACGCGCTCTACCTGCACGACTACGGCTCGCAGATCGGGCTGCGGCTGGCGATGCGCGCACCTGAGCGGGTCGCCGCGCTCATCATCCAGAACGGGGACATCTACGAGGACGAGCTCGGCCCGAAGTACAGCTCGCTCCGGGAGTACTGGGACCACCCGACGCCCGAAGGGCGGGCGCGGCTGCTGGAGGCGGTGACCGAGGAGGGGCTGCGCGACGAGTTCGTCGGCGAGATCGACGAGCGGCTCGTCGAACGGATCAGTCCCGACCTGTGGAAGCTGTCCTGGCCGCTGCTGGCCTCACCACAGCGCCGCGAGATCATGGTCGGGCTGATGGAGGGCCTGCGGGAGAACCTCGACTGGTTCCCGAAGTACCAGACGTATCTGCGGGAACACCGCCCTCCGACGCTGATCGCCTGGGGCCCTCAGGACGGCTACATGCCGGAGGGCGCCGCACGTGCCTATCTGCGGGACCTGCCGGACGCCGAACTGCACCTGCTCGACGGCGGGCACTGGCTGCTGGAGACCCACCTGGAGGAAGTCGTCGCCCTGGTGCGGGACTTCCTCGGCAGGGTGCATGTCCAGCAGCCGGCCCACTAGCTTCGGCGGATGCCGGCTCCGGCCCCTGGCTACAGGGACTGGGCCGCCGGCTTCACCATTCCCCTGACCGTGCGGGACTTCACGAAGTCGCCGATCGCCGTCATCTCCCACTCGCCGGAGAACTGGCGGATCAGCTTGGCCATCATCACGCCGGTCTGCGGCTCGGCGCTGGTGAGGTCGAAGCGCACCAGTTCCTCGCCGGTCGCGCCGTCCAGGAGGCGGCAGTAGGCCTTCGCGACCTCCGTGAACTTCTGGCCGGAGAAAGAGTTGACCGTGAAGACCAGGCCGGTGACCTCCTGCGGGAGGCGGCCGAGGTCGACCACGATCACCTCGTCGTCACCGCCGCCCTCACCCGTGAGGTTGTCGCCGGAGTGCTTGATGGCGCCGCCGACGATGGACAGCTTGCCGAAGTAGCAGCTGTCGATGTGGTTGCGCTGCGGGCCGTAGGCGATGACCGAGGCGTCCAGGTCGATGTCCTTGCCCCGGTACGCCGGCTCCCAGCCGAGGCCCATCTTGACCTGCGAGAGCAGGGGGCGGCCGCCCTTGATCAGGGAGACGGTCTGATTCTTCTGGAGGCTGACGCGGCCCTTGTCGAGGTTGATCTTCCCGGCGCCGGGCGCGGGCGGCGGGGGCGTCGCCGGGGCGGGGGGCGCCGCGGGTGTGGTGACGGGCGGGGCCGGGGGTGCCACCGGCGGCTGCGCCGGGGCCGGCGGCGGGGTCACCGGCTGGGCCGGGGCTGCCGCGGCCGGCTCCTCCACAGAGACTCCGAAGTCCGTGGCGATGCCCGCGAGGCCGTTGGCGTAGCCCTGGCCGACGGCCCGGGCCTTCCACTGGCCGTTGCGCAGGTAGATCTCCACGATCACCAGGGCCGTCTCGTCACCGAGCTGCGGGGGCGTGAAGGACGCCAGGACGGAGTTGTCGTCCGCGTTGCGGATCGTGGCGGTCGGTTCGATGCCCCGGAAGGTCTGGCCCGCGGCGTCCGGGCTGGCCGTGACGACGATCTTCTCGATGCCGGGCGGCACGGTCGTCGTGTCGACCACGATCGCGTCGGGCGCGGTGCCGCCGCCCGAGCGGTACGTCACGCCCGCGCCCGAAGGCTGGTTGTAGAAGATGAAGTCGTCGTCGGAGCGCACCTTGCCGTCGGCGGTGAGCAGCAGGCCCGATACGTCGAGCCGCACCGGGGCGGCGACGTCCACCGTCACGCGGGCGGCGGACAGGGGGATGTTCGAGCCGGGGGTCATAGCTGTCATGACCCGTGAACGAGCGAGGTGGTTTTGCCGTTCCCTTACCCTGCGGCCAATCGGGTCAGCGGCGATTGCGGGGGTGGTCCCGGGCCGCGCGTTCGTTGCCCCGCTTGTAGTTGCCGGTCCAGCGGGCCATGACGAGCTGCGGGTCGGAGGTCTCGACCTCGGCGAGGAACTGGGCGGCCCGGGGCCCGTTCAGCGTGGTGGCGGGGCGGCCGTGGTGCGTGATGCGGACGGTTCCGCCCGCGTGCTGCTCGTAAGCGAATCCGTGGGGTCGTGGCATGCCGTGAGCGTACGGGGGCGGGGGCAGGCGCCCCAGCGAATTTCGCCTGCCCCCGTACGCGGCGGTCCGTCGTCCTACGGCACGACCACGATCTTGCGGCCGACCCCTGACGCGAACTGCTCCAGCGCCTGCGGGTACCGCTCCAGCGGGATGCGGTCGCTGATGAAGATGTCGGGGTCGAGGACACCGTTCGCGAAGAGTTCCGCCGCGCGCTCGAAGCTGTGCAGCACCGCCATCGAGCCGGTGATGGTGATCTCCTGGTTGTAGATGCGGTACGGGTCGATCGTCACCCGGGTCGCGTAGTCGGCCACGCCGAACTGCAGGAACGTGCCGGCCTTCGCCACCCGGTCCAGGCCGTCCTGGATCGCCGCCGCGTTGCCCGTGGCGTCGACGACCAGGTCCCAGCCCTGCGGGCGGTCGAGTTCGTCCGGGCTCGCGGCCGACGCCGAGACGCCGAGGCGGCGGGCCGTCTCCAGGCGGGCCGGGTTCACGTCGACGACGTCCACGCTCGCCGCGCCCGTGCGCTTGGCCAGCTCCAGCATCATCAGGCCCATCGTGCCGGAGCCGTAGATCAGGACGTGCGCGCCGAGGCGGGACCGGAGCACGTCGTAGCCGCGTACCGCGCAGGACAGCGGCTCCACGAGGGCCGCGTCCTGCGTGCGGACGTGCTCGGGGAGCTTCACGCAGTTCGCCACCGGGGCGAGCGCGTACTTCGCCGCGCCTCCGGCCGTCGTGACGCCGATCGCCGCCCAGCGTTCGCAGAGGTTGTTGTGGCCGGTGCGGCAGTAGCGGCACTCGAAGCAGTACAGGGACGGGTCCACCGCCACCCGGTCGCCGGCCGACAGTTCCGTGACCTGGGTGCCGACCCCGACCACCTCGCCCGCGAACTCGTGCCCGGGCACGATCGGCAGCTTGGGGGCGAACTCGCCCTGGAGGATGTGCAGGTCCGTGCCGCACAGCCCGCAGGCCGCGACCTCGACGACGACCTCGCGCGGCCCTGGCGTCGGGTCCGGGACCTCGGCGACGACGGCCTTGCCCACGGACTCGATGACGGCGGCCTTCATTTGACGGCTCCCAACGACAGGCCCTGGACCAGCTTGTCCTGGGCGGCGAACCCCGCGGCGAGCACCGGCAGGGAGATGACGAGCGACGCGGCGCACACCTTCGCCAGGAACAGGCCCTGGCTGGTGATGAAGCCGGTCAGGAAGACGGGGGCGGTCTCGGCGACCACACCCGTGAGCACCCGGGCGAACAGCAGCTCGTTCCAGCTGAAGATGAAGCAGATCAGGGCGGTGGCGGCGATGCCGGGGAGGGAGATCGGGGCGACCACGCGCGCGAGGATCGTGGGCAGCCGGGCCCCGTCCACCTTCGCCGCCTCGATCACCGCGACCGGGATCTCGGCGAGGAACGACTGCATCATCCACACCGCGATCGGCAGGTTCATGGAGGTGTAGAGGATGACCAGCAGCCAGATGTTGTCGAGCATCCCGGCGTTCTTGGCGAAGAGGTAGATCGGGAGCAGGCCCGCGACCGCCGGCAGCATCTTCGTGGAGAGGAAGAAGAACAGCACGTCCGTCCACTTGCGGACCCGGTTGATCGACAGCGCGTACGCGGCCGGGAAGGCCAGCAGCAGGACCAGCAGGGTCGAGGCGAGGGACGCGACGGTGGAGTTGATCAGCGCCGGCCAGGGGCTCGCGCCGCCGCCCGCGCCGAAGAACTCGCGGTAGCCGTCCAGGGTCAGGGCGGCAGCGAAGGACGGCGGGTTGGTCGCCGCGTCCTGCTCGGAGTGGAAGGACGTCAGCGCCATCCACGCGATGGGCAGGAAGAACGCGATGCCGAGCAGCCAGGCCAGCAGGCCCAGGCCCGCACCCTTGCCACGGACACGGCGGACACTCAGGGCGTTCGTGCTCATGCGCCGGACACCTCCTCGCGGAACAGGGACGACACCACGCGCAGGGCGAAGGTCGCGATGATGATCGAGCCGATGACCACCAGGACGCCCGCGGCCGAGGCGAGGCCGTTCTCATGGGCCTGGTAGAAGCTCTGGTAGACGGTGTAGGGGAGGTTGGCGGTGCCCAGGCCGCCGGATGTGATCGTGAAGACGGCGTCGAAGTTCTGGACGATGTAGATCGAGCCCAGCAGGGCGCCCAGTTCGAGGTAGCGGCGCAGGTGCGGGAGCGTCAGGTGGACGAAGATCTGCCAGTCGCTCGCGCCGTCGACCCGGGCCGCCTCGATCTGCTGGTGGTCCCGGCTCTGCAGGCCGGCCAGCAGGATCAGCATCATGAACGGCGTCCACTGCCAGACGAGCGACGCTTCGACCGCGAGCAGCGGGGTGTTGGAGATCCAGTCGGGCTGGGGGCCGCCCACATAGTGCAACAATCCGTTGAACAGGCCGTATTCGGGGTTGTAGAGCACATGCTTCCAGAGCAGGGCCGCCGCGACCGGTACCACCAGGAAGGGTGCGATCAGCAGCGTCCGCACGATGCCCCGGCCGCGGAACTTCCGGTCCAGGAGCAGCGCGAGGACGAGTCCCAGCACCAGGCTGGCCAGGACCACCGCCACCGTCAGCAGGACGGTCGTCCACACCGACTGGCGCAGGTCCGCGTCGGTCAGGACCTCCTGGTAGTTGCCGAGGCCCGTGAAGTGGCGGGCGTCGGGATAGAGGGAGTTCCAGTCGAAGAAGGAGATCACCAGCGTGGCCACGAAGGGCAGCTGGGTGACGGCGATCATGAAGATCAGGGCGGGGAGCAGCGGGGCGCGGGTGGCCCAGGCACGCAGGCGGGCGGAGGGCCGGCGGATGGGGGTGCGTGTCTCGGGAGCGGCCACGGGGGCCGTGGTCATGGCGGTCATCGTCCCTCGTACTCCTCGGAGATCTTCTCGGCGAGCGCCTGCGACTTCTTCAGGGCCGACTCGACGGACTGGCGTCCGGCGATGGCCGCGCTGATCTCCTGGGAGACCTTGGTGCCGAGGTCGGTGAACTCGGGGATGCCGACGAACTGGATGCCGGGCGCGGGCCGCGGCTGCACGCCGGGATCGTTCGGCCGGGCCCCCTCGATGGCCTCCTTGGTCATCTCCTGGAAGGCGGCGGCCTCCTTGCGGTAGTCGGCGTTGGCGTACGTCGACGCCCGCTTGCCGGCCGGCACGTTGGACCAGCCGATCCGGTCGCCGACCAGCTGCTCGTACTTCTTGCCGGACGCCCAGGAGACGAACTTCCAGGCGTCGTCGGAGTTGCGGGAGGCCTTCTGGATGCCCCAGGCCCAGGTGTAGAGCCAGCCGGCGGACTCGGTTTTCTCGACGGGGGCGGGGGCGTAGCCGACCTTGCCCTTGACCGGGGAGTTCGCCGCCTCCAGGGATCCGGCCGCGGAGGTGGCGTCGTACCACATGGCGACCTTGCCCTGGGTCATGTTGTTCAGGCACTCGGCGAAGCCGGCCTGGGCGGCGCCGGACTCGCCGTGCTCGCGGACCAGGTCGACATAGAACTTCGTCGCCTTCTCGAACTCGGGGGAGTCGAGCCGCGCCTTCCAGTCCTTGTCGAACCAGGTGCCGCCGAAGGTGTTCACGACGGTGGTCAGGGGGGCCATCACCTCACCCCAGCCGGGCAGGCCGCGCAGGCAGATGCCCTTCATGCCCGGTTCGGCGCCGTCCGCCTTCGCCGCGAGGTCCGCCACCTGTTGCCAGGTGGGGCGCGCGGGCATCGTCAGGCCCTTCTTCTCGAACACGTCCTTGCGGTACATCAGGAACGACGACTCGCCGTAGAAGGGCTGGCCGTAGAGCTTGCCGTCGTCCCCGGTGAGGGACTGGCGCATCGGCTTGAGGATGTCCTGCTCGTCGTAGGCCGGGTCCTTGGCGACATAGCCGTTCATCTCGTGCAGCCAGCCGTTGCGGGCGTAGATCGGGATCTCGTAGTTGGACAGCGTGGCGACGTCGTACTGGCCGGCCTGGTTGGCGAAGTCCTGGCTGATCTTGTCGCGGACGTCGTTCTCGGGCAGGACGGTGAAGTTGACCTTGATGCCGGTCTCTTTGGTGAAGTGGGTGCGGGTGAGCTTCTGGAGCTCGACCATCTGGGGGTTGTTGACCATCAGGACGTTGATGGCGTCGCCGCCGGATCCGGCCCCGCCCGCCCCGACCCAGCAGCCGGAGAGCAGCGGGGCGAGCAGCGTCCCTGCGGCGGCCATGGCGAGCGTGGCTCGCGGTGGCCGTCGTCGGCTCTGGGTTCGCATGGATCGCTCCTGAATTTATGGGGAGATAAGGGGCATGGCAGGACATGGCTGAGCTCTGCGGGGACGGGGACCGGTGGGTCAGACGCGGATGACCTGCGGGCCGAGCAGTGAGTAGCGGTGGGCCTCGGCCGCCGGGAGGAGCGTGCTCGTCACGATCGTCTCCAGCGCGCCGACCTCGGCGAACCGGCAGAAGCTGACCGCTCCGAACTTGGTGTGCACGCCCGCGAAGACCGTGCGGCGGGCGGCCCGCACCGCCTGGGTCTTGACCTCGCTGACGGCCGGGTCGGGGGTGGTGAGGCCGTATTCGCGGGAGATGCCGTTGGCGCCGATGTACGCCAGGTCCACGACGAAACCGGCCAGCATCTTCGTCGTCCAGTGATCGACGGTGGCGAGGGTGCCGGAGCGGACCCGGCCGCCGAGCAGCAGCACGGACACGCTGTCGGTCTCGGCGAGGGCGCCGGCGACCGGCAGGGACGCGGTGACCACGGTCAGCGGCCGGTCCCGGGGGAGTGCCTCGGCGATGAGCTGGGGGGTGAAGCCCTCGTCGACGAAGACGGTCTCGGCGTCGCCGAGCAGTTCGGCGGCGGCGGTCGCGATGCGGCGCTTCTCGGGGACGTGGCTGGTGGCGCGGAAGGCGAGCGTCGTCTCGAAGCCGGCGCTCTCCACGGGGTAGGCGCCGCCATGGGTGCGGCGGAGCAGGCCGTGGTCCTCCAGGACGCGCAGGTCCCGCCGTACGGTTTCCTTGGCCACGCCGAGTTCGGCGGCGAGGGCGGTGACGTCGACGGAGCCGGCGCGCCGCGCGGCCAGCACGATCTCGCGCTGGCGTTCTTCCGCCGTCCTCGTGCTCATGCCGACACCTGCCTTCCGCTTCTGCTGCCCGTTCGGGCCCGGTGGGACCCGTGGGGGAATTTCTACAGCGGGGATGCGGCACTGACCAGGTCTGTTGCGGGTTCGATACTGCCCGCTTGTGCCCGTTCGACGTGGGGCGGGACCGTCGCGGACCTGCGTCGGCGACGACCGGGGCGTGAGAGCGGGCAGCGATGGTGCCCGAATACGGGGGCGGGCGGGCCCGTTCGGTGCCCGCCCGCCCTCTCGCGACGACTCTTTCCGGTCAGTACGGCCAGATCGGCGGGTCCGTCACGAAGTGGCCGCCGAGGTAGGCGTGCGCCTCGTTCTCCGGGTCCAGCTCGCCCTGCTCGGCGATGAGCTTCTCGGCCCACGGCTCGGAGTCGTCCTGCGGCTCGTAGCCGAGCGCCCGGGCGGTGGTGAGGTCCCACCACAGCCGGGTGTTGGCGGAGGAGCCGTGGACGACGGTGTGGCCGACGTGCTCGGCGGTCAGGGCCGCGTGGAAGAGGCGGGCGCCGTCGGCGGGGCTCATCCACACCGAGAGCATGCGCACGCTGGTCGGCTCGGGGAAGCAGGAGCCGATCCGCACCGAGACCGTCTCCAGGCCGTGCTTGTCCCAGTAGAGCTGCGCGAGGTCCTCGCCGAAGCACTTGGACAGGCCGTAGAAGGTGTCCGGGCGGCGGGGGGTGTCGACCGGGATCAGGGGGTCGTCGCCCTGGGGGCGCGGGGTGTAGCCGACGGCGTGGTTGGAGGAGGCGAAGACGATCCGGCCGACGCCCTCCTCGCGGGCGGCCTCGTAGAGGTGGTAGGTGCCCTCGATGTTCGCCTTGAGGATCTTCTCGAACGGGGCTTCCAGGGAGATGCCCGCGAGGTGGATGATCGCGTCGACGCCGCGGACCGCCTCGCGCACGGCGTCCTGGTCGGAGAGGTCGGCGGTGATCGCGTCCGGCGCGCCCTCGATCGGGCGCATGTCGAGCAGGCGCAGTTCGTAGCCGTAGTCCGGGAGCAGCTCCCGCATCAGGGTGCCGAGGCCACCGGCGGCGCCGGTGAGCAGGACGGTGCGGGGAGCGGGCATCCTCGGTCTCCTTGAATCTCCCACCGTGCAGATCAATGCACGGTACCCGTGCAGATGGATGCACGGCATTCATATGCGTGGACACGCTAAGGATCTGGGGCGGAACCCGTCAAGTATGCCGCGGAAAGAGCGAATCCGCTGGTGCGTGGCGGGTTCGCGCGCTTGACCGGCGTCGCGGCGGCGCCTTAGCGTGGAGTCGTTCAGAAATATAGACGGCAATCATGAATATGGAACCGGGAGAGCTATGGAACCGGGAGAGCTCGTGACGTCAGCCCCTCTCGCCGCCCGACTCGACATCCCCATCGGACCGCTGTTCTTCCCGGTCACCGCCTACGGCCCCGACGGCTCCGTGGACCTCGACACCTACCGCACGCACGTGCGCCGCGGGGTCGAGGCCGGAGCCGCCGCCGTGTTCGCCTGCTGCGGCACCGGCGAGTTCCACGCGCTCACGCCCGAGGAGTTCGAGGCGTGCGTACGGGTGGCCGTCGAGGCGGCCGAGGGGCGCGTGCCGGTCGTCGCGGGCGCCGGGTACGGCACCGCGCTCGCCGTGCGCTACGCCCGGCTCGCCGAGTCGGCCGGGGCGGACGGTCTGCTCGCCATGCCGCCGTACCTCGTCGTCGCCGGGCAGGAGGGCCTGCTGCGGCACTACCGGGAGATCGCCGCCGCGACGCCCCTGCCGGTCATCGTCTACCAGCGGGACAACGCCGTCTTCACGCCGGAGACCGTCGTCGAACTGGCCCGTACCGACGGGATCATCGGCCTCAAGGACGGGCTCGGCGACCTCGACCTCATGCAGCGCGTCATCAGCGCCGTGCGCGGCGAGGTCCCCGGAGACTTCCTCTACTTCAACGGTCTGCCGACCGCCGAACAGACCCAGCTCGCCTACCGCGCCCTCGGCGTCACGCTCTACTCGTCCGCCGTGTTCTGCTTCGCGCCGGAGATCGCCCTCGCCTTCCACCAGGCGCTCCGCAGCGGCGACGACAGCGTGGTGGAGAAGCTGCTGGACGGCTTCTACCGCCCCTTCGTCGAGCTGCGCGCCCAGGGCCGCGGCTACGCCGTCGCCCTCGTCAAGGCCGGCGTCCGGCTGCGCGGACTGGACGTGGGGGAGGTGCGGCCCCCGCTGCACGAGCCGAGCGGGGATCATGTCAAGCAGCTCGCCGAAGTGATCGAGCGCGGCTACGCGCTGCTTGAGGAGGCCAAGTGAAGGCGTCGGCATTCGTCTACCCCTGGGACGTCAACGGGGACCCGGAGGCGCCCGCGCGGATCGCCGCGCTGGGAGTGGAGCAGGTGACGCTCGCCGCCGCCTACCACTCCACGCGCGCGCTCACGCCCCGCCACCCGCGCCACCGCGTCGTCACCGCCGAGCACGCCGCCGTGCTCTACCCGGCGGACGACCGCTGGGACGGGCGGGAGCTGCGCCCCTACCCGGCCGGTGACTGGGCCCCCGGGGACGCCTTCGGCGAGGCCGCCGCCGCGCTCACGGACGCCGGCCTCGAGGTGCACACCTGGGTCGTCCTCGCCCACAACTCCCGTCTGGGCGCCGAGCACCCGGACACCTCGGTCGTCAACGCCTACGGTGACCGCTACCCCTGGGCGCCCTGCATCGCGCAGCCCGCCACGCGCGCGTACCTGACCGACCTGGCGGCCGAGGCGGCCGTACGGCCCGGGGCGCGCGGTACCGAGCTGGAGTCCCTCGGCTGGTACGGCCTCCAGCATCTGCACGCCCACGACAAGACCGGCGGCGTCGGCCTCGGCGACGCCGGGCAGTACCTGATGGCGCTGTGCTTCTGCCCGTCCTGCCGGGAGGGCTACGGCCGGCACGGCCTGGACGCCGACGAGCTGGCCGCCGCCGTACGCACCGCGCTGGAGCCGGTGTGGCAGGGGGTGACGCCCTCCGACGGCGGCTGGACGGGCATCGAGAAACTCCTCGGCGAGACGCTCGCGAACACCACGCGCGCGTACCGGGACACGACTGCGCGCACGCTCCAGGAGGAGGCCGTGGCGGCGGTCCGGGCGGCCGCGCCCGACGGCTTCCAGGTGCTGCTGCACGCGGACCCGGTGTCCTACCACGTCGGTGCGAACCCGGGGGTGGACCCGGCGCACATCCTGTCCGTCGCGGACGGTGTGGTCGTGCCCTGCGCGGGCGGCACCGGCACCCTGACGCCGTTCGCCCTGCAGGGCAGGCAGGGCGCGGTCATCGCCGCCAACTTCACCGTCGTCTCCGGCATGGGCGGCAGCCCCGGCACCCTCGCCGCCGACGCGGCCGAGGCCCGGCGGCTCGGCGCCACCGAACTGCGGCTGTATCACGCCGGGTTGGCGTCCGACGGCGATCTGGAGACGGTCCGCTCCGCTCTCGCGGGGCGCTGAAGCGGCAGGGCCGTCGTCAGCAGCAGGGCGACGACCGGGGCACCAGCACCAGCCGGTGGCGCGCCGGCTCGTCCAAGGCCGCTCCGGCGGCTCGGCGCCACCGAACTGCGGTTCTGTCACGCCGGGTTGGCGTCCGACGGCGATCTGGAGACCGTCCGCTCCGCTCTCGCCCGGGTCTGAAACAGCGGCACCGCCGTCACCAGCAGGGCCACGCCCAGGGCCACCAGCACCGGCCGGTGGCTCACCAGCTCGACCAGGGCCGCACCGGCGGCCAGCCCGGCCACGTTCGGTGTGTACACCAGCGTGTGAGCGGTGGCGGTGACCCGGCCCAGCAGCGGACCAGGCGTCTCGCGCTGCACGGACGTCAGCGTCGCGATCAGCACCGCGGGCAGCCCCGCCCCGATCGCCACGCCGCACACCAGAGCCAAAGGGTCGGACGGCACCGCCCGCAGGGCCACCGCGACGGCCAGCAGGGCGATGCCGTACGCCGCGAAGCGCCGCGCGCCCAGGCGGCGCAGGGCGGTGCCCGAGCACAGACCGACCGCGACCGACCCGGCGCCCTGTACGGCGTACAGCACACCGGCGTACGCGGGGGAGTGCCCGAGGTCGCCGACGACGGCGTAGACCATCGCCCCGTTCAGACCGGCGCACAGCATGGTGGCGCCGCCCGCCAGCACCAGGGGGCGCAGCAGAGGGTGCGCCCACAGGTGGCGGGCGCCCTCGGCGGTCCGCTCCCGGCGGCTGCCGGTGGGCGGCGCGGGCTTGTCCTCCCGCACCCGCAGCAGCGCGTACACGCCCGTGGCCAGGACGAACGTCGCCGCGTCCAGGAGGGCGACGCTCGCGCCGCCGTACGCCGCGTACAGGCCCGCGCCCGCCAGAGGGGCCAGGAGTTTCATGCCCTCCGCGGCCGTCATCCGCAAGCCGTTGAAGTCGCCGAGCAGCGACGGGTCGACGGCGGTCGCCACCAGCGCCGACTCGGCCGCGTCGTGGACGACGCCGACAGCGCCGTACACGAACAGCACCGCGTACAGGAGCCACAGATCGCCCGGGGAGTCGACGCTCACCAGGGTGAGCAGGAGGGCGCCCAGGAGCAGGTTCACGCCGATCAGCAGGGGTTTGCGGCGACTACGGTCGGCGAGCGTGCCCAGCAGCGGTCCGGCCAGGGTCGGTAGCCACATGGCGAGCATGCACAGCGCGGCCAGGCCGTCCGAGCCGGTGAGGTCCTTCACCCACACGCCGGACGCCAGCCACAGCGCCGAGGTGCCGAAGCCGGAGACCACCACGCCGGAGAGGCAGAGCCCGGCGTCGCGGTCGCGCAGGACACGCACCACGGGCCAGGCCGTTGTGTATTTCATGCCTGGTCATCGTGGTTCTAAGGCCCGAGAGCGGGGATCGGGCACCTGCCGTAGAAAACGGGCGGCCGGGCGATGAGATCCGCGGTCGCCGTCGGTCTACCTCCCAGGAAACGAAACCAGGAGGAACAGCGGATGACCGACACCACCCCGACCCTCGACCTCGGCCCGCAGACAGCGGTCCTGGCCCGCCTGGCCGAAGGCGTCACCGACGAGCACCTGGCGGCCCCGACGCCCTGCCCGGAGTACGCGGTGCGCCACCTGCTGGGCCACCTGGTCGGACTGACCGTCGCCTTCCGCGACGCCGGCCGCAAGGACCTGGGCGTCACGACCGACACCAGCCCGGGCTCCGCCCTGCCGGACCTCGGGCCCGGCTGGCGCGAGGAGCTGCCCAAGGTCCTCGCCGAACTGGCCGAGGCCTGGCGCGACCCGGCCGCGTGGACCGGCATGACCCGGGCCGGAGGCGTGGACCTGCCCGGCGAGATCGCGGGGCTCGTCGCCACCGACGAGCTGGTGATCCACGGCTGGGACCTGGCCCGCGCGACCGGCCAGGCGTACACCCCCGACCCGGCCGCGCTCCAGGTCTGCCACGACTTCCTCGCCGCGTCGGTGGACGACCCGAGCCGGGGCGAGATCTTCGGCCCCGTCGTCCCCGTCGGGCCGGACGCGCCCCTGCTGGACCGGGCGGTGGGGCTGAGCGGGCGGGATCCGGGGTGGAAGCCCAGGGTGTAAGAAGCTGGAAGCCCAGGTCGTAAGAAGCAGGAAGCCCAGGTCGTAGAAAGCGATTGCTACTTCCTTCGTCAGAAGCATTGACGAAACAACCGCGCCCTCCTACCGTCATCGCGTCGTACTTCGTACGTCATATATGAGACGCGATACGCGAGATCCGATACGCGATCCCCACCGGGGGCGCGAGATCCGAGAGGCGCGCATGACCTCTGTGCCCACGCCGATCCCCTCCCGCACGCAGTACGTGCTGGAGGGGATCAAACACCGCATCCTCACCGGGCAGTTGACGCCCGGCCAGGCGCTGGTCGAGACCGAGCTCGCCGCGCAGTTCGGGGTGTCGAAGACCCCGGTGCGCGAGGCGCTCAAGACCCTCGCCGGGACCGGGCTGGTCGTGATGAACCAGTACAAGGGCGTCACGGTGCGCATGGTGGACGCGGACATGGCGCGCGAGGTCTACGACGTCCGGCTGCTGCTGGAGCCCGAGGCGCTGAAGCGGGCCGTGCACCGCGGGGCCTCCCTGGAGGCCGCACGCTCCGCGCTGACCCGGGCCGACGCCGCCACCGACACCGCCGAACGCTCCCTGGCCAACCGGGAGTTCCACCGCGCCCTGTACCTGCCGTGCGGGAACCCGCTGCTCGGCCGGATGCTCGACGAGGTCCGCGACCAGGCCGCCCTCGTCTCCGCCGTCGCGTGGGCCGCCTCGCCCTCCTGGGAGCGGGAGGCCGGCGAGCACCGCGAGATCCTCCGGCTCGCCCTCGACGGCGACGCCGACGGCGCGGCCCGCGCCCTGCACTCCCACATCGCGTCCTTCGTGCAGCGTGCTTTCCCCCAGGCGGAACTGGAACAGGAAGGTCAGGAATGAGCAGCGTGGCGTTCGAGACCCAGCGGGCGGCCCTGGCCGACGTGGTGGCGATCCCGGTGACGCCGTTCGCCGAGGACGGCTCCGTCGAGCAGGACACCTACCGGGCCCTGCTGCGCAGGCTGCTCGACGGCGGCATCACCACCCTCACCCCGAACGGCAACACCGGCGAGTTCTACGCCCTCACCCCCGAAGAGCGCCGGCTCGTCACGGAGCTGACGATCGACGAGGCCGGGGAGCGGGCCGTCGTCCTGGTCGGTGTCGGGCACGACGTCCCGACCGCCGTCGCCTCCGCCCGGCACGCCCGGGACCTCGGCGCCCAGATGGTCATGGTCCACCAGCCCGTCCACCCGTACGTCTCCCAGGCCGGCTGGGTCGACTACCACCGGGCCATCGCGCAGGCCGTGCCGGAGCTGGGCGTCGTCCCGTACATCCGCAACGCGCAGCTCCCCGGTGCCCGGCTCGCCGAACTCGCCGACGCCTGCCCGAACGTCATCGGCGTGAAGTACGCCGTCCCGGACGCCGCCAGGTTCGCCGCCTTCGCCCGCGACGCCGGGCTGGAACGGTTCGTGTGGGTGGCCGGCCTCGCCGAGCCCTACGCGCCCTCCTACTTCTCCGCGGGCGCCACCGGCTTCACCTCCGGGCTCGTGAACGTCGCCCCGGCCGTCTCCCTGAACATGATCGAGGCGCTGCGCTCCGGCGACTACCCGGCCGCCATGAAGGTCTGGGAGCAGATCCGCCGCTTCGAGGAGCTGCGCGCCGACAGCGGCTCCGCCAACAACGTCACCGTCGTCAAGGAGGCCCTCGCCTCCCTCGGCCTGTGCCGCCGAGAGGTCCGCCCGCCGAGCAGGCAACTGCCCGAGGGCGAGCGGGCCGAGGTCGCCGCCATCGCCGCCGGGTGGTCGATATGACCGACCGCAAGCGCCCCGAGGAGCTGCGCAGCCACCAGTGGTACGGCACCGAAGGACTCCGCACCTTCAGCCACCGCGCCCGCACCCGCCAGCTCGGCTATCTGCCCGAGGAGCACCTCGGCAAGCCCGTCATCGCGATCCTCAACACCTGGTCCGACATCAACCCCTGCCACGTGCACCTGCGGGATCGCGCCCAGGCCGTGAAGCGGGGGGTGTGGCAGGCCGGTGGTTTCCCGCTGGAGTTCCCGGTCTCGACCCTGAGCGAGACCTTCCAGAAGCCGACCCCCATGCTCTACCGCAACATGCTCGCCATGGAGACCGAGGAGCTGCTGCGGTCGTACCCGGTCGACGGGGCCGTGCTGATGGGCGGCTGCGACAAGTCCACGCCCGCCCTGCTCATGGGCGCGGCGAGCGCGGACCTGCCGGCGGTGTTCGTGCCGGCCGGGCCCATGCTGCCGGGCCACTGGCGCAACGAGGTGCTCGGTTCCGGCACCGACATGTGGAAGTACTGGGACGACAAGCGGGCCGGTGTCATCGGCGACTGCGAGATGCAGGAGCTGGAGAGCGGCCTGGCCCGCTCGCCCGGCCACTGCATGACGATGGGCACCGCCTCCACCCTGACCGCCGCCGCCGAGGCCCTCGGCGTCACGGTCCCGGGCGCCTCCAGCATCCCGGCCGTGGACTCCGGGCACGACCGGATGGCCGCCCGGGCGGGCATGACGATCGTCGACCTGGTCCACAAGGACCGGAAGCTGAGCGACATCCTCACCGCCGACGCCTTCCACGACGCCGTGACGACCGTGCTCGGCCTCGGCGGCTCCACCAACGCCGTGATCCACCTGATCGCCATGGCCGGCCGCGCGGGAGTCCGCCTCACCCTGGACGACTTCGACCGCATCGCCCGCACGGTCCCGGTGCTGGCCAACGTACGGCCCGGCGGACAGACGTACCTGATGGAGGACTTCCACTTCGCGGGCGGGCTGCCCGGGTTCCTCTCCCGGATCACGGACCTGCTCCACCTGGACCGGCCGACGGTCTCGCACGACACGCTGCGGGAGCAGATCGCCGGCGCGCAGGTGCACAACGACGACGTCATCAGGACCCGGGACAACCCGGTCGCCGCCGAGGGCGGGGTCGCCGTGCTGCGCGGCAACCTCTGCCCGAACGGCGCCGTCATCAAGCACATCTCCGCCGAGCAGCACCTGCTCAAGCACACCGGGCCCGCCGTCGTCTTCGACGACTACAAGACGATGCAGCGCACCATCAACGACCCGTCGCTCGGCATCACCCCCGACCACGTGCTCGTGCTGCGGGGCGCCGGTCCCAAGGGCGGCCCGGGCATGCCCGAGTACGGGATGCTGCCCCTGCCCGACTACCTGCTCAAGCAGGGCGTGCGGGACATGGTCCGCATCTCCGACGCCCGGATGAGCGGCACGAGTTACGGCGCCTGCGTGCTGCACGTCGCGCCCGAGTCGCACGTGGGCGGACCGCTCGCCCTCGTCCGCACCGGCGACCCCATCACCCTCGACGTCGAGGCGCGCACCCTCCATCTCCACGTGGACGACGAGGAGCTGGAGCGGCGCCGGGCGGACTGGACGCCGCCGCCCACCCGGTACGAGCGCGGCTACGGCGCGCTCTACAACGAGCAGATCACGCAGGCCGACACCGGCTGCGACTTCGAGTTCCTGGCCCGCACGGGCAAGGTGCAGGACCCGTACGCGGGCTGAACCCACGCGCCACCCACGCACGACGGCACCACCCACGCACCTCAGCACGACCCGGCACGACCCTGCCCGGGAAGTAAGCGCTTCCCGCGCACGCACCGACGCACGACGTACCACGACGTACTGAGAACGGAGAACAGTCATGGCCCAAGCCGCAGCCGTGGCGAAACCGCCCGCGCCACCCCGGCGGCGCCGTGCCTCCGCCACCCCGCGCAAGCTCCCGTACCTGCTGATCGCACCGGCCGCCCTGCTGATGCTGGGCTTCATCGCCTACCCGGTCATCAGCGTCTTCTACTACAGCCTGCAGAACTACAACCCCACCAAGCCCTGGCGGAACGGATACGCGGGCTTCGACAATTTCGTCCACGCCTTCACCGAGGACCCGGTCTTCTGGGACACCCTCGTCTTCAGCGCCAAGTGGGTCTTCGTCGAGGTCGGCCTCCAGCTGCTGTTCGGTCTCGCGCTGGCCCTCATCGTCAACCAGACCTTCGTGGGCCGGGGCCTGGGACGCGCGATGGTCTTCTCCCCCTGGGCCGTCTCCGGCGTGCTCACCTCCGCGATCTGGGTGCTGCTCTACAACTCCCAGACGGGCATCACCCGTTACCTCGCGGACATGGGCATCGGCTCCTACGGGACCAGCTGGCTGTCGGACACCTCCACGGTGTTCCCGGCGGCGATCGTCGCCGACCTGTGGCGCGGGGTGCCGTTCTTCGCGATCCTCATCCTCGCCGACCTCCAGTCCGTCTCGAAGGACCTCTACGAGGCCGCCGAGGTCGACGGGGCCAGCCGGATCAAGCAGTTCTGGCACATCACGCTGCCCCATCTGAAGGACGCCATCATCCTGTCCACGCTGCTGCGCGCGGTCTGGGAGTTCAACAACGTCGACCTGCTCTACACACTGACCGGCGGCGGCCCGGCGGGGGAGACCACGACCCTCCCGCTCTACATCGCCAACACCTCGGTCGACGCCCACAACTTCGGCTACGCGTCCGCCCTGACCACGGTCGCGTTCGTGATCCTGCTCTTCTGCTCGATGGTCTATCTGCGGCTGAGCAAGTTCGGAGGCGAGAGCAAGTGAGCGTCAAGGAAGCCACCAAGACGGCGCCCGCTCCGGTGTCCACGGCCCCCGAACCACCGCGTCCCGCCAAGGGGAAGCGCGCCTGGGACGAGGCGCCCCGCTGGCAGATCTACCTGCCCCTGGGGATCTACCTGGTCTTCACCCTCATCCCCTTCTACTGGATCCTGCTGTTCGCCCTGCGCCCGGCCGGCTCGACCTCGCTCGTGCCCTGGCCGATGACCTTCGACCACTTCGAGAAGGTCTGGACGGAGCGCAGCTTCGGCACCTACTTCGCCAACAGCGTGCTCGTCGGCGTCGCCACCCTGGTCATGACGACCCTCGTCGCCCTGGCCGGCGGCTACGCCCTCGCCCGGTTCGACTTCAAGATCAAGCGGGCGTTCATGCTGGGCCTGCTGTGCTCCCAGTTCGTGCCGGGCGCGCTGCTGCTGGTCCCGCTGTTCGAGATCTTCGCCGAACTCCAGATGATCAACAGCCTCGGCAGTGTCATCCTCGCCGAGACGGTCTTCCAGCTGCCGCTGTCGATGATCCTGATCAGCAACTTCATCAAGAACGTGCCGTACTCCCTGGAGGAGGCGGCCTGGGTGGACGGCTGCAACCGTATGACGGCCTTCCGGATCGTCGTGCTGCCGCTGCTGCGGCCGGGCCTGATCGCCGTCGGCTCCTTCGCCTTCGTGCACTCCTGGAACCACTTCCTGTTCGCCCTGATGTTCCTCAACAACCAGGACAAGCAGACGATCCCGGTCGGACTGAACACCCTGATGAGCGCGGACAGCGTCGACCTGGGCGCCCTCGCCGCGGGCGGCATCATCGCGGCCGTGCCGGTCGTGCTGGTGTTCGCCTTCATCCAGAAGTGGCTGATCACCGGGTTCAGCGCGGGGGCGGTGAAGGGATGAGACTGCGCCGACTCGCCGTAGCGGCAGGGCTGGTGGGCGTGCTCTGCGTCCCCGCCCACGCCGAGGACCGCGCCCATGCCGACGACCGTGACATCAGCCGCGACACCCTGCCCGCGAACGACGGCTGGGCCTCCGCGGGTGAAGGCACCACCGGAGGCGCGGCCGCCGACGCCGGCCACGTCCACACCGTCACGGACCGCGCGGAACTCGTGCGCGCCCTCGACGGCGGCAGCGACACCCCGAAGATCATCAAGATCGCCGGGACCATCGACGCCAACACCGACGACGACGGCGACCGGCTCGACTGCTCCGACTACGCCACCGGCGGCTACAGCCTGAAGAAGTACCTCGCCTCCTACGACCCCCGCACCTGGGGCGCCGCCAAGCCCAGCGGCCCGCAGGAGGAGGCCCGCCAGGCCTCCGCCGCCCGGCAGGCCGAGCGGGTCGTGCTGCCCGTCGGCTCCAACACCACGATCGTGGGGCTCGGCGACTCGGCCGTCCTGAAGGGCGCGAGCCTCCAGGTGCGGGACGCGGACAACGTGATCATCCGCAACCTCGACATCCGCGACGCCTACGACTGTTTCCCCGTCTGGCAGCCCAACACCGGCGGCCTCGGGGACTGGAAGACGGCGTACGACACGATCTGGCTGGCCGGCGCCACCCATGTGTGGGTCGACCATGTGACGTTGAGCGACAAGGGCCACCCGGACGCCGAGGAGCCCACCCACTTCGCCCGCAACTACCTGCGCCACGACGGACTGCTGGACATCACCAACGGTTCGGACCTGGTGACCGTCTCCTGGAGCCGGTTCGCGGACCACGACAAGGCGATGCTCATCGGCAACGGCGACACCGCCACCGGCGACCGCGGAAAGCTCCGGGTCACCCTCCACCACAACGAGTTCGAGTCGGTCGTCCAGCGCGCCCCACGCGTCCGCTTCGGCCAGGTGCACCTCTACAACAACCGCTACGAGATCACCGGCGACGACTACCGCTACTCCCTCGGCGTCTCCACCGAGTCGAAGATCTACGCCGAGAACAACGCCTTCCACGCCCCCGGCCATGTGGAGGTCGCCGACCTGGTCAAGAGCTGGAACGGCAGCGCCCTGCGCCAGAGCGGCACGCTCTTCAACGGCTTTTCGGTTGACCTGCTCATGATCTACAACGCCTACAACTCGGGCAGCGAGCGCGACCTGACGGGCGACGTCGGCTGGACGCCCGGTCTGCACGGGCGGATCGACAGCGCCGCCGCGGCCGACCGGGCGGTGGCCCGCGGCGCGGGGGCGGGGAGGATCCCATGACCGGTCGCATGATCGACTCCATGAACACACCTCTGCCTGTCGTCCTCGCCGGCGCCCGGGGCCACGGCCGCTGGCACGTCGAGAACATCCGCCGCCTCCAGGACAAGGGCCTCGTACGGCTGGCCGGCGTCTGCGAACTGACGCCGCTGACCGAGGCGGAGCTCGACGGCCTGGGCACGCCCGAGCAGTCCGCCGACTTCGGCGCCCTGCTGGATTCCACGGGCGCCCGGATCGCCGTGATCTGCACACCCATCCCCACCCACACCGACCTCGCGCTCACGGCGGCCGAGCGGGGCGTGCACCTCCTGCTGGAGAAGCCGCCCGCCCCCTCGTACGCGGAGTTCCGCCGCATGGCCGACGGCGTCGCGGCGGCCGGTGTCGTCTGCCAGATCGGCTTCCAGTCGCTGGGCTCGCACGCCGTGCCCGCCATCCGCGAGCTGATCGCCGAGGGCGCGATCGGGCAGCTGGCCGGGCTCGGCGGGGCCGGTGCCTGGGTGCGGAACGAGGACTACTTCCGGCGGGCGCCCTGGGCGGGCAAGCGGCGGCTGAACGGCGTCGACGTGATCGACGGGGCGCTGACCAACCCGCTCGCCCACGCCGTCGCCACCGCCCTCGCCCTCGGCGGCAGCACCCGCGCCGAGGACGTCACCGGCATCGAGACCGAACTGCTGCGCGCCAACGCCATCGAGTCCGACGACACCTCCTGCGTCCGGATCACCACGGCGCAGGGCCACCCGGTCACCGTCGCCGCGACCCTGTGCGCCGAGCAGGCGGACGAGCCGTACGTCCTGGTGCACGGCAGCACCGGCCGGATCACCTTCTGGTACAAGCAGGACCGCGTGCTGCTCCAGCGCGCGGACCACGGCCCCGAGGAGTTCGAGCACGGCCGCACCGACCTGCTGGAGAACCTCGTCGCGCACCTCACCACAGGGGCGGACCTGCTGGTCCCGCCGGACGAGACCGGCGCCTTCATGAAGGTCGTGGAGGCCATCCGCACGGCCCCCGACCCGGCACCCCTGCCGGACACCGCCTGGCACCGGATCCCCGGCGAGAACCGCCGAGTGGTGCCCGGCGTAGACGGGCTCGTCGCGGCCGCCGCCGACACCCTCTCCCTCTACTCCGAGCTCGGCGCCCCCTGGGCGCTGAATCCGGAGCACCTGTCGAAAGAGGTGAGCACCAGATGACCAGCAGCAACGACACCGCGGTGCTGCGTGTCGCGGGACGGCCGGTCGGCCGGTACGTCACCCGGCCCGAGCTGCCGGCCCGGCTCTCCCCACGCCCCTATCTGCACCCCGTCACCACCCTGGCCGGCACGGCGGTCACCGAGCTGACCCCCGCCGACCACGCACACCACCTCGGCGTCGGTGTCGCCGTTCCCGACGTCGAGGGGTTCAACTTCTGGGGCGGACGCACCTACGTCCGCGACCAGGGCCCGACCGAGCTTGACAACCACGGCTCCCAGCGGCACGTCTCCTTCCAGCTGCGCGACCCGGACGGCTTCGTCGAGGAGCTGCGCTGGGTCGCCGCGGGCGGCGAACTGCTGCGCGAGCGCCGCACGGTCGCGGCCACCGAACTCACCGACCAGGCCTGGGCGCTGGACCTCACCTTCTCCCTCACCAACGTCACCAAGGACCCGCTGTCGATCGGCAGCCCCGCGACCAACGGGCGACCGGGCGCGGCCTACGGCGGCTTCTTCTGGCGGGCCCGCAAGGAGGCCTCCGCGCCGGAGGTCTTCTCGGCCGGGGCCGAGGGCGAGGAGCGGGTCCACGGCCGGCCCGCCGACTGGCTCGCCCTCAGGGGCGGAACCTGGACGCTGGTCTTCGCCGGCGCCACCGAACAGACCCGCCGCGACCCGTGGTTCGTGCGCACCGAGGAGTACCCGGGCGTCGGCTCCTCGCTGGCGCACGGCGAGCGGCTGCCCATCCCGCCGGGCGAGACCGTCGTCCGCCGGGTCGTCACCGTGGTCGCCGACGGCCGTCTCGACCGGGACGCCGCGGCGGCCCTCGTCCGCAAGGCGGTGAGCCCGTGACCACCGAGACCTACCGCAACCCGGTTCTCGACGCCGACTGGTCCGACCCGGACGTCGTCCGCGTCGGTGACGACTTCTACCTGACCGCCTCCAGCTTCGGCCGCGCCCCCGGACTGCCCTTACTCCACTCCCGCGACCTGGTGAACTGGACGCTGGTCGGCCACGCCCTCGAACGCCTGGAACCGGCGGAGGAGTTCGAGCGGCCCCGCCACGACTGCGGGGTCTGGGCCCCGTCCCTCAGGTACCACGACGAACGCTTCTGGATCTTCTGGGGCGACCCCGACCAGGGCATCTTCCAGGTCAACGCCCCCGAGATCAGGGGTCCCTGGACCCGCCCGCACCTGCTGAAGGCCGGCAAGGGCCTGATCGACCCGTGCCCCCTGTGGGACGAGGACACCGGCGAGGCCTACCTGGTCCACGCCTGGGCCAAGTCCCGCTCGGGCATCAAGAACCGCCTCACCGGGCACCGGATGCGCCCCGACGGCACCGAACTCCTCGACGAGGGCAAGGTGATCGTCGACGCCGACCGCATACCCGGCTGGTTCACCCTGGAAGGTCCCAAGCTCTACCGGCACGACGGCTGGTTCTGGATCCTCGCCCCCGCCGGGGGAGTGGAGACCGGCTGGCAGGGCGCCTTCCGCTCGCGCGGCTTCTTCGGGCCGTACGAGGAGCGGATCGTCCTGGAGCAGAAGGACACCGACGTCAACGGCCCCCACCAGGGCGGCTGGGTGCGCACCGCGTCCGGCGAGGACTGGTTCCTGCACTTCCAGCAGCGCGGCCCCTACGGCCGGGTCGTCCACCTCCAGCCGATGCGCTGGGGCGCGGACGGCTGGCCGGTGCTCGGGGACGACGGTGCCCCCGTCGCCGTACACGAGAAGCCGGACCTGCCACCGCAGCCGCCGGCCGCGCCCGCCACCGACGACGACTTCCCCGGCGGACGGTACGGCCGCCAGTGGCAGTGGACCGCCAACCCGGGCGACGGCTGGGCCACCCAGCACTCCGGGGACGGGCTCCGGCTGACCTGCGTCCGCTCGGCCGACACGCACGACCTGCGCAAACTGCCGAACGTGCTCACCCAGCGGCTGCCCGGCACACCCTGCACGGTCGAGGTGGAACTGCGGCTCGACAGCGACGAGCCCGGGGCCCGGGCCGGTCTCGCGGTCCTCGGGGACGCGTTCGGCTGGATCGGGCTCCAGCGGGGCGCGGACGGGACCGCGCACCTCGTGCACCGGTTCGCCGAGGCCGTCGCGGACGCCGAACGCGACGCCGCCCACCCGCGGCTCGCCCCCGGGGCCCGCGCCCGGCTGCGCATCGAGATCGGCGCGGGCGCCCGCTGCCGCTTCTCGGCCGACGTCGGCGACGGCTTCCGGCCGTCGGGCCCGGTCTTCGCCGCCACCCCGTGGCGCTGGGTCGGTGCCCTGCTCGGCCTCGTCGCCCTCGCGCCCGCCGGTCAGGGACACGCCGGCGCGGCCACCTTCACCCAGTTCCGGATCAGCGCCTCGTAAAGCACCTCAGCCGTAAGCCTGTTGGGAGCCGCAATGACGCACCTCCGTAGCAAGCGCTTGTCGAGACCGGGGCACGGCAAGGTCGTGGCCGCCGTGCTCGGCCTCGTCGCCGCGCTGAGCCTCGGGACACTCGGGGACGCACAGGCCGCCCCGCAGTCCCCGAAGCCCGGGCCCGCCGCCGACCGCTGGACCGACCGGCCGCACGGCTTCGCCTCCCTCGCGGGCGGCACCACCGGCGGGGCGGGCGGCAAGGTCGTCACCGTCACCGACCAGGCCGCCCTCGCCAAGTACGCGGCGGCCGAGGAGCCGTACGTCATCCGCGTCAAGGGCTCCCTGGACATGGACCCCTTCGGCACGGAGATACCCGTCGCCTCCGACAAGACGATCATCGGCGTGAGCGACACGGCCGAGATCGTGCACGGCGGCTTCACCCTCGACCCCGGCACGCACAACGTGATCATCCGCAACCTCGCCATCCGCGACACGGCCATCGAGGGCAACTGGGACTGCAAGGACACCGACTACGACGGCATCCGCCTCGACACCGCCCACCACGTGTGGATCGACCACATCCGCTTCTCGCGGATCTGCGACGGCCAGCTCGACATCCGCAAGGACAGCGAGTACGTCACCGTCTCCTACAACCAGTTCACGAACAACAACAAGACCTTCGGCATCGGCTGGACCCCCAACGTCAAGACGCAGATCACCGTCGACCACAACTGGTTCCGCGCCACCAAGCAGCGCAACCCGTCCGCCGACAACGTCGCCTACGCCCACCTCTACAACAACTACCTGTCCTCGCAGCTCTCCGACGGCGACCCCGTGTGGACGTACGGCAACTGGTCGCGCGGCCGGACCAAGATGGTCATCGAGAACAGCTTCTACGACGGCGTCCAGCACCCCTACCAGGCCGACGCCACCGCCGAACTGGTGCAGCGCGGATCGGTCCTGCGCAACACCACGGGCCGGCACGACGCGTGGGGCGCGGCGTTCGACCCGGGCGCGTTCTACGCCTACCGGCTCGACCCGGCCGCCGCCGTGCCCGCGCTGGTGAAGCGGTTCTCCGGGCCGCAGAAGCGGATCGGCGGCCCGGTCGTCCTGCACGTCCCGGGCGACTACCCGACGGTGCAGGCGGCCGTGGACGCGGTGCCCGACGCCAACGACACCGCCGTCGAGATCGCCGTCGCGCCGGGCACCTACCGCGAGAAGGTGTTCATCCCCGCGAGCAAGCCGAACCTCGTGCTGCGGGGGACTGGACAGGACCGCTCCGACACCGTCATCGTCTTCGACACGCCCGCCGAGTACGGGGGTTCGACGGGCAGCGCCACCGTCCGGATCGCCGCGAACGACGTGACGGCTCGCAACCTCACCTTCAGCAACGACTTCGACGAGGCCGCGCACGAGCTGAAGGGCGAGCAGGCGCTGGCGATGAAGACGACCGGCGACCGGATCGTCTTCGAGGACACCGCCTTCCTGGGCAACCAGGACACCCTGATGACCGACAGCCCCAAGCTGACCACCCTCAGCCGGGTCTACGTCCGCGACTCCTACATCGAGGGCGACGTCGACTTCATCTACGGCCGGGCCACCACGGTGATCGAACGGTCGGTGATCCGGGCGCTGAGCCGGGGCTCGGACACGAACAACGGCTACATCACGGCGGCTTCGACCTGGAAGGGCAACCCGTACGGGTTCCTGATCACCCGGTCGAAGATCGTCAGCGACGCCCCCGCCGGGAGCTTCCACCTGGGCCGGCCCTGGCACCCGGGCGGCGAGCCGGACGCGATCGCGCAGGTGCTGATCCGGGACACCGCGCTGCCGGCCGCGATCAAGTCCTCGCCGTGGACCGACATGAGCGGGTTCTCGTGGAAGGACGCGCGGTTCGCCGAGTACCGCAACCACGGCCCGGGCGCGACGGTCACCGCCGACCGTCCGCAGCTGAGCGACCAGGAGGCGCGTCCGCACACCGTGGCCGCCTACCTCAAGGGCACCGACGACTGGGCACCCCACGCCCGCCACTGACCCCCCACACCTTCAAGTTCCGCTGGATCCAGAAGAAGAGAGCCGACCAATGAAGATCAGCAATCGCAGAAGCAGGCGCGCCGCCACGGCCGTCGCCCTGGGGGCCGTACTCGCGCTGACCGTCACCGCATGCGGCGACGACGGCAGCGGGGCGGGCGGTGACAAGGGCGCCGACGGCAGCGGCAAGGGCAAGATCGTCTTCTGGGACAACAACGGCGGTGTCCGCACCGAGGCCTGGAAGGCGATCATCGCCGACTTCGAGAAGGCCAACCCGGACATCAAGGTCGAGTACGTCGGGATCGCCTCCACCGAGTACCAGTCCAAGGTCGACACCGCCCTCCAAGGCGGCGGTCTGCCGGACGTCGGCGGTGTCGGCGCGGCGATGCTCGCGGGGTTCGCCGCACAGGGCGCGCTGGAGCCGCTGGACGAGCGGCTCGAGAAGTCCTCGCTCAACGGCAAGCTCAACAAGGACATGGTCGAGTCGCTGAAGGCGGCCGGCGGCGGCGACGACAAGCTGTACTCGATCCCGACCTCCGCGAACAACGGTGTGCTGTACTACCGCACCGACCTGTTCAAGAAGGCGGGGCTGGAGGAGCCGACGACCTGGGAGCGGTTCTTCACGGCCGCCGACAAGTTGACGAACAAGGGCAAGAACGAGTTCGGGTACACCATCCGTGGTGGCGCGGGCTCCATCGCCCAGGCGCTGGACGCGATGTACGGGCAGTCCGGGATCACCTCGTTCTGGGACTCCAGCGGTGAGAAGACCACCGTCAACGACCCCAAGAACGTGGCGGCGCTGGAGAAGTACGCGGCGCTGTACAAGAAGGTCACCCCCGCGGCCGACCTCAACAACGACTTCACCAAGATGGTCGCGCAGTGGGACTCCGGCACGATCGGGATGCTGAACCACAACCTCGGGTCGTACCAGGACCACGTGAAGGCGCTCGGGGTCGACAAGTTCCGCGGTATTCCGCAGCCGACCGGGCCCGGCGGAAAGCGCGTCCAGGTCTCCAACCCGGTCGACGGAATGGGGCTGTTCAAGAGCTCCAAGAACAAGGCCGCCGCCTGGAAGTTCATCGAGTTCGCCACGTCCAAGGCGGAGAACTCGGAGTTCAACGAGTCGGCGGGGCAGGTGCCGGCGAACTTGGACGCGGCGAAGGACGCGTGGATTTCGAAGGCCGAGCCCACGAAGCTGGCCGCTGACGCGTTGTCGGACGGGTCGACGACGATTGTGCAGCTGCCGTACTACCTGCCGGACTGGAACACGATCTCCAAGGCCGACAATGAGCCGAACTTCCAGAAGGTGCTGCTCGGGAAGATGAGTGCGAAGGAATTTCTGGACACGTTGGCTGAGCAGCTGAATGCGGCTCAGGAGGAGTGGGATCAGCAGAAGGGTTGATTTTCGCTGAGTTTCGCCGTGGGACGGCCTGTGGTGTGCAGGGTGCGGGCCGTCCCTGGCTTGTCGCGCAGTTCCCCGCGCCCCTAGGGAGTTTCTCTTATGTCTCTCAGTCGAAGACAAGTTGCCGTTGCCGCTGTCGCATCGGTGCCGCTCGCCCTGTCCGTTACAGGTACCGCGCAAGCCGGCGGTCACCGTAATCGCACCCTCTACATCGCCGGTGACTCCACCGCAGCCCAGAAATACGCGAACGCCGCGCCCGAGACCGGGTGGGGTATGGCGGTTCCGTTCTTTCTCCGTAAGGGCATGGCCGTCGCCAACCATGCGGTGAACGGGCGGAGTTCGAAGAGTTTCGTCGACGAAGGGCGGCTGGAGGTCATTCTCTCCGCGATCCAGCCCGGCGATTTCCTCCTCATCCAGTTCGGTCACAACGACGCGAAGGCCGAGGACCCGACTCGGTACACCGAGCCCTGGACGACGTATCAGGATCATCTGCGGATGTACGTCGAGGGCGCCCGGGCCCGTGGTGCGCGGCCCGTGTTGGCCACGTCCGTCGAGCGGCGGAGGTTCGACGCCGGCGGGAAGGCCGTGACGACGCACGGTGAGTACCCGGCGGCCATGCGGGCGCTGGCCGCCGAGGAGGGGGTCGCGCTGCTCGATGTGCAGGCGCTGTCGCTCGCCCTGTGGCAGGAGCTCGGGGTGGAGGAGACGAAGAAGTACTTCAACTGGACCGCCACCGAGCAGGACAACACGCACTTCAATCCGCCGGGCGCGATCGCCGTGGCCCGCCTCGTGGCGAGGGAGCTGCTCCGGACCCGGGTGCTCGGGCCGCGCGATGTGCGCCGGCTGGACGAGCCGATTCCCGAGTCGTGGATCACCTGGCCGCAGGCCGCCGCGTAACACCCCCCAGTCAGAAGGAAAGAGAGCCGCACCATGAACGTTCGGAAGTGGCATGATCATGTCAGAATGGGCGGAGTGAAGGCCGCCGCGGTGGTCGGGTGTGCCGCGCTCGTGCTGTCCGTCAGCGGTACCGCCGCGCAGGCCGGGCCCCGGGACGTGGCCCGCCAGACGCTCGGGGCCAATGACGGGTGGGGGGCGTACGGCACCGGTACCACGGGCGGTGCCGCGGCCGATGCCGCGCACGTCTACACCGTCACCACCTGGGAGCAGTTCCGGGCCGCCCTGAAGGACGGCGGGACCGCGCCCAGGATCATCAAGGTGAAGGGGATGATCGACGCCGTCTCCCAGGGCTGCGAGGCGTTCGAGGCCGAGGGGTACGACTTCCAGAAGTACCTCGCCGCCTACGACCCCGCCGTCTGGGGGCACGACAAGCCGGTCAGCGGTGAGCAGGAGGACCTGCGGGCCGCGTCCGCCGCCCAGCAGGACAAGACCATCAAGGCGATCGTCCCCGCCAACACCACCATCATCGGCGTGGGCAAGAACTCCGGGATCCTCGGCGGCAGCCTCCAGATCAAGGGCGTCGACAACGTCATCGTCCGGAACCTGACCATCGAGGCCCCGGTCGACTGCTTCCCGCAGTGGGACCCGGCCGACGACAACAAGACCGGCGCCTGGAACAGCGAGTACGACGGGGTGGTGGTCTACGGCTCCACGCACGTGTGGGTCGACCACAACACGCTGACCGACGGCCGCCATCCCGACAGCGCCCTGCCGTCCTACTTCGGCAAGACCTACCAGCAGCACGACGGGCTGCTCGACGTCGTCCGCGGCTCGAACCACGTCACCGTGTCCTGGAACTCCTTCAAGGACCACGACAAGACCATGCTGATCGGCAACAGCGACAGCGCCACCGCCGACGACACGGGCAAACTCAAGGTCACGCTGCACCACAACCGCTTCGAGGGCATCGTCGAGCGGGCGCCGCGGGTGCGGTTCGGGCAGGTCGACTCGTACAACAACCACTTCGTGGTCACCAAGGGCCAGAAGTGGGGTTACGTCTACGGCATCGGCAAGGAGTCCCGGCTCGTCGCCGAGCACAACGCGTTCACGCTGGCACAGGGCATCAGCCCGGCGAAGATCCTCAAGAAGTGGAACGAGGCGCCGGTCACCGCGAACGCGAACGTCGTCAACGGCAAGGCCGTCGACCTGATCGCCGTGCACAACGCGGAGATCCCCGGGGAGACGCTCCAGTCGGGCGCCGGCTGGACGCCGACGTTGCGGGCCGGTGTCGACCCGGCGAAGGCGGTCCCGGGCATCGTCGGCGCCCGCGCGGGCGCGGGCCGCGTGTGCTGACCTGACCCGACCGGCACGTGAACCGGCCGGGGCGGCCCGCATCGCACCCCCGCCCCGGCCCTTTCCTTCCCCGCAACAGCCACCCCGCAACAGCCACCCCGCAACAGCCATCCCGCACCAGCCGCACCGCGAAGGAGCAGCCGTATGCTCTCGCAGCCCCATGTCTCCCTCTCCCGCCGGACGTTCCTCGCCGCGAGCGCCGCAGCGGGTGCCGGCGTCGGCCTCACCGCCGCCCCCGCGCGGGCCGCCGGTACCCGGCCGCGCCCGTTCGGCCGGTACGGCTCACCGGCCGCGCGCCGCGATCCGAAGACCGTGTACGTCCACCCGGGCGGCGCCGGTGACTTCACCACCGTCCGGGACGCCGTGGCCGCCGCGACCGGCAGCGGACACACCCTCGTCATCGCCCCGGGCGTCTACCGGCAGACCGTCGCCGTCGATCCCGGCCGTACCGGGATGACCTGGATCGGGTCGAGCGAGAACCCCCGTGACGTCGTCATCGTGTACGACAACGCGGCCGGGACGCCCAAGCCCGGCGGCGGCACCTACGGGACCACCGGTTCCGCCACCGCCACCGTGCAGGCCGACGGCTTCACCGCCCGCTGGATCACCTTCGCCAACGACTGGCTGCGCGCCGACCACCCCGGCATCACCGGCACCCAGGCCGTCGCCCTCAAGGTCCAGGGCGACCGGTCCGCCTTCCACCACTGCCGGTTCCTCGGCCACCAGGACACCCTGTACGCCGACTCGATGGCGCTGGGCACCTTCGCCCGCCAGTACTTCGCCCACTGCTACGCCGAGGGCGACGTCGACTTCGTCTTCGGGCGGGCGACCGCCGTCTTCGAGCAGTGCCGCTTCCGGACCCTGAACCGGACCGACCTGTCGGCGGCCCCGTACGGCTTCGTCTTCGCCCCGTCGACGGCCGCCGCCAACCCGCTCGGGTACCTGGTGACCAGGAGCCGCGTCGACAGCGAGGCTCCCGACGGCCATTACAAGCTCGCCCGCCCCTGGGTGCCCAGCTCCGACCCCACCGCCCGTCCCATGCTCACCGTCCGGGACACCTGGCTCGGCCCGGGCATCGACGCGGTCGCGCCCTACACCAACATGTCGGACTCCTTTCCGTGGCAGGGCCAGCGCTTCGCCGAGTACCGCAACACCGGACCGGGCGCGGACATCTCCGTCCCCGCCAACCGGCCCCAGCTCACCTCCCGGCAGGCCCGGTCGGCGACCCGCGCCGCCTGGCTCGGCGACTGGGAGCCGTGGAAGGAGGTGTGCTGAGTGCACCGGCGCACCCTGCTCACCGGATTCGCCGGCGGCCTCGTCGCCACCGGCGCCGCACCCGCCTTCGCCGCACCCGCCCGTCGCCGCGTCCTGCACGTCCGCCCCGGCGAGTCCGTGCAGGCCGCCGTGGACGCCGTGGACGGCCCCGGCTGGACCGTCGTCGTGCACCCGGGGACGTACCGCGAGGTCGTCGGCGTCCCGCCGGAAAAGACCGGACTGACCCTCAGGGGCGCCACCCGGGACCCGCGGGACGTCGTCATCGTCTACGACAACGCCAATGGCACCCCGAGGCCTGACGGCTCGGGCACCTACGGCACGGCCGGCTCCGCGACCTTCACCTCGGCGGCCCCCGGGCTGACCGTCCGCGACCTGACCCTGGCCAACGACTGGCTGCGCGCCGACCATCCCGACATCACCGGCACCCAGGCGGTCGCGGCGTACACGTACGGCGACCGCACCCGCTTCGAGAACGTCCGGCTCCTGGCCCACCAGGACACCCTCTTCGTCGACACCACCGCGCTCGGCGCCTTCGACCGGAAGTACTTCCGGCACTGCTACATCGAGGGCGACGTCGACTTCGTCTTCGGGCGGGCGACCGCCGTGTTCGAGCAGTGCCACTTCCGCACGCTGGCGCGGGACGTGGACTTCACCCCGAAGGGCATGGTCTTCGCGCCCTCCACGGCCCGGGCGAACCCGTACGGCATCCTCGCCGTCCGCTGCCGCATCACCTCCGGAGCCGAGGACGGTGCCTACAAGCTGGCCCGGCCCTGGGTGCCGTCGTACGAGACCACGGCCTGGCCGTCGCTGGTGGTGCGGGAGACCCGGATCGGGCCGGGCATCGACGCGGTGGCCCCGTACACCAACATGCGCGAGGCCCATCCCTGGCAGTCGATGCGGTTCGCCGAGCACCGCAACACCGGGCCGGGCGCCGCCGTCTCCGTGCCGGAGAACCGGCCCCAGCTCGGCCGCGCGCAGGTCGCGCTCCACACCAGGCAGACGTATCTCGGCGACTGGCGGCCCTGTGCGTAGGGCCGCCGCGCTCCTCCTCGGTCTCTGCCTGCTCTGGCCGGCCTCGCCTGCCTCCGCCGCCGAACGCGCCCCCGTCGGCTGGGCCTCGGCCGGCTCCGGCACCAGCGGCGGGGCGGGCGGCCGGACCTGGACGGTGGACACCCGCGCCGAACTCGAGACCGCCCTCGCGAACGGCGGCGATCCCACCGCGCCCAAGGTGATCCGCGTCGTCGGCGACATCAACGGCCACGAGAGCGACGACGGTTCCCTGCTCGGCGAGCAGGACTACGCGCCCGGATACGACCTCCGCAGGTACATGTCCTGCTTCGGCGAGGACGGCGCCGTCTGGTCCGACACCCGCTTCGAGTACTGCAAGCAGCAGCGGCAGCTGCGCCAGACCGGGTCGAACAAGGAGAAGGCGCAGATCCAGCTCACCGTGCCGAGCAACACCACCCTCGTCGGCGTGGGACGCGACGCCCGCCTGCTCGGGGTGTTCCTGACGGTCAACACCGGCAGCAACATCGTCGTGCGCAACCTGCACCTGGAGGCGCCCGTCGACCACTTCACCAGCTGGTCCCCGGGCGACGGCGCACGCGGTAGCTGGAACGCCCGCTTCGACGCGCTCACCGTGATCACCGGCAAGAACATCTGGATCGACCACTGCACCTTCACCGACGGCCGGTACCCCGACCGCGAGGCGCCCCTCGGGTTCCACGGCGAGCGCGTGCAGCGGCACGACGGGCTGCTGGACATCGAGGACGGCTCCGACTTCGTCACGGTCTCCGACAGCCGGTTCGAGGACCACGACAAGGCGATCCTCATCGGGTCGGGCGACGGACGCGGCGACCGGGACCGGGGGCACCTCAAGGTGACCTTCGTCCGCAACCTGTTCAGCGGCATCGTGCAGCGCGCCCCGCGGGTCCGCTTCGGGCAGGTGCACGTCGTCAACAACGTCCACCGGGGGCAGGCGCCTCTCTACGCCCTGGGGGTGGGCGTCGAGTCCGCGATCTTCTCCGAGCGCAACGTCTTCCGGTATCCCGGGGGACGGCCGTCGCTCGCCGTCGCGGACTACGGGGGCGAACGGTTCCGCGACACCGGCTCCTGGTTCAACGGCCGGCCCGCCCGGCTCAACGCCGTGGCGAGCGGTCTCGGCCTCGGGACCGACGTCGGCTGGGACCCCGCCGATGTGTACGACTACCGCGCCCTGACGTCCCCGTCGGCAATCGAGCGATACGTGCTGCGGCACGCCGGAACAGGGAGGTCATATGGGCACCCATGAGCCGCTCGGCCGGCGGACGTTCGTGGTCGGGGCGGGCACGGCGCTGCTGGCCGGGGGAGCGGTGAGCGGGGCGGAGGCAGCGGTCGTGGAGGGCCCGCTGCCCGACTTCCACCCCGCACTGAAGGACGCCCTCAGGTTCCCGCTCGCCTGGGGGAGATCCCCGGTCCGCGACTTCCGCGCCTGGCGGCGCGCCGCCCGGGCCACGGTCGAGGAGCACCTGCTCGTCGAACGGCAGGACGGGACGCCGTACGCCCCGGAGGTCGCCGGTCGTGCTCAGGGAGAGGGATACACAAGGGAGTTGGTCACCGTCTCCCTCACCCGCTACGAACGCGTGCGCGGTGCCCTGCTCACCCCGCACGGCCGCGGGCCCTTCCCCGCCGTGCTGCTCCTGCACGACCACGGCGCGAGGTTCGACATCGGGAAGGAGAAACTCGTCCGTCCCTGGTACGACGACACGCGTCTCGCCTCCGCCCGGGCCTGGGCGGACAAGTACTTCAGCGGGCGGTTCGTCGGCGACGAACTGGCGCGGCGCGGCTACGTGGTGCTGTGCCTGGACGCGCTCGGCTGGGGCGACCGCGGCCCGCTCGCCTACGAGCAGCAGCAGGCCCTCGCCTCCACCTTCTACAACCTGGGCTCCTCGCTCGCCGGGCTCATGGCCCGGGAGGACCAGCGGGCCGCCGCCTTCCTGGCGGGACTCGACCGGGTGGACGCCCGGCGGGTCGCGGCCGTCGGCTTCTCGATGGGCGCCTACCGCGCCTGGCAGACCGCCGCCCTCAGCGACCACATCGCGGCCACCGCGAGTGTGTGCTGGATGACCGGTCTGAAGGAGATGATGGTGCCCGGCAACAACACGCTGCGCGGGCAGTCGGCTTACTACATGCTGCACCCGGGTCTCGCCCGGCACCTCGACATCCCCGACGTGGCGAGCATCGCCGCGCCCCGGCCGATGCTGTTCCTCAACGGCGGGCTCGACACGCTGTTCCCGGCCGAGGGCGTACGGGTCGCGTACGACAAGCTGCGGGCCGTCTGGCGCTCGCGCCACGCCGAGGACCGGATACGGATGAAGACGTGGCCGGAGTTCGGCCACGTCTTCACCCAGGAGATGCAGGACGAGGTCTTCAGCTGGCTCGACGACGTCCTGTGAGGCTCATCGCCGTACCGGGTCGACGCCCTCCAGGGTCGGCACCACCGGCTTGATGCTGCCGTCGGCCGCGAACTCCATGCGGTCGATGGTGGTCTCCCGGTGCATGCCGTCGCCGCCCGGCCTGCCGGGGCCGTTGAGGGCGAAGCGGTGGTAGACCATGTACCAGTCGTCGGTGCCGGGGGTGTTCACCACCGAGTGGTGACCGGTGCCGAGGATGCCGTACTCGGGCCGCTTCTCGAGGATCGTCCCGCGCTTGGTCCACGGGCCGAGCGGGGACGGACCCGTCGCGTACGCCACGTGGTAGTTCTCGCTGCGGGTGTCGTCCTCCGACCACATGAAGTAGTACGTGCCCTTCCGCTTGATCACGAAGGAGCCCTCGCGGAAGTTGTCCGGGGTGATGTCCTGCACCTTCGACGCGTCGAAGGACACCATGTCGTCGTTCAGCGGCACGACGTACCCGCGGCCGTTGCCCCAGTACAGGTACGCCTGGCCGTCGTCGTCCGTGAAGACCGACGGGTCGATCATCTGGCCCTTGAGCGCCCCGCCCTTGGCGACCAGCGGCTTGCCGAGCGCGTCCTTGAAGGGGCCGGCGGGGGAGTCGGCCACCGCCACGCCGATCTGCTGCTCGGCGCAGAAGTAGAAGTAGTACTTGCCGTTCCGCTCGGCGATCGCGGGCGCCCAGGCGTACTTGTCGGCCCAGGTCACGTCCGGCCCGAGGTCGACGATGACGCCGTGGTCCTTCCAGTGGACCAGGTCCTTCGACGAGTACGCCTTGAACTTGGTGCCGCTCCAGCCCTGGAAGCCGTCCGTCGTCGGGTAGATCCAGTACCTGCCGTTGAGGTAGTGCACGTCCGGGTCGGCGTTCAGGCCGGGCAGCATGGGGCTGCGGGTGCGGACCGCCTCGACCGTCCAGGTGCGCTTGGTGCCGTCGGCCGCCGTCACGGTGTACTTCTGGGGCTTGCGGAAGTCGCGCCGGGTGCCGGACCTCGGGCTCAGCGTGGCGCCCTCACCGACCCACAGCTTCGGGGCGAGGCCCCGCAGTTCGGCGTTGGGCTCCATCGGGAGGACGACCTTCGAGGTGCTCTCCGTGACGATCGAGTAGCCCTTCTGGTGCTTGGCCGTCGCGTCCACCACGGAGGTGGGGGAGCTCGGGTAGGCCGCCAGCAGCCGGTCGTACTCCTTCTGCGTCACCGGGAGCACCGTGCCGTGCCGGGGGCTCGCCGGGAGCTGGTAGTCCGTGGACGGGGTCCACTTGCCCGAGGCGAGGTCGGTGGTCTCGAACGGGATGTAGCCGCGGCCGCCGTACTCGTCGCTGAAGAGGTACCACTTCTTCTCGGTGTTCGACTTGAACACCGTCGGGCCCTCACCGCGGTCCATCGCGCCCTTGCCGATGCAGTCGGCCACGAACTCGTACTTCGTCGAGGTCAGGGACGTCGACTTCTCACCGGTGATGAACTTGGAGCAGGGGCTGGAGGAGCTGGGGTCCCGCTCGTCCTTGGTGTAGCGGTAGTACTCGTCCTTGTACTTCACGACCGTGGAGTCGATCACCGAGTAGCCGGGGTCGTTCCAGATCTTCGGCTCGCTGAAGGTCCGGAAGTCCTTGGTCGTCGCGTACATCATCTTGTTGTACGTGTTGCCCTTGTGGTCCGGGTCGTCGTCGGCGTACAGCTTCGACGCCCAGAAGACGACGTACTCACCGAGTTCGTCGTCCCAGTAGGCCTCCGGGGCCCAGGTGTTGCCCGCGTTGTCCGGGGAGACCTTCACCAGGCGCTGGTCGGTCCAGTTGACCAGGTCGGTGGACTCCCAGACCATGATCGACTTGCTGCCGTGCCGCTGCACCTGGTCCCAGCTGCCGCTGGAGTTCTTGTACATCCGCAGGTCGGTGGCGATCAGGAAGAACTTGTCGCCCTTGGGGGAGCGGATCACGAACGGGTCGCGCAGGCCCTTCTCGCCGATCGTCGACGTCAGGACCGGCTTGCCGGCGTTCAGCTCACGCCAGTGCAGCGCGTCGTTGCCCCGGCTGAGGGCGTAACGGATCTGCTCGCCGTCGGCGGTGCCCTCGCCCGTGAAGTAGGCGAAGAGATAGCCGGCGTACTTGGAGTGCTTCACGGGTGGTGCTCCGGAGTCCGCGGCGCCCGGTGGCGCCGTGAGAAGAGTCAGGAGGAGGCCGGTCAGGGCCACGAACGGAAGCAGAAGCGTGCGGGGGCGCATGACACTTCCTGTCGGAGTCTGGGGGATTCTGTTGGATAGCGGCCCTCGGAGTTTCACCGGCCGGGGACAGGGCGTCAACGGGTGTGCATGAGGCCGGTGGTTCCGAAACTTTCGGAGACCGGGACACGCCCGTGCACGTGACGGCGGCAACCCTTTCGGCGCGCAGCGGCGACTGCTGGGCGGAAACGGTCCGGAGCGGGCCCCTCGCGGACCCTTTCCGGCCCCATCGCCTAGGAAAGGAACGCCCCGTGCTGCTCAGCACCGGACGCCACCGCAGGACCCGCACGCTCGCCATCGCCGCGGCGGTGGTCTGTGCCTCGGGGGCGGGCGGCGTCTATCTCGGGCTCTCGGGCGGCGGCGCGCAGGCCGCCTCGTCGACGGTCACCGTCTCCACCACGGCCCAGCTCGAAGCGGCCGTGAAGAACGCCACCGCCGGTACGGTCATCCAGGTCCGCGGCGGCACCTACCATCCGGCCGCGACCCTCGAGTCCACGGCGAACGGCACGAGTTCCGCGCGCATCACGCTGCGGGCGTACGGCGCCGAGAAGGTCCGGATCGACGGCTCGAAGCTGCCCGACGGCTCCTGGCTGGCCGGCATCCACGGCGACTACTGGACCGTGGAGAACCTCGCCTTCGTCAACTCCCCGGCCCAGGGCTTCGTCGCCACCTCCTCGGCCGGCGGCGTCTTCAGGAACCTCGTCACCGCGGACAACGGCGACTCCGGCTTCACCCTGCGCGGCGACGGCACCACCGGCAACCTCGTGCAGAACCTGGACAGCCACGGCAACTACGACCCCGCCGGCCACGGCCAGAACGCCGACGGCATCGCCGTCAAGTTCGGCTCCGGCACGGGCAACAGGATCACCGGCGCCCGGCTGTACGACAACTCCGACGACGGCCTCGACCTGTGGCAGTTCTCCTCACCGGTCACCGTCGAGCACTCCTGGGCCTTCGGCAACGGCGAGAACCGCTGGAGCGACCCGGCCTTCGAGGGCAACGGCAACGGCTTCGAACTGGGCGGCGGGGGAGCCTCCGTCGCCCACGTCGTCAACGACAACGCCGCCTGGGACAACACGCAGCACGGCTTCACCGAGAACTCCAACACCGGCGCCATCGCCCTGAACCGCAACACCGCGTACGCCAACGCCCACAACGGCTTCTCCTTCGCCACCGGCAAGGCCCGCCTCGGCAAGAACCTCGCCGTGAGCGACAAGGGCGGCCCCGCGAAGCTGGGCTCCGCGGCCGCCTCCGCCGGCAACAACTGGGACAGCGGCATCGCCACCCCGCCCTTCAGGTCGACCAACGCGACAAGCGCGCACGCCGCGCGCGGGGCGGACGGCGCCCTCCCCGCGACGACGTTCCTGACGACCGGCTCCACGGCCATCGGGTCGACGATGGACTAGGTCGTGTCCCTCCGGCTGGTCACCGGCAGGTGTCCGTCCAGCGGGTGACCAGGGAGGTGTCGTTCTTGTCGGCCTCACGAGCCGGGCCGCACAGGAACGGGCCGAAGCGGGTGTCGGCACGCAGCCAGAGGCTGAAGAACGACACGATCCACTTGCCCTGCTTGGCCTTGTCGCCGTAGCCCGTCATCGGGCACAGATGGTCGCCCGGCACCTCGATGTAGAGCTTCTCGGCCCGGGACATGGAGTTGTACCAGGGCACCGCGAAGGTGTCGCCGTGGGCGACGGGGTCGCTCTGGCAGGTCAGGAAGAAGGTGGGCTCGGTGACCGAGGAGAAGTTCCCGTTCGGGTGGTACGGGGCAGTCGGCACGCCCGCCCGGAAGCGGGGGTCGTCCCGGAGGGCCGCCATGACGCCACCGCCGCCCATCGAGTGACCGGCCGCGCCCAGGGTGCCGTTGAGCTTCCCCGACAAGGGGTTGCGGGGGGCCTTGCCGAGCGCGAGCAACTGGGTGCCCGCGGCCCTGATCTGCCGGCCGCGCGATTCGGGATCGTCGGTGAGTGTGTTCGTTCCGACGTTGATGACGACGAAGCCCCAGGAAGCGAGGCGGGGTGCCAGCCACCGCAGGTTCTCCTGGGTGCCCTGGTAGCCCGGCATCAGCACGACGCCCGGGTACGAGCCCCTGGCCGTGGGATACGTGACCGTGCCCGAGCCGTACCCGCTCGGGCGGGGGACGGTGTAGGTGGCGGTGGCCAGCGGCCCGTCGGCGGCCTCCAGGGAGGCGGTCGTCGGGGACGGGATGCCGGCGGCGGTCGCCGGCGCGGCGGTGGCCGTCAGCAGGGTCAGCGCCAAGCCGATGGTGGTCGCCAGTGCGATCAGCGCCGTCAGGGGACGGGACCGGGTCCGTAACGGCGCGCTGGTGCGGGTGGAACGACTGCGGGGACGCATTGCTCTACCTCCGGATGTGATGAGAGCGGCCGGCTAGCGGGACTGTGCGAAGAGCCAGTCGATGACCACGTCGTTCTCGTACGTCTGGGCCCAGGACAGGTGCGGGCTCACCGGTGTCGTTCCGGCCGTGTAGCTCGTGAACAGCACATGGCTGCGCGCGGCCCGGGCCTGCCGCAGGAGGGCCCGCGACCGGGCCTCGAACTCCGTCTTCGGCAGGTCGTTGGCCCACTCCCCACGGGTGACCCGCGCACCGGCGGTCTCCAGTGCGTTCATCAGGGTCCAGGTGCCGGGGTTGCCGAACCGGCCCTCCCGGTAGGGGACGACCGGGTCGTCGACCGAGTGGTCGGCCCAGATCGGGATGTGCGTGATCCTTTCCATGGCGGCCGCGTCGCCCCAGCCGGCCGTGGGCAGGGCAGCCGCGAACACATCCGGCCGCTTGGCCAGCAGGCTGTAGATGCCGCGACCGCCCGAGGACAGGCCGACCAGATACAGCCGGCCCGTGTCCACGTGGCCCGAGTGCTCGCGCACGAAGGTGTCGATGAGTTCGATCAGCGCGGCCTGCACCTTCGCGTCGGTCCAGTCCGTGCCGTCGGGTCCGTCCATGGGACGCGGCAGGGGGATCTGCGGAGAGAGGACGAACGCGGGGTTGCGGCGCTGTCGTTCCGGTTTGGCGAACGTGACCGCGATGCGGTTGGAGGTGAGCTGGGTCATGTTGTTGTCCGCGACCTCGCCGCCGCCGTGCAGGGTGACGGCGAGCGGGTACCGGGTGCGGGTCCGCGGGTTCCGCAGGAATCCCGCGGGCCGGTACAGCCGGAAGTCCAGTTCGAAGCCTGCGGAGTCGGTGAAGGAACCGGCGGTGAAGTCGTCGGCCACGGGCGTGACGACGTCGTCGTTGCGGTGCGCGAACGGACCGGCCTGAAGGACCGTTTCACCCTCCGGGGTGCGCACGTCCGCCACCTGTCTGACGGAGTAGGCACGGTCGAGCGGAAGGGGATCGGTGGTGCCGACCGCCCTCGCGTTGGCGTCGTTGGGATCGAGCTCGATGATCAGGCGGCCGGAGGTGTCGGTGTGGACCCGGGTCACCGTACGGGCCGCTGTCCGTCCGCCCACGGTGGCCCGCACCTGGAAGGCGGTGGGCGGGACCGTCCTGCCGCGTAGGTCGATGCGGTGCGCGTACTGGAGGGCGACCGCTGTCACCAGCCAGTTGTTCCTCGGCGTCACCTGCGTGAGGAGGTCCGTCCGCAGGACCGGGTGGGGACCTGAGACGGCTTGCCGCACTTCGGGCGGGGCTGCCGTGGCCGATGTGCTTACGGCCGGCGCCGCGACCGCGCCCGCGGTGACGGCGAGCACCGTACGTCTGGGGATCGCTCTCATGAGTCCTCGTCTCGGGCATCGTGCTGGGGGCGGGCCGAGGTGTTACGCGAGAGTTTCGGAGCACCACGGGATCCGTGTCCAGCATCAAACCGAGATCTGTCCATGCGATAGGCGCATCAATTCAAGAGGGTGCCCAGGCAGGTACGACGACGCCCCCGCCGGTTCGCACCGGCGGGGGCGGCTGTCGGCCGTCCGGAGGGGGGCTCCGGAGGGCCGGGGGTGCCGGGAGGTCCGGCTGGGGGCCCGGACACCCGGCATCCGGCCGGCCCAAGGGGGGATCAGGGCCGGCCGGAGCTCACATGTGCTGCGGCATCACTGGTAGCTGATGTCCGAGGCCTTGAACTTGCAGGTCTTGCCGTCCGGGCCGGGCGGGGTCAGCTCCTTGGGCTCCTTGCCGGTGTTGTTGCCCTCGAAGCGCACACACGTCTTGATCTTCTTCTTGCTGTCGCCGTGGATGCGGATCTTCGACAGCGTGGCCGTGTCGCCGTAGTTGGCGTTCACGCCGACGATCGAGTTCATCGGCGCCGTCACGTCGATGTCGTTCAGCACGACCGTGCGCTTGTACTGCGTCTTGCAGTTGCCGCAGGAGCGCACCAGCTTCCCGGCGTTCTGCACCTGGAAACCCGACACGTTCAGCGTCCCGGCGCCGTTGAACTGCAACACCTTGTCGTCGGCGTTCTTCGCGCCACCGCCGATCACCTTGTACACGGCCGACGACGACTTGCCCTTGAAGCTGGCCGCGTCCTCGCCGACGTCCGTCCACCACACGTTCTGCAGCGTGCAGCTGCCCTTGCAGTGCACGCCGTCCGCGGCCGGGGTGCCGATGATGACGTTCTTGAGCACCGCGCCGTCGGCCAGCTCGAAGATGGGGTCCTGGCCCTCGTCCTGGCCGTCGCCGCCGAGCGCGCCGGTGCCGTAGAACATCTTCATGCCGCCGTCGCGGACACCGGAGACCGGGATGGTCTTCGACACGGGCGTCTTGCCCTTGTCCGTGGGCCAGGGGGTCGCGGCGCCCGCGGTGGACAGCATCGACGTGGTGACGACCGCCGCTCCCGTGATGCCGAAGGCGGCTAACCCGGCGATCATGGCCCGCCGCTTGTTGACCCGGCGGCGGTGGCGGACGCGCTGTTCTGCTGGTGCAGTCATGTACCGATTCCTCATGGGGGGGGTGAATCTTGCGCCTGGTGGTCGCCACCCGCGAGGAAAGGGTTGCCGCGTCTTCAGATTTTTTTCACGAGTCGTCGTCGGCGTCGTCCACGGCCGCGAAACCGCCGCCCACGGACAGCCGCTGCGCACCGGCGGCGCCCGTCACCGTGTAGCGGTCGGCACCGGCGTCACGGCCGCCGCGCTCGTGGTCGAACTGGCCCGCGAACACCCACTCGCCCGCCGGGACCTTGCGGCCCTCCTTCAGGGTCCAGGTGTAGACGAGGAAGCCGTCGCGCTCGCCGACCGTGAGCCTGAAGTCCTGCTCGGGCAGCGACCGCCAGGCGCCCGCGTCGGAGACCCCGCCGGTCTGGGCGACGCTCAACCGCACGGTCAGCGCGGTCAGTTCCTCGCGCGTCTTGATCGTGACGTTGCTCTGCGCCCAGAAGTCGTTGCTGTGCGGGTCGACCGAGCCGTCCGACCACAGCGGCCCGTCCTCGGTGGCGGCCGGCGGGCGCCCGGTGACGGAGGTGCTCGGCGTCCGCGAGGGCGGCGGAGCGGACTCGCGGCGCTCCGGCGGGGCCGACGGCGTGGGATCCACCGGCGGCGCGGGGGCCCGGCTCGTCGCCTCCGGTGACGGCGTGGGTGTCGGGGAGGTCGCCACGCCCTGCTGCTGCGGGGCGGTGGTCTCCTCCTTCACCGCGGACGCGACCGCGTAACCGCCCACCGCCAGCACGCCCGCCACCGCGGCCGTCGCACCGGCCACCCGCATCCACCCGAACACCGGCGGACGCGTCGCCCGGTGGCCGGAGCCGGCCGGACCGGCCATGCCGCGCTCGACCCGGGCCAGGATCTGCTCCCGGTCGGGCTGGTGCGTCCCGGCCGCCTCGTGCAGCCGGGCGCGCAGCTCCTCGTGCACGTCCCGCCGCATGGTCATCGGTCCCTTCCTCCGCCCTCACCGGTGCGCGCCCGCAAGCTTTCCACGGCCGGCGAGCAGCGGGGAGCGCCCACCGCCGCGTGCATCCGCTGCGGTAGCCCCTGTGTGCCCAGCAACCGCTGGAGTTCGGCCATTCCCTTGGAGGTCTGGCTCTTCACCGTACCCACCGAGACGCCGAGGGCGAGCGCGGTGTCCTTCTCCGAGAGGTCGAAGGCGTGCCGCAGCACCACACAGGCCCGCTTGCGGAACGGCAGTCTGCGCAACGCCTCCTGGACGTCGACCACGCCCGCGACGTCCGGGTTCTCGGTGTTCTCCTCGCGCTGCGACCAGAACAGGGCGATGCGCCGTCGTTCCCGCACGGCGCTGCGGATCCGGGTGCGGGCCAGGTTGGTGACCACACCGCGCGCGTACGCCGCCGGATGGTCGGCCGCGCGCACCCGGTCCCAGCGGTGCCACAGCGCCAGCAACGCGTCCGCCGCCAGATCGTCGGCGGTGTCCGACTCGCCCGTCAGCAGATAGGCCAGGCGGGACAGTTCGGCGTAGTGACGCTCGAAGAAGGCGTGGAACTCCACGGAGGCGGCGTCGTCGACGACTGTGCCCACGGGCGACCTCTCCTCGCAGCGGCTTCGGGCACTCCGGGCTGGGGTGCCGGTGAGTGTCATGTAGATGACATGTGATCATCCGGGGGAGGTCCGGACGAGATCGGGAAGCGTAGCAGCGTTCTCAGGACGGTTCGTACGGAGCTTCGAACGGCGTATGGCAGGCCGGACTCTGATTCCGTAACACGAAGAAAACCTGAACGTGGTTCAACGCGGGAACAATCCAGCCAGCATCCGCACACCGATCACCCAGGCACCGAGGAGCACCAGTCATGTCCGAATCGCAGAAGGTGGCCGACCGGCCCGACGCCGCACCACCGGCGGTGAACAGCGTCGACCGGTTCTTCAAGATCTCCGACCGGGGATCCACCTTCGGCCGTGAGATACGCGGCGGCTTCGCCACGTTCTTCACGATGGCCTACATCCTTGTCCTGAATCCCATCATCCTGGGCAGCGCGAAGGACAAGTTCGGGCACCAGCTGGACGCCGTCCAGCTCACCACCGCCACCGCTCTGGTGGCCGCCGTCATGACGATCATCATGGGCGTGGGCGGCAATCTGCCCCTCGCGCTTGCCGCCGGACTCGGCCTGAACGCCGTGGTCGCCTTCCAGATCGCCCCGCTGATGAGCTGGGACGACGCGATGGGCCTGATCGTCCTCGAAGGCCTGCTGATCTGCGTGCTGGTGGTGACCGGCCTGCGCGAGGCTGTCATGCACGCCATACCCCAGCCGCTCAAGCAGGCGATCAGCGTCGGCATCGGCCTGTTCATCGCCTTCATCGGCTTCGTCGACGCCGGGTTCGTCAGCCGCATCCCGGACGCCGCGAACACCACCGTGCCGGTTCAGCTGGGCGGCACGGGAACGCTCACCGGCTGGCCGATTCTCGTCTTCTGCCTCGGCGTTCTGCTGACGATCGGCCTGCTCGCCCGCAAGGTCAAGGGCGCCATCCTGATCAGCATCGTCACCATGACGGCATTGGCGATAGTGATCAACTCCATAGCCGACATCAAGAGCTGGGGCCTGACCACACCGTCCTGGCCCGACCAGCTCGTCGACGCCCCCGACTTCGGACTCATCGGCGACTTCGACCTGTTCGGTGCCTTCAGCGCCCCCGGCGTCGGGGTCATCACCGTCGTGCTGCTGATCTTCACCCTGATCCTGTCGGACTTCTTCGACACCATGGGCACGGTCGTCGGCATCAGCGCCGAAGCGGGCCTGCTCGACGAGGAGGGCAAGGTCCCGAACCTCGGCCGGGTGCTGCTGATCGACGGCGCCGCGGCGGTCGCGGGCGGCGCGGCCTCGGCCTCCTCGGCGACCTCCTACATCGAGTCCGCCGCCGGCGTCGGAGAGGGCTCGCGCACCGGCTTCTCCAACCTGGTCACCGGCTCACTGTTCGGCCTCGCGCTGTTCCTGACCCCGCTGCTCACCATCGTCCCGCTCCAGGCGGCCGCCCCCGCCCTGGTCGCCGTCGGCTTCCTGATGATGACCCAGGTCAAGCACATCGACTGGGACCGCTACGACATCGCCATCCCCGCGTTCCTCACCATCGCCGTGATGCCGTTCACCTACTCCATCACCAACGGCATCGGCGCCGGCTTCCTCGCCTACGTCGTCATCAAGACCGTGCTCGGCAAGGCCAAGGAGGTCCACTGGCTGCTGTGGGGGACCTCGGCGCTGTTCCTCGTGTACTTCGCGATCGACCCGATCGAGCAGCTCCTGGGAGCCAAGTAGCGAGAAGGGCCGCCCCCGGGGGGAGGGGGGCGGCCCTTCTCGTCTCTACAGACGGCTTATCGGCAGCTGGGGTTCAGTCCTTGAGCGCCGCTTCCATCATCGCCTTCGCGACCGGCGCCGCCAGGCCGTTGCCGCTGACCTCCGAGCGGGCCGCGTTCGACTGCTCGACGACGACCGCCACGGCGACCTCCTTGCCCGACGAGTCGGACTTCCCGTACGAGGTGAACCAGGCGTACGGCACCTGGCTGTTGTTCTCGCCGTGCTGCGCCGTACCCGTCTTGCCGCCGACCGTCGCGCCCGGCACCTGGGCGTTCGTGCCCGTGCCCTTGTCCACGACCGTCTGCATCGCCGACTGCAACTGCTCGGCCGTCGAGGAGGAGAGGATCTCCTTCGAGCCCGCGTCGTCGTCGTAGTCCTGCAACACATCACCGCCGCTGTCGGTGATCTGCGAAACCATATGCGGCGAGACCAGCTTGCCGCCGTTGGCTATGGCCGCCGACACCATGGCCATCTGCAGGGGCGTCGCGGTGACGTCGAACTGGCCGATGCCCGTCAGGGCCGTCTGCGACGGGTACATGTCCGAGGGGTACACGCTCGTGTAGGCCCGCACCGGCACGTCCAGCTCGTCGTCGTTGAAGCCGAACTTCTCGGCCATCGCCTTCACCTTGTCCTGGCCCAGTTGGACGGCCATCTTCGCGAAGACGTTGTTGCACGAGTACTCCAGCGCCGTACGGATCGTGGCGTTCGTGCAGGGCGCGTTCGGGTTCTCGTTCGACAGGTCCTGGGTGGTGCCCGGCAGCGTGTACGGGTCGGGGCTGGCCGTCTTCTCGTCCACCGACGAGTACAGCCCGTCCTCCAGCGCCGCCGCCGCCACGACCAGCTTGAACGTCGAACCCGGCGGCAGCGGCTGCCGCAGCGCCCGGTTGACCATCGGCTTCTCCGGGTCGGCCGTGAGCTTCTTCCAGGCCACCCCCGCCGTGTTGGCGTCGGTCAGCGACGTGGGGTCGTACGAGGGGGTCGACACGACCGCGAGGATCTTCCCGGTCTTCGGGTCGATGGCGACGGCCCCGCCCTTCTTGTCGCCGAGCGCGTCGTACGCCGCCTTCTGCACGTCCGGGTCGACCGTCGTGACCACGTTGCCCGGGGCGGCCCGCTGGTTGGTGATGGTGTCCATCACGGACTTCAGACGGCTGTCCGTGCCGTTCAGGAGGTCGGTGTAGATGCCCTCCAGCTGGGTCGGCGCGTACGCCTGCGAGGCGAAGCCCGTCACCGCCGCGTACAACTCGCCGTCCGTGTACGTGCGCTTGTACTTGAGGTCGCCCGTCTTCGTCGGCGCCGAGCCGGTGACCGACCGGCCGCCCACGATGATGTTCCCGAGCGGCGCCGAGTACGTCTCGATCGCGTTCCGCCGGTTGTCCTTGTCGTCTGCGAGCGCCTGGCCCTCGTAGTACTGCACCCAGGTCGCCCTGACCAGCAGAGCGAAAACCAGCAGCAGCGTGAAGACCGACGCGCGCCTGATCGTCTTGTTCATCCCGAACAGGAGGACGAGCCAGGTGGGGCGGATCGTTCCCACCCGTCCCGTTTTCTCATCCGGCGTTCAGAAACCGCGCCTCGTACGCGGCGATGACCGCCTGCGTGCGGTCCCGAGTGCCCGTCTTGGCCAGTACCGCCGCCACGTGCGACTTCACCGTGGCGGGGCCGACCTCCATGCGGCGGGCGATCTCCGCGTTGGTCAGCCCCTCCGCCATGTACCGCAGCACCTCGCGCTCGCGTCCCGTGAGCCTCGCCACCCACTCCGGCGGCGCCGGGTGCGCGCGTGCGTGCTCCGTCGCGAGCGTGCGGACGGCCGCCGGGAACAGCAGGCTGTCGCTGCGCGCCACCAGCCGGACCGCCTGCACCAGCGCGTCGGCGTCCGCCCGCTTCAGCAGGAACCCGGCGGCTCCGGCGCGCAGCGCGTCGTAGACGTAGGAGTCGTTCTCGAAGGTCGTCACGACGATGATCCGGGGCGGCTCGTCCAGGGTGGCGAGGATCTGCTCGGTGGCGCGGATGCCGTCGATCTCCGGCATCCGGACGTCCATGAGGACGACGTCCGGCCGCAGGTCCCGGACGACGGACACCGCCTCCGCGCCGGTGGCCGCCTCGCCCACCACCTCCAGGTCAGGCTCGGCGGAGAGGATGGCGCGCAGCGCGGTGCGGACCATGCGCTCGTCGTCGGCGAGGACGACACGGATGGGGGCGGGGCGGGTCATACGGGTCCTTTCATCGGCAGACGTACGTGCAACCGCCAGCTCTTCCCGGCCGATCCAGCCGGTCCGGACGAACCGATGACCGGTCCGGCCGTCATGGTCCCGCCCAGCAGCCTGGCCCGGTCCGCGATGCCGCGCAGCCCGTGGCCGCCGCCGGGGCGGGAGGACGCGGGATCGGTGACCGTCGCGGGGCCGGTCACCGGATTCTCCACGGTGATCTCCAGCGCTCCGCCCGTCACGGCGATCCGCACGTCCACGGCGACCCGGTCGCCCGCGTGCCTGAGGGCATTGCTCAGCCCCTCCTGCACGATCCGGTAGCCCTCCCGGGACAGCAGCGCGGGCAGCGCCTCCAGGTCGGTGCCGACCGTGGCCGTCACGCGCTGTCCGCCCGCCCGGGTGCGACGCAGCAGCCCGTCGAGGTCGGCCGCGAGCGTCGGCGCCGGGGCCGTGCCCGGGGCGTCGCCCTCGCGCAGCACGCCCAGCACGGCGTCGAGTTCGCCGACGGTGCGCCGGGTCGTGTCCTCGATCGCGGCGAGGGCCTCGCGGACGAACTCCGGGTCGGAGTCGAGGACGCGGCGCGCCGCGCTCGCCTGGAGACCGACCGCGCTGAGCGCGTGGCCGACGGAGTCGTGCAGCTCCCGCGCCAGCCGGTTGCGTACGGCCAGGTCGGCGGCGCGTGCCTCGGCGGCCGCGAGCCGGCCCTCGGGAGACGGGCCGAGCAACGCCGGCGCCCAGCGGGCCAGCAGTGCGCCGCCACCGGCCGCGCACCCCGCCAGGGCGACGAGCATCGCCGCGCCCGCGACCGGCGCGAGCGCCAACCCCCAGGTGTGGTCGAGGGCTTCGGGCAGCCCGAGCCGGGTGCCGCCCAGTGCCGCGACGACCGGCAGCACGATCAGCACGACGGCGAACGGCGGCACGGCCAGCGACATCCCGGCGATGATCCCGCCGAGCCCGAGATGCAGGGTGAACCAGCCCGCCGTACGGCCCTTCTCGCCCCGCGTCCGGGCCGGCCCGAAGGCGAGCCGGTCCGTGTCGACACCGCACAGCCAGCGCACGGCGGCGGCCTCCAGCGGCCGGGTCAGCGGGAACAGGGACGTCACGGCGGCTAGCGGCAGGCCCACGCCGAAGGAGGCGAGCTGGAGCGGAAAGGACGTGAAGACGTCCGTGCCGCCGGTGGCCGGACCGATGATCACCGACCCGACCAGGACGTACGGCATGGCGAGCGCGCCGCCGAGGATCAGATGCACCCAGCGCAGCCGGGCCCGCCGGCCGAACAGCGACCGGGCGGCCTGTCTCACGCCGCCTGCCGCGCGGCCCTGGCCGAGCGCTCCGCGAAGTAGTAGACGCCGATGGCGGCGACGAGGAAGCCGACGAGCATCTGACCAGCGTAGGCGAGGCTCATCAGCGGCGTCGGACGGTCGGCGATGTCCTCGGCACCGCTGAGGGAGGCGAGCGAGAGCCAGCCGCCCCAGCAGGCCACGGCGCCCGAGCCGACCCAGGCCAGGCCGAGCGGCACGGCCACGGGCAGCGCCCGCCCGCGCCGGAAGGCCAGCAGGAAGCCGCCGGTGACGGCCGCGAGGAGGAACACCACGTACACGGCTTCCAGGACGTGGAAGTCCGCGCCCCGGTCCGCCGCCCGGCCGTCGCTGAGTCCCGCGGTGACACCGCAGGCCCAGAGCACGTGGAGGGTGAGGGGCAGCAGGGCGAGCACACCGGCCGTGACGGCCAGGGCGCGGTGGGCCGGTCCCGCGACCCCCACGGGCAGCTCCCACACCCGCCCGCGCCACAGATGCCCCCAGCGGTCCCGGGCGTAGAGCACGAACAGGGCGCCCAGCGCGAGTCCTTGGAGGATGAACCCCGTGTAGACCACGGTGAACACCCACTCGTCGAGGAAGGCCTCCTGGCCCGGAGACTCCGCGCTCCCTCCCGCGAACGCCCTCACGACCAGCTGCGCCGGGAACCCGGCCATGATCGGCGCGAGCAGCCCGGTGGCGACCCAGACGGGGAAGGCCAGGAGCCAAGCGGGCACCCGCAGCCCCCATGGCCGGGTCAGCATCAGCGCCAGCACGATCACCGCGCTGTCCAGCAGCACGGAGAGACCGTTGATCACGGCCATGCCCACCCGGTCGTCGAGCAGTCCGCTCCCTTCCGGAATGCCGAGGTGGCTCCCGGCGATCCAGGCGGCCTTGAGCCCGAGGTACGGCACGCAGGAGAGCACGGCGACGGCACGAAGGACGCGCCGGGGACGGCTGGGACGGACGGCGGGGCCGTCGACGGCTGCGGGAGTGAGTGACTGCGTCATGCGCTCAGGCTCCCGCGCGGTGGGCCGGCGGCACCTCCTGCACGACGACGATCCGCCTCCGCCGGGCGGGGGAGGGCGGCTCAGCCCTCCAGGAGGAGCACCGTCTCCTCGATCTCCGCACCCCGCGCCGAGGCGTACCCGCTGGCCGTCGCGACGGCACGGAAGCCGCACTTCTCCAGCACGCGCAGCGAGCCCGCGTTGTCCGACGCCGCCCGTGCGTACAAGGGGCGCTCGGGCACCTCCGTCAGCAGCGCCCGCAGGGCCGCCGTGGCGATGCCCTTCCCCCAGTACGCGCGGTCGACCCAGTACGTCACCTCGCGTTCGCCCGCCACGCCGTACACCGCCGCGCTGCCGACCACGTCACCGTCGGCCAGGACCGTGCGGACCACGTCGGCCGAGGACCGGATCTTGGCCCAGTGGGTGTCGAAGGCGTTCCGGTCGGCCGGGTCCTTGGGGACGAAGGCCGCCATGTGGAGCGCCTCGGGGTCGTTCATCTGCCGGAAGAAGACCGGCAGATCGCTGTCGTGGACCGCGCGCAGCTCGACGTTCATGCCTCAGAGCCTACGGGTGGCCAGTGTCAGCCGGTCCCGCGCGTCGAACAGCGCGTCCTTCACCAGCTGTTCGTGCGCCGGCGTGAGCCGCGCCACCGGAACCGAGCAGCTGATCGCGTCCCGCGCCGGCGTGCGGTACGGGATCGCCACGCCGAAGCAGCGCAGCCCCAGCGTGTTCTCCTCGCGGTCCACGGCGAAGCCCTGCTCCCGGACCTGGTGCAGCTCCTCGATGAGCTTCTCGCGGTCGGTGATCGTGTTCTCGGTCAGCGCGGGCAGCGTCTCCGGGAGCATCTTGCGGACCTGCTCGTCGGAGTAGGTGCTCAGCAGCGCCTTGCCGAGGGACGTGGAGTGCGCGGGCAGGCGGCGGCCGACCCGGGTGAAGGGGCGCAGGTAGTGCTGCGACTGGCGGGTGGCGAGGTAGACGACGTTCGTGCCGTCGAGGCGGGCCAGGTGGATCGTCTCGGTCGTGTCGTCCGAGAGCCGGTCCAGCGTCGGGCGGGCCGCCGCCACGACCTCGTCGCCGTCGATGTAGGAGGTGCCGACCAGCAGGGCCCGCACGCCGATGCCGTACCGCGTGCCCGTCGCGTCCGTCTCCACCCAGCCCAGCTCGACGAGCGTGCGCAGCAGCATGTAGAGACTGGACTTGGGGTAGCCGACGGCCTCCTGGACCGCCGCGAGCGAGTGCATACCGGGACGCCCGGCGAAGTATTCGAGCAGTTCAACCGTTCGTACCGCGGACTTGACCTGCGCCCCGCCGCCCGTCTCGCCAGCCGACATCGCCCTTGACCCCTTCGTTCGACGGGAAATAGTCTCCACAGCATATTCATCATCAGAGACAGCGTTCAGTATATCGAACGCCCCTGGTGGATGACCCAGTACTGCGGCATTACATGTGTGGAGGGACCCGCGGTGGCAGCAGCACCAGTCTGGAGTGTCGACCCCCGAACCGGGAAGCAGCGTGAACAGGTTGCGGTGGAGGCCACAGCCCAGGAGGTGGACGCCGCCGTCCGTGCCGCGCAGGAGGCGCGTGGCTCACTCGCCGACCGTACCGTGCGCGCGGCCTTCCTGCGCAGCGCCGCCGAGGAGCTTCAGGCGGCCAAGGACGGTCTCGTCGAGACCGCCGACGCCGAGACCGCGCTCGGCCCGGTCCGGCTGACCGGCGAGCTCGCCCGCACCTGCTACCAGCTGCGGGCCTTCGCCGACATCGTCGACGAGGGCGCCTTCCTCGACGTCGTCATCAACCACCCCGACGACACCGCGACCCCGCCGATCCCGGACCTGCGCCGCTACAAGGTGTCCCTGGGTGTCGTCGCCGTCTACTCGGCGTCGAACTTCCCGTTCGCCTTCTCGGTCGCCGGCGGCGACACCGCGAGCGCCCTCGCGGCCGGCTGCCCCGTCGTCGTCAAGGCCCACCCGGACCATCCGGCCCTGTCCGAGTACGTCGCGAAGGTGCTGCGCCGCGCCGCCGCCCGGCACGACATCCCCGAGGGTGCCCTCGGGTTGGTGCACGGCTTCGAGGCGGGCGTCGAGCTGATCAAGCACCCGCTGGTCGCGGCGGCCGGTTTCACCGGTTCCGTGCGGGGCGGGCGTGCGCTGTTCGACGCGGCCGCCGCGCGTCCCGTGCCGATCCCCTTCCACGGCGAGCTGGGCTCGCTGAACCCGGTCGTCGTCACCGAGGCCGCCGCCGCCGAGCGGGCCGAGGCGATCGGCTCGGGCCTCGCCGGTTCGATGACGCTGGGCGTCGGCCAGTTCTGTGTGAAGCCGGGCCTCGTCCTCGCTCCGTCCGGCGCCGCCGGTGACGCCCTGCTGAAGTCGCTGACCGACGCCGTCAGCGACACCGACGCCGGGGTCCTGCTCGACCACCGCATGCGTGACAACTTCGTCGCCGGTGTCGCCGAGCGGGCCGAGCTGCCCGACGTCGACTCCCCGGTCACCCCGGGAGCGGGCGGCGAGCACACCGTCAGCGCGGGCTTCCTCACGGTGCCGGCGAGCAGGCTGGCGCAGGAGGGGGAGCACGACCTGCTCCTGGAGGAGTGCTTCGGGCCGGTCACCGTGGTGGCCCGTTACGAGGACGAGGACGAGGTGAAGGCCGTGCTGTCGCGGCTGCCGGGCAACCTCACGGCGACGGTGCAGCTGTCCGACGAGGAGGCCGCGGGCCAGGGCCGTGGCGCTGAGCTCCTGCAGGAGCTGACGCCGCTGGCCGGGCGTGTGCTGGTGAATGGGTGGCCGACGGGTGTCGCCGTCGCGCCGGCTCAGCATCACGGTGGGCCGTACCCGGCGACGACGTCCACGTCCACGTCGGTGGGCGGTACGGCGATCGAGCGGTGGTTGCGGCCGGTTGTCTACCAGAACGCTCCGGAGGCGCTGCTTCCTGCGGAGCTGCGGGATGAGAACCCGCTGGGGCTGCCGCGGCGGTTCAACGGGCATTTGGAGCGGTAGCGCCGTTGGGGTGCGGGGGACTGCGGACTGACGGTTCGTTGTGGTTGATCGCGCAGTTCCCCGCGCCCCTTGAGGTCGGACCTGAAAGACTTGGTCGAATGGATCTCGAACTTCCCGAACTTCCTTTCCCCCTGCGCTCTTACGGGCCTGAGGCGCACTGGTCCTATGAGGACGGGGTGCTCACCGGGTGGGCGGGGGCGCGGCAGGATCGGTTTGTGCCGCCCACGGGGGAGGGGCTGGACCCCGCCTCCGACGCGCCGCGGCTGCTGGGGGCGCCCGAAGGGGACTTTCAGCTGATCGCCCGGGTCACGGTCGGGTTCGGTGCGGCCTTCGACGCCGGGGTGCTCTACGTCCATGTCGCCGAGCGCGCCTGGGCCAAGCTCTGTCTGGAGTACTCCCCGGACGTGCCCACCGTCTGCACGGTGGTCACCCGGGGGCACTCCGACGACGCCAACTCCTTCAGTGTCGACGGTAGTTCCGTCTGGCTCCGGGTGAGCCGCACCGGCCGGGCCTTCGCCTTCCACGCCTCCCGCGACGGCGAGCGCTGGACCTTCGTCCGCCTCTTCACCCTCGGCGACGAGAAGGAGACGGGCGCGGCCCTGATCGGCTTCATGACCCAGTCGCCGATGGGGGAGGGCTGCGTGGTGACGTACGACCACATCGAGTTCAGGCCGCACTGGCCGAACGACCTGCGCGACGGCAGCTGAGGCGTGGTGATGATCCGTACCGTCCTGCCCGCCGAGGTGGAGGACGTCGTCGCGCTGCACGCGCGGGCCCGGGCGACGTACTACCCCGAGGGGCTGCCACAGGACGGCACCGACTGGCTCGCGGCCTGGCGGAGCGCCCTCGCGCGACCGGACGGCCGGGTGCTGTGCGCCGTCGAAGAGGGGCGCATCGTCGGCCTGGCGTCCTTCCGCACCCCCGAGGACGCCCCGGCGGACACGGTGAAGCTGTTCCAGTTCCACGTCGACCCCGGACACTGGCGCCAAGGCATCGGCAGCGCCCTGCACACGGCCTGCGTCGAGGCGTGGACATCCGGCGGCAGGCACCACACGGCCGTTCTCGACGTACACGTCGACAACCGGCGGGCGCAGCGGTTCTACCGGCGGCACGGGTGGGTGCCGGAACCCGCCGAGCCGGGGGATCACCACCTGACGATGCGGCTCCCCCTGACCGCGGAATGAACCCAGCTGTTTGAATGTTCACCAACTCGGCGGAGGGAGCCTCCGCACCCCGTACGAGCTGGAGAGAGCCGAAGACATGCGCGTCGAGATCTGGAGCGACATCGCCTGCCCCTGGTGCTACGTGGGCAAAGCCCGCTTCGAGAAGGCGCTGCGGGAGTTCCCGCACCGCGACGACGTCGAGGTGGTGCACCGCTCCTTCGAACTGGACCCGGGCCGGGCCAAGGACGACATCCAGCCTGTGATCACGATGCTCACCAGGAAGTACGGCATGAGCGAGGCCCAGGCCGAGGCCGGTGAGGACAACCTGGGCGCGCAGGCCGCCGCCGAGGGGCTGGACTACCGCACCCGGGGCCGCGACCACGGCAGCACCTTCGACATGCACCGCCTGCTGCACTTCGCCAAGGAGCAGGGGCACCAGGAGCGGCTGCTCGACCTGCTGTACCGGGCCAACTTCGCCGAGGAGCGCTCCGTCTTCAACGACGACGAGCGGCTCGTGGAGCTGGCCGTGGCCGCCGGGCTGGAGGCGCAGGCCGTCCGCGCGGTGCTCGCCGACCCCGGCGCCTACGCCGACGCCGTCCGCGCCGACGAGCGCGAGGCCGCACAGCTCGGCGCGAGCGGGGTGCCGTTCTTCGTGCTCGACCGCACGTACGGCGTCTCCGGTGCCCAGCCCGCGGAGGTCTTCGCCCAGGCCCTGGCCCAGGCGTACGGCGAGCGCTCGCCCCTGACGATCGTCGACAGCGGGGACGCGGACGCCTGCGGGCCGGACGGCTGTGCGGTGCCCCAGCGCTGAAGCCGCAGGTCGGCGCGTATGTATAAGCGCCTCTTAGCGGCATCACGCAGAAATCGGCAATGGACGGGGAGATCCAGGGGACGCAGAGTGGTTCCATGGAGACCTTCGAGAACCTCGTCCGTGCCGAGTTCGCCCCGAAGCACACCTACCTCAACACCGCGAGCAACGGGCTCCTGCCCGCCCGTACCGTCACCGCCCTGCACCAGGCGGTGCGGATGCGCGCGGAGGGCGTGCCGACGGGTCCCCTGTACGAGGACGTCGAGGCCGCCCGCGCGTCCTTCGCCCGGCTGGCCGGTGTGCCGGCCGAGCGGGTCGCCACCGGCGCCTCGGTCGCCGAGTACGGCGGGCTGATCGCCGCCTCGCTGCCCGAGGGCGCCGAAGTCCTCACCGCGGAGGCCGACTTCGCCTCCCTGGTGAACCCGTTCCACGCGCGCGGTGACCTCAAGGTGCGCGCCGTGCCCCTGGAGCGGCTCGCCGAGTCCGTCCGCCCCGGCACCGCGCTCGTCGCGGTCAGCACCGTCCAGTCCGCCGACGGCCGGCTCGCCGACCTGCCGGCCGTGCGCGAGGCGGCCCGGACGCACGGGGCCCGCACCTACGTCGACGCCTCCCAGTCGGCCGGCTGGCTGCCGATGGAGGCCGACGCGGACGACTTCCTCGCCGCCGTCGGCTTCAAGTGGCTCCTGGGACCGCACGGGGCCGCGTTCTTCGTCGCCCCGCAGGACTTCGGCGGGCTCACGCCGCTGCTCGCAGGCTGGGTCGCCGGTGAGTTCCCCTGGGACAGCTGCTACGGCCCCGTCGAGGAACTCGCCCACTCCGCACGGCGTTTCGACATCAGCCCCTCGCTCTTCAGCTACGCCGGGCTGCGCGCCTCCCTGGAGCTGCTGGAGGACATCGGCGTCGACGTCGTGCACGCCCACGACGTGGCCCTTGCGGACCGCTTCCGCGTCGGGCTCGCCGAGCTGGGCCACACGCCGGTGCCCGCGCCGGGCTCGGCGATCGTGTCCGTGCCGGGGCTCGGCCACCGGCAGGGCGAGCTGAGCCGGGCGGGCATCGAGGTGTCCGACCGGTCGGGGAACCTGCGGGCGGGGTTCCACCTCTACAACACGGCGGCGGATGTCGACCGGCTCCTGGCCGCCCTGAAGGCATGACGGCATGAAGGCGTGAAAAACCGGGTGGGGCCTCCCGTCCCACACGAGGAGGCCCCACCCGGCAGCTTGGTCACACGGTCACCGCACCGGCGTGAAGTCCCGCGCACCGATGAACTCCGGCCGCCGCACCGGCGCCGCGAACGGTTCCACCGCCGTGTTCTCCACGCTGTTGAACACGATGAACACGTTGCTGCGCGGGAACGGCGTGATGTTGTCGCCGGAACCGTGCATGCAGTTGCAGTCGAACCACGTCGCCGAACCGGCCTTGCCCGTGAACAACTTGATGCCGTGCTGTGCGGCCAGCTGGGTCAGCGCCTCGTCGGACGGCGTGCCCGCGTCCTGCATCTGCAGCGACTTCTTGTAGTTGTCCTTCGGCGTGGCCCCCGCGCACCCGAGGAACGTCTTGTGCGACCCCGGCATGATCATGAGCCCGCCGTTGGTGTCGTAGTTCTCGGTCAGCGCGATCGAGACCGACACCGTGCGCATCCGCGGCAGACCGTCCTCGGCGTGCCACGTCTCGAAGTCCGAGTGCCAGTAGAAGCCACTGGCCCCGAAGCCCGGCTTGACGTTGATCCGCGACTGGTGGACGTAGACGTCCGAGCCGAGGATCTGCCGCGCCCGGCCGACGACCCGCTCGTCCCGCACCAGCTTGGCGAACACCTCGCTGATCTTGTGCACCTCGAAGACCGAGCGGATCTCCTTGGACAGCGGCTCGACGATCGACCGCTCGTCGGCACGGATGTCCGGGTCGTTCACCAGCCGGTTGAGCTCGTTCCGGTAGACGACGACCTCGTCGTCGGTGATCAGCTGGTCGATGGCGAGGAAGCCGTCACGCTCGAAGGACAGCAGATCGGCCGGCGCGACCGGACCGGGCGCGTCGGGGGCGCCCCAGACGACCGGGTCCTGGCGCGGGGTGAGCACCTCGGTGGCGCCCCGACTGGGATAGAGGTCGGGGATACCGGTGGTGGTGTCGGTGATGGCGGTCATGAAACGTCACACCTCCTCGGTGAGCAGCGGGTAAACGCCGTTCTCGTCGTGGTCCTCCCGTCCGGTCACGGGCGGATTGAAGACGCAGAGGCAGCGGAAGTCCTTCTTGATCCGCAGCGTGTGCTTCTCGTGCCCGTCCAGGAGGTACATGGTCCCGGGCGTGATGGTGTACGACTTCCCGGTCTCGTGGTCGGTGAGCTCGGCCTCGCCCTCCACGCAGACGACGGCCTCGATGTGGTTGGCATACCACATCGACGTCTCCGTACCCGCGTACAGGATCGTCTCGTGCAGGGAGAAGCCGACCTTCTCCTTGGCGAGGACGATGCGTTTGCTCTCCCACGTGCCGGACGCCGACTTCACGTGCCGGTCGGTACCTTCGATCTCCTTGAACGAACGGACAATCACGGTGCTGCGATGCCTCCTAGATGGGGTGGTGCCGGTTGCTCGGTCAGGCGGTCTCGCGGACGGCGCGGGCCAGCGTCGACAGGCCCTCGTCCAGTTCCTCGGGCGTGATGGTCAGGGCGGGGAGCAGTTTCACGACCTCGCTCTCCGGCCCGGACGTCTCGATGAGCAGGCCGAGTTCGAAGGCGCGCTTGGCGACCTTGCCCGCGCGGTCCTTGTCGTGGAACTCCAGGCCCCACACCAGGCCGCGGCCCCGGTACTCCTTGACGTCGGCCAGGTTCTCCTCGGTGATGGAGATCATGGCCTGCTCGACCTGCTCGCCGCGCTTGCGGGTCTGCTTCTCCATCGCGGAACCGTCGGCCCAGTACGCCTCCAGGGCCGCGGTCGCCGTGACGAAGGCGGGGTTGTTGCCGCGGAAGGTGCCGTTGTGCTCGCCGGGCTCCCACACGTCGAGCTCCGGCTTGAACAGGCACAGCGACATGGGCAGGCCGTAGCCGCTGATCGACTTCGAGACGGTGACGATGTCCGGCGTGATGCCCGCCTCCTCGAAGGAGAAGAAGGCGCCGGTACGGCCGCAGCCCATCTGGATGTCGTCGACGATCAGCAGCATGTCCTGCCGCTCGCACAGCTCGGACAGGGCGCGCAGCCACTCGGGCCGGGCCACGTTGATGCCGCCCTCGCCCTGCACGGTCTCGACGATCACGGCGGCCGGCTTGTTCAGACCGGAGCCCTGGTCCTCCAGCAGCCGCTCGAACCACAGGAAGTCCTCGACGGTGCCGTCGAAGTAGTTGTCGAACGGCATGGGCGTGCCGTGCACCAGCGGGATACCGGCGCCGGCCCGCTTGAACGCGTTGCCGGTCACGGCCAGCGAGCCCAGCGACATGCCGTGGAAGGCGTTGGTGAAGGACACGATCGACTCGCGCCCCTTCACCTTCCGCGCCAGCTTCAGCGCGGCCTCCACGGCGTTGGTGCCGGTCGGGCCCGGGAACATGACCTTGTACGGCAGGTCGCGCGGCCGCAGCAGCAGGTTCTGGAAGGCCTCCAGGAACGTGCGCTTGGCGGTGGTCGACATGTCGAGCCCGTGCGTGACGCCGTCGCGCTCCAGGTAGTCGATCAGGGCGCGTTTCAGGACGGGGTTGTTGTGCCCGTAGTTCAGTGACCCCGCTCCGGCGAAGAAGTCGAGGTACTCATGGCCGTCCTCGTCGTACATGCGGCTGCCGACCGCACGGTCGAAGACGGTGGGCCAGCCGCGGCAGTAGCTGCGTACCTCGGACTCGACGGTCTCGAAGACGCTCAGGTCGGGCTGGGTGATGGTCACGACGAATCGCTCCTCGGTGCGTGGGGGAAGTCTGCGGGAGTCAGGGAGAAAGTCAGGGGGCCAGCGGGCCGATGCGGTACAGGACCTCGGGGTCGTGCGGCCCGTCGGGGAACACGGCCGTGTCGAACAGCACCTCGCGCTCCAGCCGGGCGCCGTGCCGCTCGGCGAACGACGTGAACAGGCGCTCCGAGGCGGTGTTGCCCGGGGTGATGGTGGTCTCCACCGTCGTCACCCCGCGCTCGGTGGCGGTCCGGGCGACCAGACCGTCGAGCAGCGTGGCGGCCAGCCCGCGCCCGCGGTGCGCCTCGTCCACCGCCACCTGCCAGACCAGCAGGGTGTGCGGGCTGTCCGGCCGCACGTACCCGGTGATGAAACCCATCGGCTCGCCGTGCTCGTCACGCGCTACGGCCGACGTGGCCGCGAAGTCGCGGCACCACAGCAGATAGCTGTAGGACGAGTTCAGGTCGAGAACCTTCGAGTCCTTCGCCATCCGCCACAGTGCGGCTCCGTCAGCCACCGTGGGGCGGTCGATTTGCGGATCTGCTTGTACGGCAGTCATGCGAATTGAACTTACCCAGCGAAATTCAAAATTGCATCGCCGAGAGGGGTTACGTATGAGCCGGTCCTGTGTTATCGCGCGAGCGCGAGGCATGCCGCAAAAGGGCAGCGATATGCCCGATATTGTCCGGGTAATACCGGGCAAAGCAGTCACGGTGTGTAACGCGTCACAGCCGTGTAATCGCCACGAGATCTGCCCGAATTCCTTCTCCAGGTGTCCTCAAAATCTTTGGGTTTAGGATCGGAGAAAGCGGGCAGAAGAATACGGGAAGCTGTTCTTGAAAGAATTCCTAATTGTGTGCCAGCTTACATGTGGGTCGTCTCGGAAACACGTTTAATTCAAGCCCCGGTCACTCCGTCGATACGTTCCCGCAGGAGATCGGCGTGACCGTTGTGCCGGGCGTACTCCTCGATCATGTGGATCAGGACCCAGCGCATGCTGACCTCCATCCCGGGCACCGGGCCCTCGGCGACCCGCCCGACGTGGTCCAGCGGCAGCCCCGCGCACAGCTCCCGCCCCCGCGCGATCTCCCGCCGCCAGATCCCGAGCGCCTCGTCGAGCCCCCGCCCCGGGTCCAGCGTGTAGCCGGTGCCGTCCTCGTACACCGGTGGCACGTCGAGGCCGGCGGCCACCCGCTGGAACCAGTTCCGCTCGACCTCGGCGAGATGCTGCACCAGCCCGAGCAGCGTCAGCCCGGACGGCTCCGCCGACGCCGTCCGCACCTGCGCGTCGTCCAGCCCGGCGCATTTCAGCTCCAGCGTGGCCCGGTGGAAGTCCAGCCAGCTCTCCAGCATGGCCCGCTCGTCACCGGTGAGATGCGGGACGGGACGGCCGTCGGGGAGGGTGATGGGGGTGTCGGCGGGCCCGCTGTCGGCACGGGTGTCGGTGGTCATGCGGGGAGCATGCCACGGCCCACTGCCAACGGCGACGGGCCCGGGCTGCCGCCCGGCGGTGGGCGACGGCTCCCGTCCGGTGCCGGGCCTCGCTCCAGCCCGGCGGCTGGTCCCGGCCACCGCTCGGCGTTGGGCCCGGGCTCCAGCCCGGCGGTGGACGCTGGTTCCAGCTCGGCGGTGGGCCCCGCTCCGCTCAGCCTTGGACCCCGGCTACTGCCCGGGGTAGGCCCCGGCTCCCGTCCGGCCGTGGACCCCGGCTACCGCCACGCCTCCTCGGTTGCCCGCAGCGCCCTGCCACATCCACCGACAGTCCCGCCTCGGAGAGCGCGGCCCCGGCACCGCCGGACTCCGCCGTGGGCCCCAGCTCCCACGCGGCGGTGGGTCCGGATCCCGCGCGGCGGTGGATCCTGGCCCCCGCCCGGGGTGGGCCCCGGCTCCCGCCCGGCCGTGGGCCCCGGCTCCCGCCACGCCTCCTCGGTTGCCCGCAGCGCCCGCGCCACATCCACCGACAGCCCCGCCTGGGAGAGCGCGGCCCCCGGCACCGCCGGACTCTGCCGTGGGCCCCAGCTCCCACGCGGCGGTGGGTCCGGATCCCGCGCGGCGGTGGACCCTGGCTCCAGCCGGGCGATGGGCCCCAGCTACCGCCCGGGGTGGGCCCCGACTCCAGCCCGGCGATGGGCCCTGGCTACCGCCCGGGGCGGGCCCCGGCTCCCGTCCGGCCGTGGACCCCGGCTACCGCCACGCCTCCTCGGTCGCCCGCAGCGCCCCCGCCACGTCCACCGACAGCCCCGCCTCCGAGAGCGCGGCGCCCAGCGCCGCCAGGCTCGCCCGTACGGCCCCCGGCGTCGCGTCCGCTCCGTAGTGGTTGACCCGGATCATCTCCTTGGCCAGCGCACCCCCGCCGGCCGCGAGCGGCACCGCCGGGTCCGCCTGGAGCGCCCTGGCCACCAGCTCCGACGCCACCACCCCGGACGGCGCCCGGAGCGTCGTCGCGACGGGCGCCGCGTCCCGCGCCTCGTACACGTAGGGCTCCAGCCCGCCGCCGAGTGCCACCGCCCCGGCTCGCGTGGCCGCCGCGGCCGACGCGTGCCGGGCCATCATCGCGTCGAGCCCCGCCGCCTCGATCCGCTCCACACACGCCTCCAGCGCCAGCATCTCCAGCTGCGCCGGGGCGTGCAGCAGTGTCTTGCGGCCGCCGTCGATCCACCGCTCCTTCCAGTCGAGCAGCGACAGGTACGACCGGCGCGGCGCGCGAGGGTTCGCCGTCATCCGGGCCCAGGCCCGCTCGCTCACCGACACGGCCGACACACCGGCGGGCCCGCCCATCGCCTTCTGCGCCCCGATCACGCACAGGTCCACGCCCCACGCGTCCGGCAGCACCGGCTCGGCACCGATCGACGCCACCGCGTCCAGGTAGAACAGGGCCCCGTGCGCGCGCACCACCTCGCCGATCTCCGCGACCGGATTGGTGTTGCCGGTCGCCGCCTCCGCGTGCACCAGCGACACGAAGTCGATCTCCGGGTGCTCGGCGAAGGCCTGCCGGATCTGCTCGGCCGTGACCGCCGTGTGGAAGGGCACCGCCAGGTCGACCACCGTCGCCCCGCAGTCCCGCAGCCAGTCGCCGAAGGTCTGCCCGTACGGGCCCGTGATCACGTTCAGGGCCGTCGTGCCCGGACCGGCCGCGGCGCGGATCGCGCCCTCCAGCGGCAGCAGTGCCTCGCCCTGCATGATCACGACGTCCTGCTCGGTGCTCAGCAGCCGGGCCACCCGGTCCTCGATCGCGGCGAAACGGTCCGCCCCGAGCGGGGCCAGGTCCAGAAACGGATGCGTCACGGTGGCACTCTCTTCACGTGCGGGGACAACTCGCGGGACTACTCGCGGGAACAACGGGAACGAGCGTAACCGCCGCGCACCAGCCCGCTACGACCGAGCCCCAGCCCCCTACGACCGGTGACTTCGCAGGCCCGACGCCCCCGCAGCCATCGGATTGTTTTCAGTCACTCAAACTTCTCCTTATGATCAGAACCCACAGTTCACTCACAGGAGGCTCGCCGTGAACACGCACCCCGGGCATCGGGCCCGCATCCTGGCCGCCACCACCGCGACGGCCGGGCTGCTGCTCGTGGCCGGCTGCACCTCCACCGACGACGGCGGCAGCGGCAAGAAGACGGCCGCGGGCGGCGTCGAACTCGTCAGGGCGGGCCAGCTCACCACCTGCACCCACCTGCCGTACCCGCCGTTCCAGTCGGAGATCGACGGCAAGGTGCAGGGCTTCGACGTGTCGCTGATCGACCTGGTCGCCAAGGATCTGGGCGTGAAGCAGGACATCGTCGACCAGCCCTTCGAGAACTTCAAGACCGGCGGGTCCCTCAACGCCGGCCAGTGCGACCTCGCCGCCGCCGGCATGACCATCACCGAGGAGCGCAAGAAGAACGTCGACTTCTCCGACCCGTACTTCAACGCCACCCAGGCCGTACTGGTCGACAAGAAGAGCGGCATCTCCTCCTTCGCCGGCCTCAAGGGCAAGAAGCTCGGCGCCCAGGCGCAGACGACCGGTGAGGACTACGCCAAGAGCAAGGGCCTCGACCCGGTCTCCTTCGAGTCCTCCGACGCCGTCCTCAACGGCCTGCGCACCGGCCAGGTACAGGCCGTCGTCATCGACTACCCGGTCGTCCAGGGCTGGCTGAAGGACAAGGCCAACGCGGACGCCTTCAAGGTCGTCGACAACATCGAGACCGGCGAGCAGTACGGCTTCACGGTGAAGAAGGGCAACACCAAGCTCCGCGCCGCCATCAACAAGGCGATCGAGGACGCCAAGGCCGACGGCACGTACAAGAAGCTGTACGAACAGTGGATCGGCCCGTACGACGAGTCCGCCGCGTCGCCCGCCGCCTCATGACGGACACGGCCACGCCCGAAGTCCAGCCGAAGAAGAAGGGCCTCACCCGGCGGCAGAAGCGCAGCCTCTCGCGCGGCGTCCAGTACGCCGTCTTCGTCGCGGCCGTGATCGCCTTCGCGGTCTCCGCCGACTGGGACCGGCTCCAGAACCAGTTCGCGCAGGCGGACATCGCCGAGCGCATGTTCCCGGACGTCATCGAGCTGGCGCTGAAGAACACCGTGCTCTACACGGTGACCGGTTTCGCCGTGGGGCTGGCCCTCGGCATGGTGATCGCGCTGATGCGGCTGTCCTCCGTGGGCCCGTACCGCTGGCTCGCCGGGATCTACATCGAGATCTTCCGCGGTCTGCCCGCCCTGCTGATCTTCATCTTCATCGGCGTCGCCGTGCCGCTGGCCTTCCCCGGCACCGAGATCATCGGCGGCACGTACGGCAAGGTCGCCCTGGCGCTCGGCCTGGTGGCCGCCGCGTACATGGCGGAGACGATCCGCGCCGGCATCCAGGCCGTGCCCAAGGGGCAGATGGAGGCGGCCCGCTCGCTGGGCTTCTCGCCCGCGCGGGCCATGATCTCCATCATCATCCCGCAGGCGTTCCGCGTCATCCTCCCGCCGCTCACCAATGAACTGGTGCTGCTGTTCAAGGACTCCTCGCTGGTGCTGTTCCTCGGCGTCACCCTGGAGGAGCGCGAACTGTCCAAGTACGGCCGCGACCTGGCCAGCCAGACCGCCAACTCCACGCCGATCCTGGTCGCCGGACTGTGCTACCTGCTGGTCACGATCCCGCTCGGCTTCGTCGTACGCCGCATGGAGGCGAAGGCCCAGGAGGCCGTGAAATGAGCCGACCCGAGATCGAGGTACGCGCGCTGCACAAGTCGTTCGGCGCCAACGAGGTGCTGCGCGGCATCGACCTGGAGATCGGCCGGGGCGAGGTGGTCTGCGTCATCGGCCCGTCCGGCTCCGGCAAGTCGACGCTGCTGCGCTGCGTGAACCTGCTGGAGGAGCCGACGAAGGGCCAGGTGTTCGTCGGCGGTGCGGAACTGACCGACCCGGACGTCGACATCGACGCCGCACGCCGCCGCATCGGCATGGTCTTCCAGCAGTTCAACCTGTTCCCGCACCTGACGGTGACCGAGAACCTCACGCTGCCGCAGCGCCGGGTGCTGCGCCGCGACAAGGCGGCGGCCGCGAAGGTGGCCGCCGAGAACCTGGCGCGCGTGGGCCTGTCCGAGAAGGCGGCGGCCTACCCCTCCTCCCTCTCCGGCGGCCAGCAGCAGCGCGTCGCCATCGCCCGGGCCCTGGCCATGGGCCCCGAGGTGATGCTGTTCGACGAGCCGACCTCGGCGCTGGACCCCGAACTGGTCGGGGACGTCCTCGCGGTGATGCGCATGCTCGCCGACGAGGGCATGACGATGATGGTCGTCACCCACGAGATGACCTTCGCCCGCGAGGTCGCCGACCGGGTCGTCTTCATGGACGGCGGCATGATCGTCGAGGACGGCACCCCCGAGCAGGTCATCGGCAACCCGCGCCACGACCGCACCCGCCACTTCCTCTCCCGCCTCCTCGACCCCGCCATGGCCGAGGTGGAGGAGGAGACCTCGGACCAGGTGGGCAAGGCCGACTAGCACCTCACTAAGGTGCCGTACATGAGCGATCGCACGGTGCTGCACGTGAAGGGACGGGTGCTCGTCGGACCCGAGGAGGTCCGCGACGAGCTGTGGGTCGTCGACGGCCGGATCTCCTACGACCGCCCCGCCGGCGCCCGCGACATCCGGACCGTCAGGGGCTGGGCCCTGCCCGGCCTCGTCGACGCGCACTGCCACGTGGGACTCGACCGGCACGGCGCGGTCCCCAGGGACGTCGCCGAGAAGCAGGCGCTGACCGACCGGGACGCGGGCACGCTGCTGATCCGCGACGCGGGCTCGCCCTCCGACACCCGCTGGATCGACGACCGCGACGACCTGCCGAAGATCATCCGCGCCGGGCGGCACATCGCCCGCACCCGCCGCTACATCCGCAACTACGCCTGGGAGATCGAGCCGGACGACCTGGTCGCCTACGTCGCCCAGGAGGCGCGGCGCGGCGACGGCTGGGTGAAGCTGGTCGGCGACTGGATCGACCGCGACCTCGGCGACCTGTCGGCCTGCTGGCCGCGCGGGGCGGTGGAGGCGGCGATCGCCGAGGCGCACCGGCTGGGCGCCCGGGTCACCGCGCACTGCTTCTCGGAGGACTCCCTCCAGGACCTCGTCGAGGCGGGCATCGACTGCATCGAACACGCGACGGGCCTGACCGAGGGCCTCATCCCGCTGTTCGCCGAACGGGGCGTCGCCATCGTCCCGACCCTGGTCAACATCGCCACGTTCCCGCAGCTCGCCGACGGCGGCGAGACGCGGTTCCCGCGCTGGTCGGCCCATATGCGCCGGCTCCACGAGCGCCGCTACGACACCGTACGCAGCGCCTACGACGCCGGGATCCCGGTCTTCGTCGGCACCGACGCGGGCGGCGGACTCGCCCACGGTCTCGCGGCGGCGGAGGTCGCCGAGTTGGTCACCGCGGGCATCCCGCCCGTCGAGGCCCTCGCGGCGGGAACCTGGACGGCCCGGACCTGGCTCGGCCGCCCCGGCCTGGACGAGGGCGCCCCGGCCGACCTCGTCGTCTACGACGAGGACCCGCGCAAGGACGTGGGCGTGCTGGCGGCACCGCGCAGGGTGGTGCTGAACGGGCGCGTGGTCGGGTAGCCGCGCGGGCGGCGGCCGGGCAGGACACCCGTATCGGCCGCCGCCCGGCCGCCGCCCGGCCTCCGGCCGAGCCGTCTGCCGCACGCGCCGGCGTCACACCGCGGGGAGCACCCCCGGCGAGGCGGGCCTGGCGGAGACGGGCGGCGGCCCCGTATTTCCTGGGCGGCGCGGTCATCCTGCTCGCGGCGGGCGGGGGAGGTGTTTCCGGCACGCCGCCGGGGCTGATCTCCGGCCCCGGGCCCGGATGGCAGGGCCGGGGGACCTCTGGGAGCGTGGAAGGGGAAGACACGGGGGGGCTGGCCCTCAGCGCGGGAGGCAGCATGCGCATCGCACCCCTGACCGGACTGGTGGCTGTCGTCCTGACGCTCGTCGCCTTCCTGTTGACCGGCGACACACCCGACTACGACTCCACCGGCGCCCAGGTCAGAGCCTTCTACGCCGACCGCGAGGCCCAGGCCGGGGTCAGCGTGTACTTGCTGGCGATCGCGGCGGTGTTCTTCGTCTTCTTCGCCGCCCACCTGGCCCGTGTCGTACGGGACGTCCCGGCGAACGGCGGCTGGCTGCACCGGGTGGCCCTCGGCGGCGGGCTGCTCCTCGCCATCGGCTTCCTGACCGGGGCCGCGCTGACCCTGGCCCTGGTGGACCTCGCCGACGAGCCGACGGCCTCCGGCCCCGCGCTCCAGGCCCTCAACGCCCTCAACGAGAACTTCTACATCCCCTTCGTCGGCGGCATGGCCCTGATGCTGCTGGGCACGGGCCTGGCCACCGTCCGCGCCGCCGTCAGCCCGCTGCCCCGCTGGCTGGCCCTGGCCGCCGTCGTGATCGGCGTGCTGATGTTCATCCCCTGGATCGGCTTCTTCGCCTTCATGGCCGCCGGGCTCTGGGTCGTCGTGACCAGCGTCCTGCTGTCCCTCCGGCCCCAGGACGGCACACCGACCGAGACGGAGACGGTGGGGGCCGCCCGGCGGTGAGCCGTCAGCCCGCCGGCGCACGGCGGGGCCGTCAGCCCGCCAGCGCACGCTCCAGCGCCCGCAGGAACCCGTCCATCGTGCTGCGGTCGCGGACCGCCAGCCGCAGCCACTCCCCGTCCAGGCCGGGGAAGGTGTCCCCGCGCCGCACGGCGTAGCCGAGGTCGCGCAGCCGGGCGCGTACGGCCGCCGCGTGCGGAAGCCGGATCAGGACGAACGGGCCCTGCGCGGGCTCGACCATCCGCAGCCCGGCCGGGGCGAAGCGGGCCAGGCCCGTCAGCAGGTGGGCCCGGTCCGCGGCGACGCGGTGCGCCGCGTGGGCCGCCTCCGCCAGCGCCCGTGGTCCCACGCACGCCCGCGCCGCGGCCAGCGCCGGCGTCGACACCGGCCACAGCGGCTGCGCCCGCTCCAGGTCCGCAATGGTCTCCGGCGCTGCCAGCACGTACCCGATCCGCAGCCCGGCCAGCCCCCACGTCTTGGTCAGGCTGCGCAGCACCACGAGGCCGGGCACGTCGACGCGGTCCGCGAGGGACTCCCGCTCGCCCGGCACCGCGTCCATGAACGCCTCGTCCACCACCAGCAGCCGCCCGGGCCGGGCGAGAGACGCGATCACCTCCGCCGGGTGCAGCACCGACGTCGGGTTCGTCGGATTGCCGATCACCACCAGGTCCGCGGTCTCGGGGACGGCCGCCGGGTCCAGCCGGAAGCCGTCCTCCTCCCGCAGCAGCACCCGGTCGACCGTGTGGCCCGCGTCCCGCAGGGCGGCCTCCGGCTCCGTGAACTGCGGGTGGACCACGACCGGCCGGCGCACCTTCAGCGCCCGCGCCAGCAGCACGAACGCCTCCGCCGCCCCCGCCGTCAGCAGCACCCGCTCCACCGGCAGGCCGTGCCGCGCCGCCACCGCCGCGCGCGCGGCCCGCCCGTCCGGGTAGGCCGCCAGATCGCCCAGCGACGCGGCGATGTGCTCCCGCAGCCACGCCGGCGGGGTGTCCGCGCGGACGTTCACGGCGAGGTCGACGAGCGAGCCGCCGTCGTCCCGGACCTCCGCGTCCCCGTGGTGCCGCAGATCGTGGCCGCCGTCAGTGGGCATGGAAGTGCGCCCCGTGGTGATGGCCGTGCCCGTGGTGGTGGCCGTCGTCGTCCGGGTGGAAGTGCGGCTGCTGCGGCAGCCCCACCTTGTCCTCGAAGCCCGGCAGCGCGACGCGGTACACGCACGAGTCGCAGTTCATCCGCAGATCGCCCTCGACGGCCTCCGTGTACCGCTCCCACACCAGGTCCAGCAGCTCCGGCTCCGACCCGATGACGTCCGCCGAGCGCACCTCGACCTCCGGGTGAGCCGCAGCCCAGCCCTCCGTCTGCAGCTGCACCCGGTCCGGCAGGATGCCGGTGAACAGGAAGTAGGGGAGCACCACGATCCGGCGGGCGCCCAGCCGCGCGCACCGGTCGAGTCCGCTCGGCACGTCCGGCGCCGCCAGCGACACGAACGCCGTCTCGACCCCCGCGTACCCGCGCCCCTCCCACAGCAGCCGCGCCGCCTTGTACACCTCGGCGTTGGCGTCCGGGTCCGTCGACCCGCGCCCCACCAGCAGCACCGTCACATCGGCCCGGTCACCCGGCCGGCGCCCCGCCGTGCCACCCAGCGCCTCGTCCAGCCGCCGCTCCAGCACGTTCAGCAGCGCCGGGTGCGGGCCCAGCGGACGGCCGTACGTGTACGAGATCCCGGGGTGCCGCTCCTGCTCGCGGGCCAGCGCCGCCGGGATGTCGCCCTTGGCGTGCCCGGCGGACACCAGCATCAGCGGCACGGCGGCGAACCGCCGCACGCCCCGCTCCACCAGTTCGGCGACGGCCTCGCCCAGCGGCGGCGGGGACAGTTCGATGAAGCCGCCCGCGACGGGCAGTTCCGGGTGGCGGGCCCCCAGCTCCCGCACGAAGTCGCGGAACGCCTCGGCTCCGGCGTCGTCACGTGTGCCGTGGCCGGCGATGAGCAGGGCTGGCGGGGTGGTCACAGGTTCTCCTCGGCGGACGTGGGGTGGTGGACTGCGCGGTTCACTCGGGCTCCTCCTGCCAGCGGTAGCCGCGCGGCGTCACCATGCGCCCGGCGATCTCGCGGGTCGCGGTGTTGCCCACGGTGACGACCGTCATCATGTCGACCGTCGCCGGGTCGAGCGCGGCCAGCGTCGTGAGCCGGGCGGACTCGTCCGGCCGCGAGGCGTTGCGCACGACACCGACCGGCGTCGTCGGCGCCCGGTGCTCGGCGAGGATGTCCAGCGCCTTGGGCAGCTGCCAGTCGCGGCCGCGCGAACGCGGGTTGTAGAACGTCACCACGAGGTCGGCCTCGGCCGCCGCCCTTACCCGCCGCTCGATGACCTCCCACGGCGTGTGCAGGTCGGACAGGCTGATCGACACGTGGTCGTGCCCCAGCGGCGCGCCCAGGATCGCCCCGGCCGCCAGCGCCGCCGTCACGCCGGGCACACCGACCACGTCGATGTCGTCGGAGGCCTCGGCGAGCGCGGGGGAGGCCATGGCGTACACGCCCGCGTCCCCGCTGCCGATCAGCGCGACGGCGTGCCCCTTGCTCGCCTCCTCGACGGCCGTGCGCGCCCGCTCCTCCTCGGCCCCGAGGCCCGACTCCAGGATCCGGGTGCCGGGCCGCAGCAGATCGCGGATCTGGTCGACGTACTGGTCGAGCCCGACGAGCACGGACGCGCGCCGCAGTTCCGCCTTCGCGCGCGGCGTCAGCAGGTCCCGGGCACCGGGCCCGAGCCCGACCACCGCGAGCCGCCCGCGCCCCGGCCGCCGTACGACGGCACAGGTCGCCATGGCGGGGCTCGCCGCCGACTTCCGCTTGGGAACGAGGAGTTCGCCCCCGCGCACCAGGGCGGCGGCCTCCGCGACCGAGGGCGTACCCACGGCGGCGAGCGGCGCGTCGGACGGATTGGGCACGTCCACCCCGGCCAGCTCACCGGCGGAGTACGTCACCAGGGGCACACCGAGCCGCCCCGCGGCCTCGACGAGGCCGGGCTCCCCGGCCTTGGCGTCGACGGTGGCCAGCTCGGCGACCGACGCCGCGGACAGCCCGGCCTCCCGCAGGGCGTCCTCGACCAGCCCGAGCACCTCCTCGACGGGAGCGCCCTTCGACGCCCCGACCCCGACGACCAACGACGGCGGCCGCAGCACCACCTCCCGCTCGGCCGCCTCGACGAGACGGTCGGTCAGCCGGATCGTGTACGGCCCCTCGGCGGCGACCGGGAGCGGCGGCAGCGGCCAGGCCACCTCGGCCCGCAGCGCCACCGCCTCACCGTCCAGCAACGCCCGCGAGACCCCGGCGACATCACCCTCCACGGGCAGGCCGAGGGTGTCGAGACCGGGCAGGTCCACGGCGTCCGTCGCCGTGGTCACCACCGGCTCGGCGCCCAGCAACTCCCCGACCTCCCGGGCGAGTTCGTTGCCCCCGCCCGCGTGCCCGCCCAGCAGGGACACCGCGAACCGCCCGCCCTCGTCGACGCACACCACGCCCGGGTCCGCCGTCTTGCCGGCCAGCAGCGGCGCCACGAGTCGCACCACCGCGCCCGTCGCCAGGAAGCACACGAGCTGCTCGCACTGCGCGAACGCGGCCCGCACGGCGTCCCCGACGGGACCCTCGTACACGCGCGTGCGGTCCGGCCACGCGGCGGCCAGCCGGTCCCGCGCGGCCGCTCCCGCCGCGGTGGCGGAAATGAGGCCGATCACTGAGCGACTCCCTCTTCGATTTCCTCGATGCCTGCAGGAGGCCGGACGTTCATCTACCGGCACCCCGTTCGCGCAGGGCCTTGCGGGCCTCCGGGTCGGCCTTGCGGTAGCCGTGGAAGTGACCCGGGTGGTACAGGTGCGAGCGCGTGCCGTGCGCGTCGAGCGCCGGGCCGACCAGGAACAGGGTGTGCTTCCAGAGCTTGTGTTCCTTGACCGTCTCCTCCAGCGTGCCGACCGTGCACTTCACGATCAGCTCCTCCGGCCAGGTCGCCTGGTACGCCACCACCACCGGGGTCGTCGTCGGATAACCGCCCTCCAGCAGCTCCCGCACCAGCTGCCCGCTGCGGGCCGCGGACAGGAAGACCGCCATGGTGGTGCCGTGCTTGGCGAACTCGCGGACCTCCTCCCCGGGCGGCATGGGCGTCTTGCCGCCGCCGAGCCGGGTCAGCACGACGGACTGCGCGACCTCGGGGATGGTCAGCTCGCGCTGCGCGAGCGCGGCCACGGCGGAGAAGGCGGACACCCCGGGCACGACCTCGGTCGCCAGGCCGATCTCGGCACACCGGTCGAGCTGCTCCTGGGTGCCGCCCCACAGGGCGGGGTCACCGGAGTGGATCCTGGCGACGCGCAGGCCCTCCTCCCGGGCCCGCCGGTACACGCCCACGACGTCCTCCAGGGACAGGGCCGCCGAGTCGAGGACCTCCGCGTCCTCGCGCGCGTGCTGGAGAACCTCCGCCTGGACCAGGCTCGCCGCCCAGATCACCACGTCGGCCTCGGCGATGGCCCGTGCGGCACGGAACGTCAGCAGGTCGGCGGCACCGGGGCCGGCACCGACGAAGATCACCTTGCCCGTGGGGGCGTCGGCCATGGGTTGGTCCTCTCGTACAGGGGAGTTCCGGTGGGCGGCGTGGTGCACGGGCGGGTCAGAGCTTTCCTCCCCGCCCGCCGTCGCGCCGGGCGGGGGAGATGAGCGTCGACAGATAGGGCAGGGGAGCGCCGTCCAGGTCGGCGGCCGGCCGGATCGACTCCTCCGTCAGCCCCAGCGCCGACCCCCACACCGCGTCACCGATCCGCCCGGTCTCCCGCAGCGCGTCGGCGACCTCGTGCGCCTGCCGGCCGAACTTGTAGGCGACGACCGTCCCGGGTCCGGCGAGGGCCTCCTTGAGCACGGCCGACCCCGCCGTGACGGGCACGAGCGTGAGCGGCTCGGTCCCCTCGGTCAGCACGGCGCCCGACCGCGCGGCGAGGTCCTGCATGGCGGTGATCCCGGGCACCGTCTCGACGACGGTCCCCGGCACCAGCTCGGCGACGGTCTGCGCGAGATACGTGAACGTGGAGTACACGTTGGGGTCCCCGATGGTCGCGAAGGCGACGGCACCGTGCCCGCGCAGCAGCTCGGCGACCCGCTCGCCCGCCGCGTCCCAGGCCGCCTCACGCCGTGCCCGGTCGCTCCGCTCGTTCAGCGCGAACACGACCCGGACGACCTTCTCCTCGGGCACGTAGTGCAGCACGGTCGCCTCGGCCCGCCCGCGCTCTCCCGTGTCCAGCACGGGTACCACGACGACTTCGGCCTCCCGCAGGGCGTTCACACCCTTGACGGTCACCAACTCCGGATCCCCGGGCCCGACCCCGACACCGACCAGCCTGCTGCTCATGACGTCCGGCACCTCTCCACGAACCGACGGGCGACACCGGGCTGTGCCGCCCAGTGCGTGTGCAGATAGCTCGCGTGCACACCGCGCCGCACGAACCCCTCGACGCGCCGCTCAGGGGTCCTGAGGCCCCAGGCGGGTTCGGCCCCCGCCCCGGGCTCCACGGCGGTCCGATGGAACTCGTGCCCCCGCATCCGCGTCCCCGCCGCCGCGAGCACACTGTCGCCGACGGCCACCGCGTCCCGGTACCCCAGGGTCAGCCGCCCGGTCATCCGCGCCCCGGCGTCCAGCACCCCGCACATGGGCAGTCCGTCCAGCTCCCGGCACAGATACAGCAGCCCAGCACACTCGGCGGCCACCGGAGCGCCGCTCTCCGCCAGGTGGGCAACGGCCTTGCGCAGGGGCTCGTTGGCGGACAGCTCGGCGGCGTACACCTCGGGGAACCCACCCCCGATCACCAACCCCCGCGTCCCCTCGGGCAGTTCCTCGTCCCGCAGCGGATCGAAGGGCACGACATCGGCACCGGCGGCGGTGAGCAGCTCGGTGTTCTCGGCATAGGAGAAGGTGAACGCGGACCCACCGGCGACAGCAACAACCAGCCCGTCCGGCGATTGAGGACGAGGCCGTTCAGGCCGACCGGGGCCCGGGGCGGCAGCCCCGGTGGGGGTGCAGGGGGCGAAGCCCCCGCGGGGGTCCAGGGGGGCGGAGCCCCCCGGCGGGGTCGAAGGGGCGGAGCCCCTGGAGGACGGGACGGGTAGGGGCGGCGGGGGCGAAGAAGCCACCGCCTCAGCCGCATCCCAGGCCTCGCACGACAACACCCCCGCACTCCGGGCCAACTCCATCAACCCGTCGAGATCACAACCGTCGGAGACCTGCGCGGCCATCGCCGCAACCGCCTCCACGGCCTCGGCCCGCCGCTCGGCGACCGGCACCAGCCCCAGATGCCGCGACGGCGTGTCCACCTGCGGAGCCCGCCGCAACACCCCGAGCACCGGCACACCCGTCTGCTCCAGCGCCTCCCGCAGCATCACCTCGTGCCGGTCCGACGCGACCTTGTTCAGGATCACGCCCCCGACCCGCACCTCCGGATCCCAGGAGACGAACCCGTGCACCAGCGCCGCCACCGACCGGGACTGCGACGACGCGTCGACGACCAGCACCACCGGCGCCCGCAACAGCTTCGCGACATGCGCCGTGGAGGCCAGCTCGCCCTCCCCGGCGGCCCCGTCGTACAGCCCCATCACGCCCTCGACGACGGCGAGGTCACACCCGCGCGCCCCGTGCAGGAACAGCGGACCGACCAGCTCCGGCCCGCACAGGTACGCGTCGAGGTTGCGCCCCACCCGCCCGGTCGCGAGCGCGTGGTACCCGGGGTCGATGTAGTCCGGCCCGACCTTGTGCGGGGACACGGCGAGCCCCCGCGCGGCGAACGCGGCCATCAGCCCCGTGGCGACGGTGGTCTTGCCGCTGCCCGACGAGGGCGCGGCGACGACCAGCCGGGGCACGGACGAGGACATCACCACTCGATGCCCCTCTGCCCCTTCTGCCCCGCGTCCATCGGGTGCTTCACCTTCGACATGTCGGTCACGAGGTCGGCGAAGTCCACGAGCTTCTCGGGAGCGTTGCGCCCCGTGATCACCACGTGCTGCGTCCCGGGCCGGTTCCGCAGGACGTCCACGACCTCGTCGGTGTCGATCCACCCCCAGTGCATCGGGTAGGCGAACTCGTCCAGCACGTACAGCCGGTAGGTCTCCGCAGCAAGGTCCCGCTTGACCTGCTCCCAGCCCTCCCGGGCCTTCTCCTCGTTGTCCAGCTGCGCATCGCGCTGCACCCAGGACCAGCCCTCGCCCATCTTGTGCCAGGCGACGGACCCGCCCTCGCCGGAGGCGCCGAGCACACGCAGCGCGTTCTCCTCGCCGACCTTCCACTTCGCCGACTTGACGAACTGGAACACCCCGATCGGCCAGCCCTGGTTCCAGGCCCGCAGCGCGAGCCCGAAGGCGGCCGTCGACTTGCCCTTGCCGACGCCCGTGTGCACGACCACCAGCGGCCGGTTCCGGCGCTGCCGGGTCGTCAGACCGTCGTCCGGAATGACACTCGGCTGTCCCTGCGGCATTACGCGGCCCTCCTCGAAGTCCCCTGCACATCCCTGACCAACCCGGCGATCGAGTCGGCCCGCAGCTCGTCCAGCGTGACGGCGGTGCCGCCCAGCTCACCGGCGAGCTGCCCGGCGAGCCCCAGCCGCACCGGCCCGGCCTCGCAGTCCACGACGACGGACGCGACGCCCTCGGCCGCGAACAGCCGTGCCGCCCGCCCGGCCAGCGCGACCGGCTCCGGGCCCCCGGTGGCCCGCCCGTCCGTCACCAGCACGACCAGCGGCCGCCGGGCGGGATCCCGCAGCCGCTCCACCCGCAGCACGTCGTGCGCGCGCAGCAGCCCGGCGGCGAGCGGTGTACGCCCGCCGGTCGGCAGCGACTCCAGCCGGGCCGCCGCCGCGTCCACGGACGAGGTCGGCGGCAGCGCGACGTCCGCGCCCGAACCCCGGAACGTCACCAGCCCCACCTTGTCCCGCCGCTGGTAGGCGTCCAGCAGCAGCGACAGCACGGCCCCCTTCACGGCACTCATCCGCTGCCGCGCCGCCATCGACCCGGAGGCGTCCACGACGAACAGCACGAGATTGCCCTCGCGCCCCTCGCGGGTGGCCTGCCTCAGATCGTCCCGGCGCACCACCAGACCCGGCCCGGACCGCCCGCGCGCCCGCTGGTGCGGCGCCGCGGCCTGCACGGTCGCCGCCAAGTGCAGCTTCGTGAGGGTTCCCCGGGGCCGCCGGGAGCCGGTCGTGCGCCCGTGCTCGGTCCGCGCCCTCGAACGCCGCCCGGCGGCGCCCTCGCCGATCCCTGGCACGCTCAGCACCTTGGTCCGGAACGGCTCGGCAGACCGTACGGCCGACTGCTCACCGGCGCCCGACGGCTGCGGCTGCCCGCCCTCCCCGGCCTCGGGCGTGGCCCCGGTGTCATCGCCGTCGCCCTGCGGCCCGTCCTCGGGCTCCGGCTGCCCGCCGCCCCCACCGGGCCCGTCCGGCCCCTGGTCCGGGTCCGGGTCGGGGTCCTGGTCCGGGCCGTCGTCCCCGGAGAACTCCTCCAGGGTCTCGTCCAGCTTGTCCTCGTCAAGGCCCGGCGCGTCGAAGGGGTTGCGCCGCCGCCGGTGCGGCAGCGCGAGCAGCGCGGCCTGCCGGACGTCCTCGGCGAGCACGTCCGTACGCCCCGCCCAGGCGGCCAGCGCCGTCGCCGTGCGCGCCATCACGATGTCGGCGCGCATGCCGTCGACCTCGAAGGCCGCGCAGGTCGCCGCGATCTGCCGCAGCGCCCCGTCGCCCAGCCGCACGGACGGCAGCAGCTCCCGTGCCGCGATGATCCGCGCCCGTACGTCGGCCTCTTCGTCCGCCCACCGGGCCGCGAAGCCGTCCGGATCGGCGTCGTAGGCGAGCCGCCGCCGGACGACCTCGACCCGCTGGTCGGGCTCCCGCGAGGCCGCGACCTCGACGGTCAGCCCGAACCGGTCGAGCAACTGCGGCCGCAGCTCTCCCTCCTCGGGATTCATGGTGCCGACGAGCAGGAAGCGGGCCGCGTGCCGTACGGAGACGCCCTCGCGCTCCACGTACGAGGCGCCCATCGCGGCCGCGTCCAGCAGCAGGTCGACCAAGTGGTCGTGGAGGAGGTTGACCTCGTCGACGTAGAGGATGCCGCGGTGCGCGGCGGCGAGCAGGCCCGGTTCGAAGGCCTTCACACCCTCCGACAGCGCCCGCTCGATGTCCAGCGCGCCCACCAGCCGGTCCTCCGAGGCGCCGACGGGCAGTTCGACCATCCGGGCCGGACGGGCCTGGCCGGCGGTGCCCGGCGCGTGCGGCCCGTCGGGGCAGGCGGGGTCGGGGGAGGCGGGGTCGCAGGAGAAGCGGCAGCCGGGGACGACGGCGACCTCCGGCATGAGCGCGGACAGCGCCCGCACGGCCGTCGACTTGGCGGTGCCCTTCTCACCGCGCACCAGCACACCGCCGACCGCCGGCGACACGGCGTTCAGCAGCAGCGCTAGCCGCAGGTCGTCCTGGCCCACCACGGCCGTGAACGGGAACGGGGTGCTCACTTGTCGTCACCTTCCAAGTCGCCTTCGAGCTCCAGGTACGTGGCACGCAGCCGCTCCAGCGTCTGAGCGTCCGGCTCCGCCCACAGTCCGCGGTCGGCGGCCTCCAGCAGCCGCTCGGTGATGCCGCGCAGCGCCCACGGGTTGGACGTCTTCATGAACTCCCGGTTCTCCGGGTCGAAGACGTACTCGGCGCTGAGTTTCTCGTACATCCAGTCGTCCACGACCCCGGCCGTGGCGTCGTACCCGAACAGGTAGTCCACGGTCGCGGCCATCTCGAAGGCGCCCTTGTAGCCGTGCCGCCGCATGGCCGCCATCCAGCGCGGGTTGACCACCCGGGCCCGGAACACCCGGTGCGTCTCCTCGCCCAGCGTGCGGGTCTTCACCTGGTCCGGGGTGGCCGAGTCGCCGACGTACGCCTCGGGGCTGGCGCCCGTCAGATGGCGGACCATGGCGACCATGCCGCCGTGGTACTGGAAGTAGTCGTCGGCGTCGACGAGGTCGTGCTCACGCGTGTCGACGTTCTTCGCGGCGACCGCGATCCGCCGGAACGCCGTCTCCATGTCCCCGCGCGCGGCCCGCCCGTTCAGCCCCCGCCCGTAGGCGTAGCCGCCCCACACCGCGTACACCTCGGCGAGGTCCGCGTCGGAGCGCCAGTTGCGGGCGTCGATCAGCGGCAGCAGACCGGCCCCGTACGCCCCCGGCTTGGAGCCGAAGATCCGGGCGGTCGCCCGGCGCCGGTCGCCGTGCTCGGCGGTGTCCTCGTCGGCGTGCGCCCGGACGTAGTTCTGCTCGGCGGGCTCGTCCAGCTCGGCGACCTTGCGGACGGCGTCGTCGATCAGCCCCACCACGTGCGGGAACGCGTCCCTGAAGAAGCCCGAGATACGGACCGTCACGTCGATGCGGGGCCGGCCGAGCTCCTCCGGGGGGATCACCTCGAACCCGGTCACCCGGCGCGAGGCGTCGTCCCACACCGGCCGGCAGCCCAGCAGCGCCAGGATCTCGGCGATGTCGTCGCCCTGGGTGCGCATCGCCGAGGTGCCCCACACCGTCAGGCCGACGGACTTCGGGTACTCACCGGTGTCGGTCAGATACCGCTGCACCAGCGAGTCCGCGAGCGACTGCCCGACCTCCCAGCTCAGCCGGGACGGAATCGCCTTGGGGTCGACGGAGTAGAAGTTGCGCCCCGTCGGCAGGACGTTGACCAGACCGCGGGTCGGCGAACCGGAGGGACCGGCAGGGACGTAACCGCCGTCCAGCGCCCGCAGGATGTGCCCGATCTCGTCCGTGGTCCTCGCCAGGCGCGGCACGACCTCCGTGCAGGCGAACTCCAGCACCGCCACCGCGTCGGGGACTTCCCCGCCGAGCACCTCCCGGACCTGCGCCGGGACCTCGGCGACCGCCCAGCCGCGCTCCTCCATGCCCTCCGCGATCCGCCGGCACAGCTGCTCCAGCAGGTCGATCGCGTCGGCGGCGGTGCGTGCAGGCCCCGCCACCAGGCCCGTCAGCTCCGCCGGCACCTTCACGGCGGCGCCGGGCTCGGCCAGCAGCTCCTTCTCCACCAGCCCGAAGTGCTCCGCCAGCGCCGCCCTGAGCCCGGGCAGCGCGTCCGCCTGACCGCCCCACACCTGCGAGGCGCGCAGCACCGCCAGCACGAGGTTGACGCGCGGCTCGCCGACCGGGCCGCCGCCCAGGATGTGCAGGCCGTCGCGGATCTGCACGTCCTTGATCTCGCACAGATAGCCGTCGATGTGCATGACGAACTCGTCGAACGCCTCGTCGTCCGGCTGCTCGTCGACATGCAGGTCGTGGTGCAGCTCGGCGGCCTTGACCAGGGTCCAGATCTGCGCGCGCACGGCCGGGGCCTTCGCCGGGTCCAGGTCGGAGACGAGCGCGTACTCGTCCAGGAGCTGCTCCAGCTTGGCCAGGTCGCCGTAGGTGTCGGCACGGGCCATCGGCGGCACCAGGTGGTCGACGACCGTGGCGTGCCCGCGCCGCTTGGCCTGGGTGCCCTCGCCCGGGTCGTTGACGATGAACGGGTAGATCAGGGGCAGCTCGCCGAGCACGGCGTCCGGAGCGCAGCCGGCGCTGAGTCCGAGGCCCTTGCCGGGCAGCCACTCCAGCGTGCCGTGCTTGCCCATGTGCACGATCGCGTCGGCGCCGAAACTGTTCTCCAGCCAGCGGTAGGCCGCCAGGTAGTGGTGGGACGGCGGCATGTCCGGGTCGTGGTAGATCGCGATCGGGTTCTCGCCGAAGCCGCGCGGCGGCTGGATCATCACCACGACGTTCCCGAACTGGAGCGACGCCAGCACGATGTCGTCCCCGTCGACGTAGAGGCTGCCCGGCGGCTCGCCCCACGCCTCGGTCATGGCGTCCCTCAGCTCCGGGTCGAGCTGGTCGAACCAGGCCCGGTAGTCCGCCAGCGGCACCCGCGTGGGCGCGGCGGCCAACTGCTCGTCCGTCAGCCACTCCACGTCGTGCCCGCCGGCCGCGATGAGCCGGTGGATCAGCTCGTCACCGCCCGCGGGGTACTCGGTGAGGCCGTACCCGGCGTCCCGGAGGGCGTCCAGCACCCGCACCGCCGAGGCCGGGGTGTCCAGCCCGACGGCGTTGCCGACCCGAGAGTGCTTGGTCGGATACGCGGTGAAGACGAGCGCGAGCTTCTTCTCGGCGTTCGCCTTGTGCTTCAACCGCGCGTGCCGTACGGCGATCCCGGCGACCCGCGCGGCCCGCTCCGGGTCGGCGACGTACACGGGCACGTCGTCCGCGCCCTGCTCCTTGAAGGAGAACGGCACGGTGATCAGCCGCCCGTCGAACTCCGGGATCGCCACCTGCATCGCGGCGTCCATGGGGGACAGGGCGGCGTCGGACGCCTCCCAGGCGCTCCGCGAGGACGTCAGGCACAGCCCTTGCAGCACGGGGATGTTCAGCTCGGCGAGGGCGCCGATGTCCCAGGCCTCCTCGTCACCGCCCGCCGAGGCCTGCGAGGCGTGGGCGCCGCCGGCGGCGAGGACGGTGGCGACGAGGGCGTCCGCCCGCCCGAGGATCTCGTACAGCCCCGCGTCGGCCCCGCGCAGCGAACCGCAGTACACGGGGAGCGCGTTGGCGCCCCGCGCCTCGATCGCGTCGCACAGGGTGTCCACGAAGGCGGTGTTGCCGCTCAGCTCGTGCGCCCGGTAGAAGAGCACGCCGACGGTCGGCCGGCCCTCGACCTGTGCGCGCTCGCCCCGGACGCCGTACTCCGGCATCCGCTGCGGCGCGGCGAACCCCTCGCCCGTGAGCAGCACGGTGTCGGACAGGAACCGCGCCAGCTCGGTGAGGTTGGCCGGCCCGCCCTCCACGAGGTACTTGAGCGCCTCCGCCACGACACCGGCCGGCACCGACGACTCGGCCATCAGCTCCGCGTCGGGAACGGCCTCGCCACCCAGCAGCACGGTCGGGACGCCGGACGCCTTCAGCGCGGCGAGCCCGTCCTCCCAGGCCCGCTTGCCGCCGAGCAGCCGCACGACGGCGATGTCCGCGCCGTCGAGCAGGGCCGGAAGCTCCTCCCCGACGTCCACGCGAGTCGGGTTGCCGATCCGGTACGAGGCTCCGGCGGCGGCCCGGGCCGCCAGCAGGTCCGTGTCGGCGGTCGACAACAACAACACAGTGCTCATGCGGGCGCTCCCGGTGGAATGAAGGGCAGTCCTCGCGGCGCGCCCGACTCGATGAGCCGCCACAGCGCGTCCGTGTCCGCGTGCTGTTCGATCAGGTCGCCGAGCCGGTCGAGCTGCTCCTCGCGCAGCGCGGCGAACGAGGTGTCCGGCGCCGGTACGAAGCGGCGCCCCGCGGCGGCCGCCACCTCGCGCAGGAAGGCCCGCCGGAACCCGTCCGACTCCAGCGAGCCGTGCCAGTGCGTGCCCCAGGTCTGGCCGACCCGGCAGCCGTCGAGGAAGGCCGCGCCCCCTTGGACGTCGGCGACCCCGTGATGGATCTCGTAGCCCTCCACGCGCTCCCCGAGGGCCTCGCTAGCCGGCCGCGTGAGGGTCTTCTCGCGGGCGAACCGCACCCGCACGGGCAGGACCCCGAGCCCCTCGACATGCCCCCGGCGGCTCTCGACGTCGTCCTCGATGTGCTCGCCGAGGATCTGGAAGCCGCCGCAGATCCCGAGGACGGGCCGCTGCTCGGCTGCCCTGCGGACCAGGGCCTCGGCGAGCCCCCGCTCCCGCAGCCACTCCAGGGCGCGGACGGTCCCCCGGGTCCCGGGCACGATGACGAGGTCCGCGTCGGCGAGTTCCTCAGGCCGGTCCACGAACCGCACCACGACACCCGGTTCGGCGGCCAGCGCGTCGACGTCCGTGAAGTTGGACATGAGCGGAACGGCACAGACGGCGACGCGCAGCACGTCCTCGCCGACCGGCGGGGCGACGACGGACTCCCGGACCGTCCCGCGCAGGGAGACGCGCAGCCCGTCCTCCTCGTCGATGCCCAGTCCGTGCCGGAAGGGCAGGACGCCGTACGTATGCCGCCCGGTGAGCCCCTGGAGCATGTCGAGGCCCGGCTCCAGCAGGGAGACGTCCCCCCGGAACTTGTTGACGAGGAACCCGGCGACGCACTCCTGGTCCTCGCGCGACAGCAGCGCGACCGTCCCGAAGAACGAGGCGAAGACACCGCCCCGGTCGATGTCGCCGACGACGAGCACGGGGAGCCCGGCGTTGCGGGCGATCCCCATGTTGACGATGTCGGTCCGCCGCAGATTGATCTCGGCGGGACTGCCGGCCCCCTCACAGATCACCGCGTCATACGTGCCCCGCAACTGCTCAAGGCAGTCCAGTACGGTCCCGAGCAGCTTCTGCTGCCGTCCGCCGTGGTACCCGCGTGCGCTGAGCTCCCCGACCGGCTTGCCCAGCAGCACGACCTGGCTGCTGCTCTCGCCGCCGGGCTTGAGCAGCACCGGGTTCATCAGCGCGGTCGGCTCGACGCGGCAGGCCTGCGCCTGCATGGCCTGCGCCCGCCCGATCTCGGCCCCCTCCTTCGTTACAAACGAATTGAGGGACATGTTCTGCGCCTTGAACGGCGCGACCTTGACGCCCTGCCGCACCAGCCACCGGCAGATCCCGGCGGTCACGACGCTCTTGCCCGCGTCGGAGGTGGTACCGGCGACCAGAAGCCCACCGCCCGTCATGACGTACGCCCTTTCGCGATGCGGCGCGCGGCGACACAGACGCCGAGCGCGAGCCAGCCGACACGCCTGGACAGCCGTACGGCCCGTTCGATGTCCCGGGTGGCGACGGCGTGCCCCGCCCCGTTGAGCACCGGCCGGTGCTCGACGCGCCCGCCGTACGACAGGGTTCCGCCCAGCCGCACCCCGAGCGCCCCCGCGAACGAGGCCTCCACGGGCCCGGCGTTGGGGCTCGGATGCTTGGCGGCGTCGGCACGCCAGGCGCGCACCGCTCCTCGGGGATCGTCTCCTGCCAGGGTCGCGAGCACGGCGGTCAGCCGGGCCCCCGGCCATCCCGCGAGATCGTCCAGCCGCGCGGAGGCCCACCCGTAGCGCCGGTACCGGGCCGACTTGTGCCCGACCATGGCGTCGAGGGTGTTGACGGCGCGGAACCCGAGGAGCCCCGGCACACCGCCGACGGCCCCCCACACGAGCGCCCCCACGACCGCGTCGGAGGTGTTCTCGGCGACGGACTCGACCACGGCCCGGGCGATCCCGTCGGCGTCGAGCGCCTGCGGATCCCGCCCGCACAGATGCGGTAGCCGCGCCCGGGCGCCGTCGACGTCCCCCGCCTCCAGGGCACGCCCGATGGCCCGCGCCTCCCGGGCCAGCGAAGTCCCCCCGACCACGGCCCAGGTGGCGGCACCGGTCAGCGCGACGGAGGCGACGGCGGAGTCCCGCAGGGCACGCGCGGCGACGCCCCCGAGCGCGACGGCTCCTCCCGCGCACACCGCGGTGTGCAGCGCGCCCCACGCTCGGTGGTCCCGCCACAACACCCGTTCCACGGCGCCCGCGGCCCGCCCGAACACGGCGACCGGATGCCCCCGGCGGGGATCGCCGAGCAGCAGGTCACCGATCAGACCGGCGGCGGCGCCGTACGCGAAGACGCGACCGGCACCCATGGGCTCAGCCGGCCGCAGGGGCGGGCAGGGGTGGGGTACTGAACCTCGATCGGCAGCCGCGCATGGCGATATGTCCTCACTCAGGGTGTCCACGCCCTGGTTCGACTAGACCGGCGGTGAGAGTTCCTGGCTCCCGGGGGTTGCTACCCCGGTGACAGTGGCGGGACCGCGCCGGACTTCCACCGGCTTCCTCTCCTGCCGCCGTTAATGGCCCCGGCAGTCCACCACGGCCGGGTTCAGCCGTCAACTTGCCGTTGACCTGCGAGGGGAGAGTGTGCAGAAGCCCACACCGGCGCTCCGACGCCGGGTTGGCGCCCCCACCACACGGCAACCGGGCGGTACAGGACCGAAGTCCCGTACCGCCCGGTGGAAGTGACCGTGATCAGGCCACGATCAGATAGATCCCGTATCCCACGGCCGCCGCGCACGCCGCGAAGCACGCGTACGCGCCGGTGACCGCGAGGCCCGCGGATCCGCCCTGGGCCACCGCCCGTTCGCGGCGGGACAGGCCGGTGATGCCGAGGGTGAACAGGGCCACCAGGGCCACGGTGACCACGAGGCTGACGCCGAAGACGGAGCCGAGGGCCGCCCAGTCGATCTTCATATCGGAGACTCTTCCTTGTTACCGGTCGGCGGGGTCAGACGGTGGTGGTCGTCGAGGGCGTCCGCTCGGCGGCGGCCTGGGCCGGGAACGACGGCACCGGGTCCTCCGTCGCCGTGCCGGCCGGCGGCGGCGTCACCGCGGCCATCGCCGTGGTCACCACACCGGCCGGCTCCGCCTCGTCGGCGTCGTTGACGTTGGTGTGGTCGACGACCTCACGCCGCGAGAGCTTCCAGATCGCCGCGCTGGAGGCGACGAGGAAGACGGCCACCACCGCGGTGCCCCAGCTGCCGAAGCCGGTGACGTACTCGGCGAGCGCGGCCACCAGGGCCGCCGCCGGCAGCGTCAGGCCCCACGCGACGAACATCCGCGTCGCCGTCGACCAGCGGACGACACCGCCCTTGCGGCCGAGCCCCGCGCCCATCACCGAGCCGGAGACGGAGTGGGTGGTGGAGAGGGAGAAGCCGATGTGCGAGGAGGCCAGGATGACCGTGGCCGCGCTGGTCTGGGCGGCGAAGCCCTGCTGCGGCTGGAGGTCGGTCAGGCCCTTGCCCATGGTGCGGATGATGCGCCAGCCGCCGAGGTACGTGCCGAGCGCGATGGCGATGCCCGCCGACAGGATGACCCACATGGGCGGGTCGGAGTCGGGGGCGACGGCGCCGCCGGCGACCAGGGCGAGGGTGATGACACCCATCGTCTTCTGGGCGTCGTTGGTGCCGTGGGCCAGGGAGACCAGGCCCGCGGAGGCGATCTGGCCGGCGCGGTAGCCCTTCTCGGAGGCCTTGCCGTCGGCCTTCTTGCCGAGGGTGTACGTCAGCCGGGTCGCGATCATCGCCGCGATGCCCGCGACCAGCGGGGCGGCGATCGCCGGGATCAGGACCTTGGTGACCAGCACGTCGCCGTGGACCGCGCCGACGCCCGCCGAGGCGATCGTGGCGCCGATCAGGCCGCCCATAAGGGCGTGCGAGGAGCTCGACGGCAGGCCGACCAGCCACGTCAGCAGGTTCCAGAGGATCGCGCCGACCAGGGCGGCGAAGATGACCTCGGGACGGATGCCGGTCTCGTCGACGAGACCCTTGGAGATCGTGTTGGCGACTTCCACCGACAGGAAGGCGCCGACCAGGTTGAGGACGGCGGACATGGCGACGGCGACCTTGGGCCTCATGGCGCCCGTGGAAATGGTCGTGGCCATCGCGTTCGCGGTGTCGTGGAAACCGTTCGTGAAATCGAACGCGAGTGCGGTTACCACCACAATCGCGAGGATCAGCGAGAAGCTTTCCATTTACCCAGGCAATCGTTCGAGGTCGTTGGCTCGTCGAACGTAGGTAACCCGAGTGAACGGAAGATGAACTGAGAGGGGCGCAGGGGTGTCCGCAATCGATGCTCGGGGTTCCGCCCTGGGGTGGGACGGTAGGCACCTTTCGTATACGCGGCTTCCGGCCTGAAGAGGACCCGCCCGGCGACGCGTTGAGGGCCCGCCTGGCAGGATCGCCGCATGGCTGAGCAGCGAGGAGACGGGCGGGACACGCGAGGCGTGGGGGACTCGGGGCTGAGGGGCGTGCGCCCCGAGGAGGAGCGCGCCTGGGAGGAACTCGTCACGACCGCCCGCCGGACCGTCTCCGACGGGCTCGTCGTCGGCACCTCCGGGAACGTCTCGGTGCGCGTCGGGGACACGGTCCTGGTCACGCCCTCGGGCGTCCCCTACGACCGGCTGCAGCCGGACGACGTGACGGGCGTCGGCCTCGACGGCCGGCAGGTACTCGGCACGCTCGTCCCGACCAGCGAGCTGCCCATGCACCTCGCGGTCTACCGCACGACCGGCGCCCGTGCCGTCGTCCACACGCACGCCGTGCACGCGACGGCCGTCTCGACGCTCGTGAGCGAGCTGCCGCTGATCCACTACATGGCCGCCGCGCTCGGCGGACCCGTCCGGGTCGCCCCGTACGCCACGTACGGCACCGCCGAGCTGGCCGAGAACATGCTCCGCGCCCTCGCCGACCGCTCCGGCTGCCTCCTCCAGAACCACGGCACGGTCACCCACGGCGCGTCCCTGGACCAGGCCTACGACCGCACGGCCCAGCTGGAATGGATGTGCCGCCTGTGGCTGACCGCCACATCGGTCCCGGGCCTGTCCCCGAGCCTGTTGTCGGAGGAGCAGCTGGCGGAGGTCCAGGAACAACTGCGGGGCTACGGGCAACGCGGCTGACGTCCCGGGGCGGGCCGGCTGCCTCGGCACACCGGCCGCGGATGCCACGGATTCGCACCCTGCGCGCCGCTCTCCTGGCCCGCTTCGACCATCACCCCGCCGCTGCCGCCCACTGGTCCGTCGCCCGGTCCGCCAGGACACTGGAGCCGTGCGCACTGCCAGAGCGACGGCCGCTGCCGTCACCGCCGTGATCGGAGTCGGTGCGGCCGCCGTGGCCGCAGGACGGTTCGCCAGCGACGCCGCGCTCAAGGCGCCTCCCGGCAGGCCCCTGCCCACCGAGCCCCGGCTCACCGTGCACGGCACCGCCGCGGGGCAGATCAGCCTCACCCGGGACCTGGCCGCCCTGCGGCCCGGCCGCTACGGCCTGTCCGGCGACGGTTCCCACGCGGTCGTCGGGCCCGTCCTGGCCGGAGCCTCGGACACCGCCGACACCGTCGTGCGCCGCCTGGAGAGCGTCACGCACGGCACCCTGAAACCCGGCGACAAGGCCTGGCTCACCCCGAACGTGTACGTCGGCAACCCGGGCGCCGCCCTCGGCATCGAACACGCCGACGTCGACATCCCCGGCGAACTGGGCCCCCTGCCCGCCTGGTTCGTGCCCGGCGCCCGGGACACCTGGGTGATCGCCGTGCACGGTCTCGGCACCACCCGGGAACTCGCCATGAACGTCATGGGGTTCCTGCACCGCAACCACTTCCCCGTGCTCGCCCTCGCCTACCGCGGCGACCTGGGCGCACCCCGCCCGCCCGACGGCCTGAACCACCTCGGCGAGACCGAGTGGCGCGACCTCGACGCGGCGCTCCGCTACGCCGTGCGCTCCGGCGCCCGCCAGGTCGTCCTGCACGGCTGGTCCACCGGCGCCACCATGGCCCTGCACGCCGCAGCGCGCTCGGGGCTGAGCGACCGCGTCTCCGGACTCGTCCTGGACTCCCCGGTGCTCAGCTGGGAGGCCACCCTGCGCGCCCTCGCCGCGGCCCGCCGCACGCCGGGCGCGCTGCTGCCCCTGGCGGTCCGCGCCGCACAGGGCCGCACCGGCCAGTACGGCGACCGCGCCCTGGGCGCGTCCCCCGCCGCCGGGCTCCGGGTCCCGGCGCTCGTCCTCCACGGACCGGACGACAGGGTGGCCCCCTGGCAGCTCTCCCGCCGGCTCGCGGACGCCCGCCCCGACCTGGTCGCCTTCCGCGCGGTCGGCGACGCGCCCCACTCGGCGATGTGGAACGCCGACCCGGAAGGCTACGAGGAAGCCTTGCGACGCTTCCTGACACCTCTCATCTGACCACTGGCCCCGCACACCGGCCTCGCGCACCGGCCTCCACACCCCCCGTTCACGCCCCCTTCGCCCCGTCGCAACCACGTTCCGTCCGGCTCCCCGCAGACCGGTCGGGAAGATTCCGTTTAGCGTCGTACCACTGGCCTGTTTGCGGCCCTCGACCACTCACGGGACCCCGTGCGTTGGCCATCCCCGTCGCCCGCCGTGACATTCCGTTTGGGTTTTCGGACCGTCAACCGGAAGACTGCCCCCGTGACGTCCCGTATCCCGCGCGACTCCAGGCTTCGACTCGTCCGCCCGCGACCCCTGGCCGCCGCCCCCAGAGCGATGAACCAGCGGCGCTCGCGCCGCCCCGCACCGCGCCCCCCGGAGGGCACCCCGGCACCGGCGGAGCTGGCCGGAATGGCACGCTCAGGTCTTGCCGACGCGGCCCGCGTCGCCCGCTGGGCCGACACCGAGCTCGGCCCCGGCCGGGGCAGCGCCACCGCCGACGGCAAGGCCACTCTCTCCGCCGCGACCGCCGAACGGGCCGCCCAGGAGCTGGGTCTGACTCCGGATCAGGTCAGAGCCGACTGGGACACCGCCCGGCTCGCCGGTCTCATCGAGGTGCACGGCGACAGCGCGCGCCCCGGATGGCGGCTGCGCGCCTGGGACCGCGACGACAGTGCCGTCCTGCGGGGCTGGGTCGCCCTCTTCGACGCCTGGTCGCTGGCCTGTCCGGAACCCGAGGACCACGAGCCCGCCGCCGTCGCCGAGGTCGTCTCGGCCATGCCGCAGGTGCTCTCCTTCCTCCAGCTGTCCGCCGGGCCGGTCCCCGTGGAGCAGCTCCTCGACCTCCTGGAGCAGCGCGTCACCGAGCTGCGCACCGCACGCTGCGAGATCCCCTACGGCCCGCAGCCCGAGACGCCGGCCGAACCGGCGCCCACCGACGCCCCCCTCGACCCGCTCCTGGACTGGGCCCTGCGCGCCCTCGCCTCCGTCGGGGCCCTCACCTACGGCGACGGCCAGGCCACGCTCACCCCGCTCGGCAGCTGGGCCGTCTGGGTCAAGCTGGAGCAGATCTGCGTCGCCGCGCAGAGCCCCGCCGGGAACATCGAGCAGGCGGCCGAGGACATGCTCCGCGGCTGCGCCCAGCTGCGCCCGAACGCGGCCCGCGCCGAGTACCGGGCCTGGCTCGCCGCCCGCACCGTCGGCAGCGCCGTCACCGAGCTCCTGGCCGCGGCCCGCGGCGAGGACGCCCTGCTGCGCGGCCTCGCCTTCGAGGCGCTGCGCGTGGTCGGCGCCCCCGCCGAGCCGGACGTCCGCGCCGTGCTGGACGAGCCGACGCTCAGGCCGTACGCGCTGCTGTGGCTGGCCGAGCACGACGGGACCGACCCCGAGGACGCCCACGAGGTCCTCACCCGGGAGGAGGCGACCTGGCTGTGGGTGGACACCGCGGCCGCCGTCGCCGACCACGGTGAGGCGCCGCTGCTCGTGCGCCACCTGGAGTCCGCCGTGCAGCCGACCGTCCCGATGCTGCTGGACGAGGTGCGCGCCGTCGGGCACCCGCGGACCGTGCAGGTCCTGGTCGCCCTCGCCGCGGCACACCCCGACCCGGCCCTGGCCAAGGCCGTACGCCGGGCCGCCTTCCAGGTGCACACCGGAGGCAGTTAGCCGGACGCCCCGGAGTGGGCCGTCAGCCCGGTATCTCCGGTGCGTACGTCCCGAAACTCCACACGTTGCCCTCGAGGTCCCGGGCCATGTAGTCCCGCGAGCCGTAGTCCTGGTCCGTCGGGGGCATCAGGATCTCCGCGCCGTGATCCACGGCGCGGCGGTGGTGCGCGTCCACGTCGTCCACGACGACGTACACCCCGGTCGTGCCCGTGTCCTTCATCGCCTTGTCGAAGACGCTGCCGGTGCCCTTGCTGCCGATCATCACCGCGCCGTTGCCCTGCACCAGCTCGGCGTGCATCACCGCGCCGTCCTCGCCCTCGAACACGGACAGCTCCGTGAAACCGAAGGCCTCCGTGAGCTGCCGGACGGCCGCCTTCGCGTCGGCGTACAGCAGCGTGGGGTAGATGCTCGGACGCCCGCCGGACGTGCCTGCCATACCGATCACTCCCTTGTGCTCGGTCGCCGGAAATCCGATGATCCGGTTCTGCTGCCCAGTCTGGCACCCACCACTGACAACGACCCGGCGGGACGAGCCCGGCGAGACCAACCGAACACCCGCACGCAGAAAAAGTGGTTGCATCGCCCCGTTAGACTGTCCCCCATGGCCTTTCTCCTCGCGCATTAGACGGCGGGAACGTCCTCAGCCGCCCATCCCGCCCCCGTATCCGCCCTGGAGTCTGTCCGTGATCTCCGCCTCCGGTATCGAGCTGCGCGCCGGTGCCCGCGTCCTCATCGAAAACGCCACCTTCCGCGTCGCCAAGGGCGACCGCATCGGCCTGGTCGGCCGCAACGGCGCGGGGAAGACCACTCTCACCAAGTGCCTGGCGGGGGAAGGCGTGCCCGCCGGCGGCACCATCACCCGCTCCGGCGAGGTCGGCTACCTCCCGCAGGACCCCCGCACCGGCGACCTCGACATCCTGGCCCGCGACCGCATCCTCTCCGCGCGCGGCCTCGACGTACTGATCCGCAAGATGCGCGACAACGAACAGCGCATCGCCAACGGCCAGGGGTCCACCCGCGAGAAGGCCCTCAAGCAGTACGAGCGCCAGGAGACGGAGTTCCTCACCAAGGGCGGGTACGCCGCCGAGGCCGAGGCCGCCACCATCGCCGCCGCGCTCAACCTGCCCGACCGGGTGCTCGGCCAGCCCCTGCACACGCTCTCCGGCGGTCAGCGCCGCCGTATCGAGCTGGCCCGGATCCTGTTCTCCGACGCGGACACGCTGCTGCTCGACGAGCCCACGAACCACCTCGACGCCGACTCGATCATCTGGCTGCGCGACTACCTCAAGACCTACCGCGGCGGCTTCATCGTGATCTCCCACGACGTCGACCTGGTGGAGACGGTCGTCAACAAGGTGTTCTATCTGGACGCCAACCGCGCCCAGATCGACGTCTACAACATGGGCTGGAGGCTCTACCAGCAGCAGCGCGAGGCCGACGAGAAGCGCCGCAAGCGCGAGCGGCAGAACGCCGAGAAGAAGGCCTCCGCGCTGCATTCGCAGGCCGACAAGATGCGGGCCAAGGCCACCAAGACCGTCGCGGCGCAGAACATGGCCCGCCGGGCGGACAAGCTGCTGGCCGGGCTGGAGGCCGAGCGGAAGTCCGACAAGGTCGCCAAGCTGCGCTTCCCGGAGCCCGCGCCCTGCGGCAAGACCCCGCTGATGGCCGAGGGCCTGTCGAAGTCGTACGGCTCGCTGGAGATCTTCACCGACGTCGACCTGGCCATCGACAAGGGCAGCCGCGTCGTCATCCTGGGCCTCAACGGCGCCGGCAAGACCACCCTGCTGCGGCTGCTGGGCGGCGTCGAGCAGCCCGACACGGGCGCCGTCGTCCCCGGCCACGGCCTGAAGCTCGGCTACTACGCGCAGGAGCACGAAACCCTCGACCCGGAGCGCACGGTCCTGGAGAACATGCGCTCCGCCGCCCCCGACCTGGACCTGGTGGAGGTCCGCAAGACGCTCGGCTCGTTCCTCTTCTCCGGCGACGACGTCGACAAGCCCGCCGGTGTCCTCTCCGGCGGCGAGAAGACCCGCCTGGCGCTCGCCACCCTGGTCGTGTCCTCGGCGAACGTGCTGCTCCTCGACGAGCCGACCAACAACCTCGACCCGGCCAGCCGCGAGGAGATCCTCGGCGCGCTGCGCACGTACAAGGGCGCGGTCGTCCTCGTCACGCACGACGAGGGCGCCGTCGAGGCGCTCCAGCCCGAGCGGATCATCCTGCTGCCCGACGGCGTCGAGGACCTGTGGGGTGCCGACTACGCGGACCTCGTCGCCCTGGCCTGAGAGTCAGTGCGGTTTGATCGAATGCGTGATCAACGGCGTATGGATCATTCGGCCTAGCGGTGATCCATCATCTGTGTGAGATCTCCTCGTACCGAGGTGTGTCCTACATCGATTTCGCGGCCGAGCCCCCGATTCTTCCGGGCTCGGCCGCGACGCCTTTCTGACCTGGCCTTTCCCGTGGGAATCCGTTCGGGCGTACGGACACCACTCTTCGGAATTCCGCATTCCGTTTGTGGGGATGCGCTCCCGTCGTCACAACCTTGTCTCACGGACCTTGCCGAATGGGTGGCCATCGGGGCCCGGAGGGGTGATCATGAGGAGACCAGAGCGCACTTCCCATGAGGAGGCACGGGTGGCCGAGACTCTGAAGAAGGGCAGCCGGGTGACCGGCGCCGCGCGCGACAAGCTCGCGGCAGACCTGAAGAAGAAGTACGACGCCGGTGCGAGCATCCGGGCGTTGGCCGAGGAGACCGGCCGCTCGTATGGCTTCGTGCACCGCATGCTCAGTGAGTCGGGCGTCACGCTGCGAGGGCGTGGCGGGGCGACACGGGGTAAAAAGGCCACGGCCTGACCCCGGGTGGCCCCTTCGGCTTCGATGGTGGCCACCCGGTCGGTCGACTGATCGGCCGGGTGGTTACTGTGCAGTCACTTAGCTGACCGCACACCTCGGAGGCGTCCATGGCTTCGCCCGACAAGGACCTCGTTCCCGTACTCGACAAGGACGGCGTACGGCTCACCGTCGACGACGCGATCGCCACGGTGACGCTGACCAATCCGGCCAAGCGCAACGCGCAGAGCCCCGCTCTGTGGCGGGCGCTGACCGAGGCCGGGCGGCAGCTGCCGGGCTCCGTCCGCGTCGTGGTGCTGCGGGCCGAGGGCAAGTCCTTCTCGGCCGGTCTCGACCGGCAGGCGTTCACGCCCGAGGGCTTCGACGGGGAACCGTCGTTCATCGACCTCGCGCGTGGCAGTGACGCCGAGCTGGACGCGACCATCGCCGAGTACCAGGAGGCGTTCACCTGGTGGCGGCGCAGCGACATCGTCTCTGTCGCCGCCGTCCAGGGGCATGCCATCGGGGCGGGCTTCCAGCTCGCCCTCGCCTGCGATCTGCGCGTCGTCGCCGACGACGTGCAGTTCGCCATGCGCGAGACCAGCCTCGGGCTCGTGCCCGACCTGACGGGCACGCACCCGCTGGTGGGACTCGTCGGATACGCCCGCGCGCTGGAGATCTGCGTGACCGGGCGCTTCGTGACGGCCGACGAGGCCGTGAGCACCGGGCTGGCCAACGTGGCCGTGCCCGTCGGCCAACTCGACGACACGGTCCGCGACCTCGTGTCGGCCGTGCTCGGCGCGCCCCGTGACGCGGTCGTCGAGACCAAGGCACTGCTGCGCGGCGCCCAGGACCGCACCTACGAGGACCAGCGCACCGCGGAACGCCAGTCCCAGGCCCGCCGCCTCCGGGACCTCGCGGGCATCGGGGACTGAGCCGGCCGGATCACGCCGGATCACGGGCGTCCCCCGGGGGAGTTGCCGCCGGGTGACGCTCGCTCAGCCGATCCCGCTCACCAGGACCGCCACCGTCGGGTGGTCCTGCAGTGTCGCCCGTACCGCCGTGCGGACCTCGCGGGCCACGTCCCGGGCACGATGGTCCTCCCGCACCGCGAGTTCCAGTCGGACGTGGCGGTGCGGCAGGGCGGTGTCGCCCGGGAGTTCCTCGATGTGCACGGGGTGACCCAGCGCGCCGGTCAGCCGGAGTACGCCCGGGACCTTGAGCGCGGCGGCGGCGACACGTCTCTCGTCGTCGCCCCCGGCCTCGGCGGCGTGCGGCGGCTCGGGGAGCGGCGCGGCGGGTCCGGCCGGCTCCGTCTCCTCGCTCAGCAGGCCCGTCACGCGCAGATCCACCTCCGTCACCGTCAGACCGAGCCGCTGTGTCGCGGCCGTCGCCAGCGTCGCCCGCAGCAGGGACGCCGTCGTCGGCAGCGGCTGCGAGGCCGTGGCCGCGAACTCCGCCGTCACCCGCAGCGGCCCGGGCGGCAGACCGCTCGGCGGGGCCGGCACGGCAGAACTCCCGGTCTCCGCCGGATCGGCGAGCGCGACGCGGAGCGTGTCGAGGCGCACGCCCGGAGCGTCCCCCGCCGCGCGCCGCAACACCGCCTCGGCCGCCCGCTCGGCGATCCACGCGCCATCGCGCGCATCACCCAGCGGCAGCAGCCTGCCGAGGCCCAGCTGATGTCTCACTGCCTGCGTCCACCGGTCGGCCGTCATTCCTCCAGCCTGCCGCATCAAAGGCGCGTATCCACGCAACCGTGCTTACGGTGGTCGAAGGACGACAACCGAAAAGGACATACGGCGATGACTGACATGACCGAGAACCGGGGCGGGGAGACCGAGACATCGACGGGGCGCAGGAGTCCGCTGACCAAGCGCGGCGGAGGAGACCCCGGATCCCGGGGGCGGACGACCATCGCGGACGGCGTCGTGGAGAAGATCGCCGGACTGGCCGCACGCGATGTCGACGGCGTGCACGCCATGGGCAGCGGCCTGTCCCGCACCTTCGGAGCCGTGCGCGACCGCGTGCCGGGCGGCGCGAAGTCGGTGACGCGCGGAGTGAAGGCCGAGGTCGGCGAGGTGCAGGCCGCCCTCGACCTGGAGATCGTGGTCGTCTACGGCGTGGCGATCGCCGATGTGGCCCGGGACGTACGGGAGAACGTCATCACCGCCGTCGAGCGGATGACGGGCCTCGAGGTCGTCGAGGTCAACATCGCGGTGAGCGACGTGAAGCTGCCGGACGAGGAGGAAGAGGAACCGGAGCGCCGGATCCAGTGAGCCACCCGCCCCGCAGAGCGCAGCGACCGAGGAGCTGAGGAGCGCAGCATGAACATGGCCGTCGTCGGCATGATCGCCGGCATGGCACTGGCATTCGCCGGTTATTTCGGCGGGTTCGGTGCCTTCCTGCTGGTGGCGGCGCTGGGCGCCGTCGGCTTCGTCGTCGGCCGGTTCCTGGAGGGGGACATGGACTTCGGCGACTTCTTCCGTCCCCGTGAACGGCGGCGGTGACGGCCGTGAGCGCGGGGGCCGGTGAGCTCGAAAGACCCCTGACCGTCGTCCCGCCGGGGGAGCGGGGCGCCACCCGGATCGCCGACCGGGTCGTCGCGAAGATCGCCTCGCAGGCGGCCCTCGAAGCCGTCGGAACGCTGCCCCCCGACGCCGACCGTCCGTCCGCCACCGTCGTCGTCCGCCACGAGGTCGCGCATGTCCGGGTCCACGTCGAACTCGACTACCCCTGCGACGTCGGCGCGCGCTGCGGCCAGGTGCGTCGCCGGGTCGTCGAACGGGTAGGCGCCCTGGTGGGAATGCAGGTGCCGGAGGTCGTCGTCCAGGTGGAGCGGCTGCACCTGGCCGCCGGGCCCGGCGCGGTACAGGGGAGGACGCGATGAGCGAACCCCGGGGCACCGAACCGCCCGAGCCCGAGGGCACCACCCAGCGGCTGCCCGTCCTCCAGAAGCCGGAGACCGGCACCGGACCCGACCGGTCCGCACAGGCGGCCGGGGACGGAACGCCGCCCGTACCCGAGAGCGAGAGCGAGGGCGGCCGCGAAGGCCGCTTCTGGTCGGCACGCCGCGTCCCGGCGGGCATCGTCGCGCTGCTGCTCCTGGGACTCGCCGGACTGTTCCTCTACGACATCGCCTCCGTGCGCGCCGACCGGCCCGTGATGAGCTGGCGCCGGGAGCTGGCCCGCCAGCTCGCCGAACGGCCGCTCGACGACACCTGGGTGCTCGTCGGGGCCGGGGTCGCCGCCGTTCTCGGGCTCTGGCTGCTGGCCCTGGCCGCCACGCCCGGCCTGCGGCACGTGCTCCCGATGCGGCGGACGCACCCCGACGTACGCGCCGGACTGGACCGGGACGCCGCCGCGAGCGCGTTGCGCGACCGGGCCATGGAGGTGGCCGGCGTGCAGTCGGCACACGTGCGGGTGCGCCGCAGGCGGGCGAAGGCCCGCGCCGTGTCCCACTTCCGTGAACTGGACGAGGTACGAACCGACTTGGACGCCGTGCTCACCGAAGCGATCCGCGGACTGGGACTCTCCCGGCCGCCCGCGCTGTCGGTGCGCGTCCGGCGGCCCGGCCGGAAGGAGTGACCGCGATGCTCAGGGTCGTCAACCGCGTGTTCCTGGGGCTCGTCGGCCTCGTCCTGCTGGTGCTGGGCGGCTCCGTGCTGGCCGTCGGCCTCGGCGCTCCGGCACCCTCCTGGTGGATCCACCACAGCCGTCACGACGTGCTGCTGAGCGACGCCGAACGCACCCGCTGGCGGGACGACGGCTGGTGGTGGCCGGTCGTCATCGCCGTCCTCGCCGTGCTGATGCTGCTCGCCCTGTGGTGGCTGGTCGCGGTACTGCGCCGGCGCCGCCTCGCCGAGGTCCTCGTGGACACCGGCGACGGCGAGGGCGCCCTGCTGCGCGGCCGGGCCCTGGAGAACGCCCTCACCGAGGAGGCGACCCGGATCGACGGCGTCGACCGGGCCCACGCCCACCTGAGGGGCCGCCGCAGCGCTCCCGAGGCCCGCGTACGGCTCGCCCTGGAACCGAACGTGGACCCGGGCACGGCCCTGCACGACCTGACGACCGGAGCCCTGACCCACGCCAGAACATCGACGGGCCTCGCGTCACTGCCGGCGGAGGTGCGGCTGAGAGGCGTCCGGCACCGTGCAGAGAGAGTGAGTTGACGTACTCAGGGGCGCGGGGAACCGCGCGCCGAGCCCTCACGAAGCCGCAGACGAGAACGGCGCTCAGAACCCGTGCCGCGCTCCGCCATCCACCGGCACCATGACCCCGGTCAGATAGGAAGCAGCCGGCGACAACAAGAACGCGGCTGCGCGCCCGAACTCTTCGGGCTTCCCGTACCGCCGCAACGGAATACGCGACTCCGCCGCCGCCCTGGTCGCTTCGGGATCCGCCGACAACGCGTCCAGCTCACGCACGCGGTCCGTGTCGATGCGCCCGGGCAGCACACCGACCACGCGAATCCCCCGCGGCCCCAGTTCGTCGGACAGCGACTTGGCGAACCCGGCCAGCCCCGGCCGCAGCCCGTTCGAGATCGTCAGCCCGGGAATCGGCTCGTACACCGACCCGGACAGCACGAACCCGATGACACCCCCGGCCTCCAACTCGGCCGACGCGGCGCGCGCCAGTCGCACCGCACCCAGGAACACCGACTCGAACGCCGCCTGCCACTGCTCGTCCGTGTTGTCGGAGACGAACCCGGCCGGCGGCCCGCCCACGCTGACGAGGACACCGTTGAAGCGGCCGAAGTGCTCCCGCGCGGCCCCGATCAGCATGGCCGGCGCGTCGGGGTCGGCGTTGTCGACGGCCACCCCGACCGCGTTCGGGCCCAGCGCGGCCGCCGCGTCGGCGACGCTCTTCTCGTCCCGCCCCGAGACGACCACCTTCGCCCCGTCCGCGACGAGCTCGCGCGCGGTGGCGTTGCCAAGGCCGCGCGTGGCCCCGGTGACGACGTACACCCGGTCCTTCAGTCCAAGATCCATGGTCCCTATCCTGCCCCCTCCGCCCCGAACAGGGCGAGGGCGGTGTTCACCAGGCCGATGTGGCTGAACGCCTGCGGGACGTTGCCGAGCTGCCGGCCGGTCACCGGGTCGAACTCCTCGGACAGCAGGCCTACGTCGTTGGCGAGTCCCGCCAGCCGCTCGAACAGTTCCCGGGCCTCCTTCGTACGGCCCGTCATGTGCAGGGCGTCCGCGAGCCAGAACGAGCACACCAGGAAGGTGCCCTCGGAGCCGGGCAGTCCGTCGATCTCCGTCTGGTCCGAGTCGGTGGTGCTGTAGCGGCGCAGGAAGCCGCCGTGGTCCAGCTCCTTGCGCACCGCGTCGATGGTGCCGATCACCCGGGGATCGTCGGGCGGCAGGAAGCCGACGCGCGGGATGAGCAGCAGAGCGGCGTCCAGTTCGCGCGAGCCGTACGACTGCGTGAAGGTGTTGCGTCCGGGGTCGTAGCCCTTCTCGCACACCTCGCGGTGCACCTCCTCGCGCAGCGCGCGCCAGCCGTCCAGGTCGCCGTCCAGTTCCGGATGGCGCTCCAGGGTGCGTACGGCACGGTCGGCGGCGACCCACACCATCACCTTCGAGTGCACGAACTGGCGGCGGCCGCCGCGCACCTCCCACAGCCCCTCGTCCGGCTGCCGCCAGTGGACGCGCAGGAAGTCCATCATCGCCGTCTGCAGCGCCCACACGTCCGGCTGGGCGGACAGGCCCGATTCACGGGCCAGCGACAGGGAGTCCATGACCTCGCCGTAGACGTCCAGCTGGAGCTGTTTCACGGCGTCGTTGCCGACGCGTACGGGCGCGGACCCGGCGAAGCCGGAAAGCCACGGCAGTTCGAACTCGGGCAGTCGTCGCTCGCCCGCCACGCCGTACATGATCTGGAGGTCCGCCGGGTCACCGGCGACCGCGCGCAGCAGCCAGTTCCGCCAGGCCTCCGCCTCCTCCTGGTAGCCCGCCGCCAGCAGCGCGCCCAGGGTGAGGGTGGAGTCGCGCAGCCAGCAGTAGCGGTAGTCCCAGTTGCGCACCCCGCCCGGTTCCTCGGGCAGTGAGGTCGTGGCGGCGGCGACGATGCCGCCGGTGGGGGCGTAGGTGAGCGCCTTGAGGGTGATCAGGGAGCGGACGACGGCGTCCCGGTACGGTCCGTCGTAGCGGCAGCGCGCCGCCCAGGCCTGCCAGTCCTCGACGCTGTGGCGCAGCGACTCGTACGGGTCGACGAGCGGGGGGCGTTCCTCGTGGGAGGGGTGCCAGGTGAGGACGAACGCGACCTTCTCGCCCTTGCGGACCGTGAACTCCGCGTGCGTTCCGAAGTCCTCGCCCCAGCTGCGCACCTCCGGTTCGCTGCGAAGCCAGGTCGAGTCGGGTCCGGCGACGGCGACGCGGTGGCCGTCGGACCGGCGTACCCAGGGGATGATCGAGCCGTAGTCGAAGCGCAGCTTGAGGACGCTGTGCAGCGTCACCTCGCCGTCCAGGCACTCGACGACGCGTACGAGGTCGGGGGCCTGGTCGCGCTGCGGCATCAGGTCGGTGACGCGGACCGTCCCCCGCTCGGTCTCCCACTCGGTGTCCAGGACGAGGGTGTCGCGGCGGTAGGCGCGCCGGGTGCACCGGTCAGCCCCCACGGGGGCGATGCGCCAGTAGCCGTTGTCCTCGTCGCCGAGCAGCTTGGCGAAGCAGGCGGCCGAGTCGAAGCGGGGCAGGCAGAGCCAGTCCACGGATCCGTCCGTGCCGACCAGTGCGGCGGTCTGTTCATCGCCGATGAGGGCGTAGTCCTCGATGCTCGGGTCCACGGAGTGCGGGTTCCCGGCAAGTCGGCGCGGCAATCAGGGCGAGGGCCGGGGGAGTGACGTGCCGTCGGCGACGGGGGCGCCCGTGCCCGAGAAGATCACCCCGGGTCCGACGGGGCCTGGCTGAGCACCCACAGGCCGATCAGGGTGGCCGGCGTGAAGACGACGGCGATCAGCACGGCGAGCACGAGCCGCCGCCGGCGCTCGCGCCGCAGCCATTCACCGCGTGCCGTGCGGTACGCGTCGGGGTCGGGGAGCACTCCGCCCGCCAGGACCCGAAGCGCCTCGCGGAGTTCCTCCTGCCTCCATCGCCTGGGTCAGGGCGGCGATGCCGCGCGCCGTGTGCGTCTTGACCGAACCGCCGGATATGCCCATGGCGGCTATCTCGCTCTCCTTGAGACCGAGCCAGTGCCGCAGCACCAGCGCCTGGCGGGCGGCAGGACCTGACCGGCGTCGAGGGCGTCGGCGTACCGCGCGCGCTGCTGGCGGAGCCCGGACGTGAGGGCGGTGCGCTGGGCACAGGCGGTGCGCTGGGCACGGGCGGTGCTCTGGTACGTGCGGGAACTGATGGAGGAACTGAACCGGTCGCACCGGGAGGAGTGCTGGCAGGGGCGCTGCTGCTGACGCGGCCGGGGGAGGCCGGCGGAGGTCACACCGCCGCCGGCTCCGTCTCACTCGCGTCGGCTTCCCGGGCGGCCGCCTGCGCCCGGTCACGGGCCTCGCGGCGGGCCAGGACCACCCAGCCCACCGGGACGGCGGCGGAGAACAGCCACCACTGGATGGCGTACGCGTAGTTCAGCGCCGCGTCCTCCTTGCCGGGGTCGCCGAGCAGCTCGGGGGTGTCGCCCTTGGGCTCGGGCGCCGTCTGCGCGATGTAGCCGCCGAGCACCTGCGCGTCCAGGCGCCGGGCCTCCTGCTCGCTGTTGATCAGCATGATCTGCCGGTCCGGCAGGCCCTTGAGGTCCTTGATCCCGCTCGCCGCGGTCGTCTCACTCGGCATCAGCCGCCCCTTGACGGTCACCTCGCCGCCCGGCGGTGCGGGGACCTTCGGGAACGTGGTCTGGCTCGGGCCGTCCGAGGGGATCCAGCCCCGGTTGACCAGCAGGACCTTGCCGTCGTCGAGGACGAACGGGGTCAGCACGTGGTAGCCGACCTCGTCGTCGGAGTTGGTGCGGCGGCGGACGACGACCTCGTCCTCCGTGTCGAAGCGGCCCTTCGCGGTCACGGTCCGGTACCGCTCGGTGCTGGTGACGGTGTGCCCGGGCGCGGTGAGCTTCTCCACGGGCACCGGCTCGGCCGCCAGCGCGTCGGTGACCAGCTGGTTCCGGGCGGTGCGCTCCTCGTAGCGATGCATCTGCCAGATGCCCAGCCTGATCATCGTGGGGATGAGAAGCAGGGCGATCAGCGTCAGGATCACCCACTGCCGGGACATCAGGAAGCGGTACACCCCACGACCGTACAACTCGGTCGTGGGGTGTTCTCAGGCGGGTACGGGTTCAGACCTTGTCGACAATTCCCACCTTTCCCTCCGCGCGGGCGCAGTGGGCTCCGCAGAACCAGTGGCCCTCGACCTCGACGCCCTGGCCGATGATCTGTACCCTGCAGTGCTCGCAGATGGGGGCCATGCGGTGGATCGCGCAGGCGAAGCAGTCGAAGACGTGCACCGCCCCCTGTGCGTGCACCTCGAAGGTCATTCCGTACTGATTGCCACATACCTCACAGGTCGCCATGCGCCACAGGGTGAGCCGTCGCCCCGGCCGGGGCGAGCGGCCGCCGGGCGAGTCGCCCGCCAATCACCCGTCCGTACGGTCGCCCTGCGACACCGCTCCGCCTACGGTCGCCCCGGCGGCACCGCTCCGCGTAAGGTCACCCCTCCGCCGGCTCCACATCCGCGAGGAGTTGCCCGAACGCCGCCTCGTCCACGATCGGCGTGCCGAACTGCCGGGCCTTGACCACCTTGGACGTGCCCGAGTCCGGGTCGTTCGTGACGAGCAGGCTGGTCAGCCGGGACAGACTGGTGGCCACATGCAGCCCGGCCTCGGTCGCCCGGTCCTCCAGCAGCTCCCGCTCGGTCGAGGTGTCGCCAGAGAAGGCGACCCGCATGCCCTGCTTGAGCCGCCCGCCCGCCTCGTAGCGCCCCGGGTTGGGGTACGGGCAGGCGGGGCGCTTCCGGGAGGGGCGCCAACTGCTCTGGCGGTAGCCGCCGTAGCCGCGCGGTCCCGCCTGCTGCCCGATGCGGGGTGTGGCGGGGCGGTCCGACCACTCCGTCAGCGGCCGGCACTCGTGCAGCGGCAGCCGTACGCCGCTCGCCGCCGCGGCCCTGAGGCTGGGGCGGAACGCCTCCGCCAGCACGCGCGCGTCGTCCAGCGCGTGGTGCGCCTGCCGCTGGACGACGCCGAAGTGCGCGGCGAGCGACTCCAGCTTGTGGTTGGGCAAGGGAAGCCCCAGTTCCTTGGAGAGCGCGATGGTGCACAGCCGCTGCCGCACCGGCGCCTCGCACTTCGCGCGCGCGTACTCCCGGGCGATCATCTGCCAGTCGAAGACGGCGTTGTGCGCGACGAGCACCCGCCCCTCGAGCCGGGCCGTGAACTCCTCGGCGATGTCGTGGAAGAGGGGCGCGCCCTCGAGCGCCTCGCTCGTCAGTCCGTGGATCCACACGGGGCCCGGGTCGCGCTCCGGGTTGACCGTCGTGTACCAGTGGTCCTCGACCTCGCCGCGCGCGTCCAGCCGGTAGACGGCCGCCGAGATGATGCGGTCGTCCCGGGCGAGGCCCGTGGTCTCCACGTCAACGACCGCGTACCCCTTGGGATACGCGGCCGGCCACGCCGTGGGAGAGAACGCTGCGGTCGTCAGGTCTTCCAGCATGGTCACTGAGGATACGGGCCGCGACTGACACCGCCGTCCGCCAGGTGCGCGAGCTCCGCCCGTCCGATACCCCCTCAGGCGCCTTGTCCGGTCTGTCCGTTCGTGAGGCGTACGTCTGACCGAGGCTCAGGAGCCGTCGTTCCGCATCCTTTGGTGGAGATCGCCAAGAAGCAAGCGCGTACCGTCGGTAATACTTGTCGGTAACAACGTCTGGCCGGGACGGGACGGCCGCCCTACGGTTCAGGCATGCCGAACCTGCCCGATGTCGTGCTGTGGTCGATACCCGCATTTGTGCTGCTCACCGTGGTCGAGGTGGTCAGCTACCGCCTCCACCCCGACGAGGACGCGGCGGGCTACGAGGCGAAGGACGCCGCGACGAGCGTCGGCATGGGGCTCGGCAGCCTCGTCTTCGACTTCGTCTGGAAGATCCCGATCGTCGCCGTCTACACGGCCCTCTACGAACTCACGCCCCTGCGCGTGCCCGTCCTGTGGTGGACCGTCCCGCTGATGCTGCTCGCGCAGGACTTCTTCTACTACTGGTCCCACCGCGGCCACCACGTCATCCGCATCCTGTGGGCCTGCCACGTCGTCCACCACTCCAGCCGGAAGTTCAACCTCACCACCGCGCTGCGCCAGCCCTGGACGTCCCTGACGGTGTGGCCGTTCTACGTCCCTCTCATCGCCGCCGGAGTCCACCCGGCCGCGCTGGCGTTCTGCTCCTCCGCGAACCTCGTGTACCAGTTCTGGATCCACACCGAGCGGATCGACAAGATGCCCCGCTGGTTCGAGTTCGTCTTCAACACCCCGTCGCACCACCGGGTCCACCACGCCTCCCAGGGCGGTTACCTCGACCGCAACTTCGGCGGCATCCTCATCGTCTGGGACCGGCTGTTCGGATCCTTCGTCGCCGAGACCGTGCGGCCCGTGTACGGACTGACCAAGAACATCGACACGTACAACCCGCTGAAGGTGGCGACCCACGAGTACGTGTCCATCGCGAAGGACCTGAAGGCGGCGCGCGACTGGCGTGAGCGCGCGGGGCGCGTGTTCCGGGGGCCGGGGTGGGGCCCCGCGCCGGCCGCGGCGCCGGTGTCCACAACCAGTACGACTGCCGAGAGTACGACTACCGAGAGCGCCTCGGCGTGAGCCACTCCCGCCTCCTCCTCGGCGCCTTCGGTCTCGCCGCCGTCGTCGACCTCGCCTGTCTCGCGGCCGGCTTCGACGCCGGGCACGCCGTCGCCAAGCCGCTGCTGATGCCGCTCCTGGCGCTCTGGGCCGTCCTGCGCCGGGCGCCCCGGCCGCTCGTGGCCGCCCTGCTGTTCGGCTGGGGCGGGGACGTGCTGCTGCTGTCCGACGCCGAGCCGGCCTTCCTCGCCGGCATGGGCTGCTTCGCGGCGGGGCACGTCTGCTACCTCGTCCTCTTCGCACGGCACGGCAGCCGGTACGCGGTCCCACGCGCGCGTGCGGCCCTCCTCGCCCTGGGCTACGCCACCGCCCTCGTCACGACGCTCGCGCTGCTGTGGCCGGACCTGCCCGCGCATCTGCGCCTGCCCGTCGCCGGGTACAGCCTCCTGCTCACGGCCATGGCGTACCGCGCCGCCCTCCGGCTCGGCCTCTTCACCGGACTCGGAGGCGCGCTCTTCCTGCTGTCCGACACGCTCATCGCGACCGGCGTCGCCGACTGGCCGCAGCCGCCCGGACCGGACTTCTGGATCATGCTCACGTACGTCGCCGCCCAGGCCCTGCTGACCGGCGGCACGCTCGAAGCACTCAACGCGCGCAGGGCACCGGCCGCGACGTACGGAGAGATGCGCGCCGTCTGAGGCTCAGCGGCCGAGGCGGAGCTTCACCAGCGGATCGGGAGCGGAAGGGCCGTCAGCAGTCCGGACACGGCGACCACCAGGCCCAGCGCGACCACCTCCGCCCGCGCCGGCGCACAGGCGGTCAGCGGGTCGGCCGCCCGGCGCAGCCGCCGCCGGGCCCACAGGGCGAGGGCGGCGACGGCGGCCACGAGGAGCACCTTGGCGAGCAGGGTCCGTCCGTACGCCGTCGTCGTCAGCTGCTCCAGGACCGTCTCCGGCGGCATCCTGCGCAGCGAACTCCACACGCCCGTCGCGGTGATGGCGGCGAGCAGAACGGTCGCCACGCGCGCGTAGAGACCCAGCAGGGCTGCGCCCGCCTCCGTGCCGTACCGACCGTGCCACAGCCGCAGGGTCCGCAGCGCGTGCAGCAGACCGCCCGTCCACAGTGCCGCACAGGCCAGGTGGACGAGCGTCAGCCCGGAGCCGGTCAGCGGGGTGTGCTCGGTCGCGGGGTGCGCGCGCAGGGCCTCGGCGACGACCACGGCGCCCAACGGCCACAGCTGTGTGGCCGGCCGGCGCGAGACGGCACACAGCCCGGCGACGAGGAACGCGTTGACTTCCAGCAGGGCCAGCTTGCCGTCCCGGGACGCGTAGAGCCCGCCGACGTCGATGTCCGACGGGCTGTCGGGGACGAGATAGCCCGTCGCCACGACCGAGGCGAGCCCGAGGGCGGCGACGAGGCCCGTGACGGCCGCGAACGGTGACCAACTGCGCGGCACGACCGGCCGGCCGGCGGCTTCCTCCGTATCCGGCACGGAACGCTCCGGCCCGTCCACGAACGCACCCGGCACGGAACGCCCAGGCCGGTCCACGAACGCACCCGGCACGGAACGCGCCAGCCGATTCACGAACAGCTCGCCGATCGGTACGCACAGGGCCGCGAACAGCGCCGTGCGCAGCAGGGCCATGCCACCGGTGCCGGGCGCCGCGGCCTCCCCGGTGCCGTGCAGCGCGGTGGACGGGCCCAGCAGCGGGATCAGCGCGGCCAGTGCCGCCAGCACCAGGACGGCGACGGGTCTTGTCAAGGTCACCCCGAGATCTTCACCAGCCTTCACACGGCTGGGCAAGTCCTCGAGGACGGACTCAGGCGGCCTCCGACGCGGCCGACCACCACAACCGGACTTCCCTGCGCACGTCCGTCGGCCGCAGCTCCCATCCCTGTGCGAGCGCGACCTCGGCGACGTACCAGCCGCCGACGCCCCGGTAGGCCCGCAGCGGTATCGCGCACTCGACCGGTGGCCGCGGCTTGTTCGGCTCGACCGGAGCCGAGGCCAGGGCGGTCCGCTTCGCGACCGCCTTGTCCACGCGTGCCTTGTAGTAGTCGGTGTCGCCCTCGTGGCGCAGCTCCGGCCAGGTCACACACCCGGAGGCCAGGCGTGCGACGCGACTCAGCGTCGCGTCGAAGAAGCGCATGTAGGCGCGCTCGAAGCGGTCGCTGGCGGCCGCGATTCCGTCGGCGAACATGCCGATGACGAACAGCGGGATCATGACCGCCACCCACAGCACACACACCAGCGGGAACCAGATCACGCTCCCGGCGAACCGCAGGGCCAGCTGCCACCGCGGCCGCACGGGTTCGGCCGTCCAGGTCGAGGGATCCACGTACACGTCCATGACAAGGAATCCTGCCCCGGACAGGAAGCGGGCCGGGCGGGTGCCCCCGCCCGGCCCGGACTATCTCCACACGAGCTCTACTTGGTCACCGCGTCCAGCGCGTCCGCGATGCCCCAGCCGTAGAAGCCGTTGCGGTTCTTCGAGCCCTCGCACACCGCGTCGATCTTGCCGTCGGCGTCGATGTCGTACGGGTCCGTGCACGGCGTGGCGTCGGCCTCGGCGTACAGGAGGGCCTTCACCAGGGCCGGAGAGGCGTACGGGTGCGTCGACTTGATGAGGGCGGCGACGCCCGCGACGTGCGGGGACGCCATCGACGTACCGGCCATGTAACCCCACTTGCCGCCCGGCAGCGTGCCCAGGATGAGGCCGCTCGTGGCCGGCGCCTCCGGCTTCTGGTAGGCGGTCGAGTCGCCGCCCGGGGCGGCTATGTCGGCGACGCCGAGACCGTAGTTGGAGAAGGACGACTTGATGCCCTTCGCGCCCGTCGAGGCGACCGTGACGACGCCCGGCAGCTGGGTCGGGATGTCGAGGCACTTCGAGGGATCGACGACCCGGTCGCCCGGCGTGGAGTCGTTCGGGGACGACGGGTCGGTGATCTCGTCGGAGGCCAGGTCGTAGTTCTCGTTGCCGGCCGCGGCGACGTTGACCGCGCCCTTCTTCTCCGCGTACCGCGACGCCCGGCCGACCGCGTCCAGCAGCGCCTTCTGGTCGGGGTCGTTCTTGCAGTTGAAGTACCAGGGGTCGGTGTAATAGCTGTTGTTCGTCACGTCGACCCCGTGCTCGGCCGCCCACACGAAGCCGCACACCACGGCCTCCGTGTAGAAGAAGCCGTCCGGGTTGGACACCTTGATGCCGGAGACCTTCACCCCGGGCGCGACACCGGTCATGCCGACGCCGTTCTTCGCGGCGGCGATCTCACCCGCCACGTGCGTCCCGTGCGGGCTCTCCGCCGCGCCCGGCCGCCAGGCACCTTCGGACGTGTCCGGCTTGCCCGAGACACAGTTGACCGACGCGCCCCGGTCGAAGTTGGGCGCGATGTCGGGGTGGGTGTCGTCGACACCGGTGTCGATCACGGCGACCGTGACCTTCTTGCTGCCCAGCGACTTCTCGTGAGCCTTGTCCGCCTTGATGGCGGGCAGGTCCCACTGCTGAGGCTGGAGCGGGTCCTGGCCGGCGGGGGCCTCCGCCTTGGCGACCTCGGCCGCGCTCAGCGCCTTCGGCGTGCCCAGGTCACCCGTCGACGCCGACGGCAGCGGCTTGGTGCGGGTGGCACCGGCCGACTGCACCCCGCGCACCTTGCGGATGCTCTTGGCGAAGTCGGGGTTCGAGGAGTGGACGACGATGACGCCGATCTGGTCGTACGACGTCACGATCGTGCCCCCGGCCTTGCCGACGGCCTTCTTCACGTACGCCGAAGTGCCGTGGCCCGGCTTGACGTTGACGACGTAGCTGAGCGAGGTCGCGTCGGCCGAGACCGGCGCGGGCGCCTCGTCGGCGGCCGAGGCCGTGGTGTTCGGCAGGAACGCGAGGGCCGTGGCCACCGCCATCCCGGCCGGGATCGCGACGGCGCGGCGGTAGCGCGCGTGCGGCGCAGTCATGGTGTCTCCAGTTCGTTCGCGGTAGAGCGGGCTGTGCGGAAAGTCCGGGAAACGCGCGTCACTTGACGGCGCGCAGCGCGTTGACGATGCCGTACCCGTAGAAGCCGTTGACGCGCTTGCCGCCCTCGCACACCGCGTCCTGCGTGCCGTCACCGTCCTGGTCGTACGACTCGGGGCAGGCCGTCCGGTCGGCCTGGGCCTTCATCAGGGCCTGGAGCTGGGCCGGGGACGCCCACGGGTGCTTGGACTTCAGCAGCGCGGCGACGCCGGAGGCGTGCGGGGAGGCCATCGAGGTGCCCTGGAGGAAGCCGTACGCGCCGTTCGGCAGCGTGGACAGGATGCGGCCGTCCTTCGAGGGCGTGTCGGGTATCTGGTAGCGCCGGTCGCCACCCGGCGCCGCGACGTCGACGACGCCCTTGCCGTACGTCGAGAAGTACGACTTCTCGTTGTCGACGCCCGTCGAGCTCACCGTGACGACACCCGGCAGCTGGTTCGGCACGTCGAAGCACTCGTGCGGGTCGATGGTGCGCTCGACGGGGGTGGAGTCGTCCGGGCTGGAGTCGTCGACGATCGCGTCCGCGTCCAGGTCGTGGTTGGAGTTGCCCGCCGCGGCGACGTTGAGCGTGCCCTTCTTCTGCGCGTACAGCTGCGCCCGGTTGACCGCGTCGACGATGGCCCGCTGGTCGGGGTCGTCCATGCAGTTGTAGAGCCACGGGTCGACGTAGTAGCTGTTGTTCGTGATCTCGACGCCGTGGTCGGCGGCGAACACGAAGGCGCACACCACGCTCTCCGGGTAGAAGAGACCGTTCGCCCGGTCGGTCACGTTGATGCTGGAGACCTTCACACCAGGTGCGACGCCGGCCACGCCGATTCCGTTGCGCGCGGCGGCGATCTCACCGGCCACGTGCGTGCCGTGGTAGTCCTCCGGCGTGTACGGCCGCCAGGCGCCCTCGCTGGTGTCGGGCTTGCCGCCGGCGCAGTTCGCGGACTGGGACGCGGAGAAGTTCGGGGCGATGTCGGGGTGGGTGTCGTCCACGCCGGTGTCGATCACGGCGACGGTCACCTTGCTGCTGCCCGGGTTGATCTTCGCGGCCTTGTCGGCGCCGATCGCGCGCAGGTCCCACTGGTCGGCCTCGAGGGGCTCGCTCTCGGGCGTCTTCGCCGAGGCGGCCTCGGTGCGCTTCTCCTGAGCGGCCGTCAGGTACTCGACCGCGCCCTCCTCCTTGGTCCCCGCGGCCGTCAGGGGCGTCGTACGCGTGGCACCCGCGGACTGGACACCGCGGGCCTCGCGCACGGTCTTGGCGAAGTCGGCGTTCGAGGAGTGGACGACGATCACGCCGATCCGCTCGTACGTCGCCACGACCGAGCCGCCGGCCTTCCCGATCGCCTTCTTCACCGACGCGATCGTGTGCCGGTCCGTCTTGGTGTTGACGACGTACGCCAGTGTCGGCGCGTCCGCCGTCCGGGTGGTCGGCTCCGCCTGCGGGGCCGCCGAGGCGGCGGCGGGCAGGAAGCCCAGCGAGGCGGTCAGAGACAGCACGACGGGCACGGCGAGGGCGAGCCGGCGTCTGGAACGCAAGTGAGACATGGGGTCTCCACATCCTCCGGAAACGAAACCGGCCCGAGGCACAGGTGGTGCTCGGGCAGGTACATGACGAGGTGGTGCAGGGCGAAGCTATCCCGCGCTCTCGCTGGCCAGCAACGTTTTGTCGAAACGACTTCGGAAAGAACGCCGCGCGGTTGAACCGGTCCTCGCGTGCCGCCGTGACGTTGAACAAGGAGCGCGAGGACACTCGCCTCCGTCCCTGTTCACAACCGCTTCCGTCATCGCGAGGAGACTCTCCGTGGCCACCGACGCACCGCCCCCCTCGAAAGATCAACACAAACTCCCCTCACCCGAGGAGTTCAGCGAGGTGCAGGAGAGCGCGGAGTTCGGTGAACTGCGCCGCTCCTACCGCTCCTTCGCCTTCCCGCTGACCGTCGCCTTCATCGCCTGGTACCTGCTGTACGTCCTGCTGTCGAACTACGCGGGCGGCTTCATGGGCACCAAGCTGTTCGGCAACATCAACGTCGCCCTCGTCTTCGGCGTCGCCCAGTTCGTCACCACATTCCTCATCGCCTGGTGGTACTCCAAGCACGCCGCCGCGAACCTCGACCCCAAGGCCGAGGCCATCAAGTCCCGGATGGAGGGCGGCGCATGAGCACCGCACAGCAGACCCTTCTCGCCGCGAACGAGGCCAGCGAGCACCGCCCGCTGATCATCACCCTGTTCGCGCTGTTCGTCCTGGCCACCCTCGGCATCACCATCTGGGCTGGCCGCCAGACCAAGGACGCCGCCGACTTCTACGCGGGCGGGCGCCAGTTCAGCGCCTTCCAGAACGGCCTCGCCGTCTCCGGCGACTACATGTCGGCCGCGTCGTTCCTCGGCATCGCCGGCGCGATCGCCATCTTCGGCTACGACGGTTTCCTCTACTCCATCGGCTTCCTGGTCGCCTGGCTGGTCGCCCTGCTCCTGGTGGCCGAGCCGCTGCGCAACTCCGGCCGCTACACCATGGGCGACGTGCTCGCGTACCGCATGCGCCAGCGCCCGGTGCGCACCGCGGCCGGCACGTCGACGATCGTCGTGTCGATCTTCTACCTGCTGGCCCAGATGGCCGGCGCGGGCGTCCTCGTCTCGCTGCTGCTCGGCATCACCTCCGACGCCGGCAAGATCCTCATCGTCGCCCTCGTCGGCGTCCTGATGATCGTCTACGTCTCCATCGGCGGCATGAAGGGCACCACCTGGGTCCAGATGATCAAGGCCGTGCTGCTCATCGGCGGCACCATCCTGATCACCTTCCTGGTGCTGCTGAAGTTCAACTTCAACATCTCCGACCTGCTCGGCACGGCCGCCGAGAAGAGCGGCAAGGGCGCCGCCTTCCTGGAGCCCGGCCTCCAGTACGGCGCGACCGGCACCTCCAAGCTGGACTTCGTCTCCCTCGGCATCGCCCTGGTGCTTGGCACCGCCGGCCTGCCGCACATCCTGATCCGCTTCTACACGGTGCCGGACGCCAAGGCCGCCCGGAAGTCCGTGAACTGGGCCATCGGCATCATCGGCGGCTTCTACCTGATGACGATCGCGCTCGGCTTCGGCGCCGCCGCGCTCATCTCACAGGAAGAGATCATCGCCTCCAACCCGTCCGGCAACACGGCGGCACCCCTGCTCGCCCTGCACCTGGGCGGCGTCGACTCGACCTGGGGCGCGATCCTGCTCGCCACGATCTCGGCCGTGGCCTTCGCCACGATCCTCGCCGTCGTCGCCGGCCTCACCCTGGCCTCGTCGTCGTCCTTCGCGCACGACATCTACGCCAACGTCATCCGCAAGGGGAAGGCCTCCGGCGCCGAGGAGGTCCGCGCGGCCCGCTGGGCGACCGTCTTCATCGGCGTCGTCTCCATCGGCCTGGGCGCCCTCGCCCGCGACCTGAACGTGGCCGGCCTGGTCGCGCTCGCCTTCGCCGTCGCGGCCTCCGCCAACCTGCCGACGATCCTCTACAGCCTGTTCTGGAAGCGGTTCACCACCCAGGGCGCCCTGTGGTCGATCTACGGCGGTCTGATCGTCGCCGTCGGCCTGGTGCTGTTCTCGCCCGTCGTCTCCGGCGACCCCAAGGCGATGTTCCCCGAGGTCGACTTCGCCTGGTTCCCGCTGAAGAACCCGGGCATCATCTCCATCCCGTTCGGCTTCCTCATGGGCTGGCTCGGCACGGTCCTGTCCAAGGAAGAGCCGGACGTCAAGAAGTTCGCCGAGCTGGAGGTCCGGTCCCTGACCGGCACCGGCGCCCACTGAGCACGAACCCCCTCACGCGGCCGCGTCGTAGGAACCTCCAGGTCCCTGTGGCGCGGTCGCGTCCCGCGTCGTGGGATCGGGCCTGTGGTGATGTCAGTGGTGTCACGTAGGCTCTCAGGTGTCGGAGAAGAAGTGCTCCGGGCACGATCCGCGTCGAGGGAGGGGGCCCACGTGCTCATCGACACCTACGGCCGAGTGGCCACCGACCTGAGGGTCTCGCTGACCGACCGGTGCAACCTGCGCTGCACGTACTGCATGCCCGAGGAGGGCTTGCAGTGGCTGGCCAAGCCGGACCTGCTCACGGACGACGAGATCGTCCGCCTGATCGACATCGCGGTCACCTCCCTCGGTATCGAGGAGGTCCGCTTCACCGGCGGCGAACCCCTGCTGCGCCCCGGCCTGGTCGGCATCGTCGAGCGCGTCGCGGCCCTGGAGCCGCGCCCCCAGATGTCCCTCACGACCAACGGCATCGGCCTCAAGCGCACCGCGGCGGCCCTGAAGGCGGCGGGCCTGGACCGGGTCAACGTCTCCCTCGACACGCTCCGCCCGGACGTCTTCAAGACCCTCACCCGCCGCGACCGCCACAAGGACGTCATCGAGGGCCTGAACGCCGCGCGCGACGCCGGCCTGACCCCGGTCAAGGTCAACTCGGTCCTGATGCCCGGCCTCAACGACGACGAGGCCCCGGACCTCCTTGCCTGGGCCGTGGAACACGACTACGAGCTGCGCTTCATCGAGCAGATGCCCCTGGACGCCCAGCACGGCTGGAAGCGCGACGGCATGATCACGGCAGGTGACATCCTGACCTCCCTGCGCACGCGCTTCGAGCTGACCCCCGAGGGCGACGAGGCACGCGGCTCGGCACCGGCGGAGCGCTGGGTGGTCGACGGCGGCCCGCATGTCGTCGGTGTGATCGCCTCCGTCACCCGCCCCTTCTGCGCGGCCTGCGACCGCACCCGCCTCACCGCCGACGGACAGATACGCACGTGCCTGTTCGCCCAGGAGGAGACGGACCTGCGCGCCGCCCTCCGCTCGGACGCCCCGGACGAGGAGATCGCCCGCATCTGGCGCCTGGCGATGTGGGGCAAGAAGGCGGGAGCGGGCCTGGACGACCCGACCTTCGTGCAGCCGGACCGGCCCATGTCGGCGATCGGTGGCTAGCCAGGACACGCCCTAGGGGTTCTGCGAGGACTCCCATTCCTTCAGGAGCACCACGTCCTTCAAGAACCCCCGCACGCCGAGGAACTGCGACAGATGCTCGCGATGCTCCTCGCACGCGAGCCACGTCTTGCGCCGCTCCGGCGTATGGATCTTCGGGTTGTTCCACGCCAGCACCCACACGGCAGCCGCACGGCAGCCCTTCGCGGAACAGATGGGCGTCTCGTCACTCACAGCTTCGTCTCACCACTGCACACAGAAAAGGCGACGCCGAGCAGCCACGGGGGGAGCTGCCCGGCGTCGGTCCGTCGCTCCGACGGGGGATGCGGAGCGCGTACGAAGTATGTCACGGGTAACCCCGCGCCCGGCACCTGAACAGCATGATTGATCTGAGCTTTTCTTGAGCTTGGCGGGAAGATGACTTCCGCTTGTGAGCGCCCCCGAGTGCCCCCGAGCGCACCTACCGCTCCTGCGGCTCGGTCCGCGCCCCCGGCACCGTCCCGGACACGGCGTCTTCCGCGCCGGATTCCGCGGGGCCGTCCTGCGTGCCCGGCGGCGCGATCATCGGCCGCTCCGGCGGCACCACGAACGTCGACGGCAGAGACGGCGCGTTTTCACGCCCGGCGTTCGCGATCACCACCGCGATGTACGGGAGCACCAGCCCGAGCACCAACGCCACGACGGCGACGTGCCGTTCGACGTTCCACAGTGTGGCCGCGAGGATGACGGAGATCGTGCGGACCGTCATCGAGATCACGTACCGGCGCTGCCGCCCGCGGACGTCCTCCTGAAGTCCGGCCCGGGCGCCGGTGATCCGGAACACCTCGGCGTGTCCGCCGCCATGCTGCTTGCGCATCGCATCCCACCATCCGCCCGTATCGGATCTCCCCGCCCCGTAGCCGCCCTCGGCCGGTCGGGGACCCTGCCCAGAGCAGCTTCCACGTTACGCCGCGCCTGCGTCGGTCACGAGACCGGGGCCGGTCCAGTCGGGGCGAACGGCCTGAGCCGTGATACGTACGGCCATCCCCGGCATGCGGCGTAGGGCACCTGGGCGGACACTGGGCGTAGTGCTCACGTCGAGCCGTACGAGGAGGCAGCGATGGGCTGGTTGTGGGCGATCATCTTGGGACTGGTACTCGGTCTGCTCGCCAAGGCGATCATTCCGGGCAAGCAGCATGTCCCCCTGTGGCTGACCGTCATCCTGGGCATGATCGGCGCCATCGCCGGCAACGCCATCGCCCGGGCGGCCGGTGTCGACGCCACATCGGGCATCGACTGGTGGCGGCATGTCTTCCAGCTGGTGATGGCGGTCATCCTCGTCGGTCTCGGCGACCGGGCCTGGACGGCGGCCAGGGGAAGCAGACGAAGGGCCTAGAAGGGCACAACGCCTGGAAGGGCACAACGGGGCACACGGCGAAGGGGGCGGCCTCCGGCACCGGAGACCGCCCCCTTCGCTCGCCTTCTCGCGCGCTCAGGCGCCGGTGACCTCCACCGCCGCCAGGTTCTTCTTGCCCCGGCGCAGCACCAGCCAGCGGCCGTGCAGCAGGTCCTCCTTGGCCGGGACCGCGTCCTCGCCGGCGACCTTGGCGTTGTTCACGTAGGCGCCGCCCTCCTTGACCGTACGCCGCGCGGCCGACTTGCTGGCCACCAGGCCGACCTCGGCGAACAGGTCGACGACCGGACCGAGCTCGGCGACCTGGATGTGCGGCACCTCCGACAGGGCCGCGGCCAGCGTCCGCTCGTCGAGCTCGGCCAGCTCGCCCTGCCCGAAGAGAGCCTTGGACGCGGCGATCACGGCGGCCGTCTGGTGGGCGCCGTGCACCAGCGTCGTCAGCTCCTCGGCCAGCGCACGCTGCGCGGCACGGGCCTGCGGACGCTCCTCGGTCTGCTTCTCCAGCTCCTCCAGCTCCTCGCGGGAGCGGAAGGACAGGATGCGCATGTACGTGGAGATGTCCCGGTCGTCCACGTTCAGCCAGAACTGGTAGAACGCGTACGGCGTCGTCATCTCCGGGTCGAGCCAGACGGCGCCGCCCTCGGTCTTGCCGAACTTGGTGCCGTCCGCCTTGGTCATCAGCGGCGTCGCCATGGCGTGCACCGTGGCGTCCGGCTCCAGCCGGTGGATCAGGTCCAGGCCCGCCGTGAGGTTGCCCCACTGGTCGCTGCCGCCCTGCTGGAGCGTGCAGCCGTACCTCCGGTAGAGCTGGAGGAAGTCCATGCCCTGCAGGAGCTGGTAGCTGAACTCCGTGTAGCTGATGCCCTCGGAGGACTCCAGGCGCCGGGCGACGGAGTCCTTCGTCAGCATCTTGTTGACGCGGAAGTGCTTGCCGATGTCCCGGAGGAACTCGATCGCGGAGAGGTTCTCCGTCCAGTCGAGGTTGTTGACCATCACGGCGGCGTTCTCACCCTCGAAGGAGAGGAACGGCTCGATCTGGCCGCGCAGCTTGTCGACCCAGCCGCGGACCGTCTCCGGGGCGTTCAACGTGCGCTCCGCGGTCGGACGCGGGTCGCCGATCAGGCCCGTGGCACCGCCGACCAGCGCCAGCGGCCGGTGACCGGCCTGCTGGAGCCGGCGCACGGTCAGCACCTGCACCAGGTGCCCCACGTGCAGCGACGGCGCCGTCGGGTCGAAGCCGCAATAGAACGTGACGGGACCGTCCGCGAGCGCCTTGCGCAAAGCGTCCTCGTCAGTGGACAGGGCGAACAGCCCGCGCCACTTCAGCTCGTCGACGATGTCCGTCACGGTTCTCGTGTCTCCTCGATGATCTTCGGGCAGTCGGGTGACAGCCGACTACGAGGTTATACGCCCTGACTGACAGAGCTCATATTGAAATCGGGGACGCGCAGCGCGGGCATCGCGGCCCTGGTGAACCAGTCGCTCCACTCCCTGGGCAGCGTCTTCTCGGTGCGCCCGGCCTCCGTGGCCCGGCCGAGGACACCGACCGGTGACTCGTTGAAGCGGAAGTTGTTCACCTCGCCGGTCACCTCGCCGTTCTCGACCAGGTAGACGCCGTCCCGCGTCAGGCCGGTGAGCAGCAGCGTCGCCGGGTCGACCTCCCGGATGTACCACAGGCACGTCAGCAGCAGCCCGCGCTCGGTGTTCGCGACCATCTCCTCCAGGGAGCGGTCCTCACCCCCGTCCAGGATCACGTTCTCGATGGTCGGCGCCACAGGCAGCCCGGTCAGGCCGGCACTGTGGCGGCTGGTCGTCAGGTGCCGCAGCTCGCCCCGGCTCATCCACTCGGTGGCCGTGAGCGGCAGCCCGTTGTCGAACACCGACTGATCGCCCCCGGAGGAGTGCGCGATCACGAAGGGCGCCGACTCCAGACCGGGCTCGTTCGGGTCGCTGCGCAGCGTCAGCGGCAGGTCGGTCAGTTTCTCGCCGACCCGCGTACCGCCGCCCGGCTTGGAGAACACCGTGCGACCCTCCACCGCGTCCCGGCCCGACGCCGACCACATCTGGTAGATCAGCAGGTCCGCGACGGCCGTCGGCGGCAGCAGCGTCTCGTACCGGCCCGCGGGCAGCTCCACACGCCGCTCGGCCCACCCGAGGCGCACGGCCAGCTCCGCGTCCAGCGCCGCCGGGTCGACGTCCTTGAAGTCCCGCGTGGAGCGACCGGCCCAGGCGGACCGGGTCCGGTCCGGCGACTTGGCGTTCACCTCCAGCGTCCCGTTCGGCTGGTCGTGCCGCAGCCGCAGCCCCGTGGACGTCCCCACGTACGTCGACACCAGTTCGTGGTTGGCGAAGCCGTACAGCTCCCGGCCGCCCGCACGCGCGCGTGCGAAGGCCTCGCCGAGCGCCGGAGCGAAGTCGGCGAACACGGCGGAGGAGGTCTCGGCCGGCGCCTCCGTGAACTCCGGCGCCTGCGCGACACCCGTGACCAGCGGCTGCGCGTCCTCGGCGGGTCCGGCGCCGCGCGCGGCGGCCTCGGCGGCCCGCACCAGGGGCTCCAGCTCGTCGGCCGCCACGGCGGACCGTGACACGACCCCCGAGGCCGTGCCCTCCTTGCCGTCGACCGTCGCGATGACGGTGAGCGTGCGTCCGCGCGTGACACCGTTCGTGGTCAGCGCGTTGCCCGCCCAGCGCAGGTTGGCGGTGGACTGCTCGTCGGCGATGACGACACAGCCGTCCGCCCGGGACAGTTCGAGGGCCCGCTCGACGATCTCGTGCGGCTTGCTGGTGCGCCCGCTCATCGACCGGCCTCCTGCGTGGTGTTGAGGATGTTGACGCCCTTGAAGAGGGCCGACGGGCAGCCGTGCGACACGGCCGCGACCTGGCCCGGCTGGGCCTTTCCGCAGTTGAAGGCGCCGCCCAGGACGTAGGTCTGCGGACCGCCGACGGCGGCCATCGAGCCCCAGAAGTCGGTCGTCGTCGCCTGGTAGGCCACGTCCCGCAGCTGCCCGGCGAGCCGCCCGTTCTCGATCCGGTAGAAGCGCTGCCCGGTGAACTGGAAGTTGTACCTCTGCATGTCGATCGACCAGGACCGGTCGCCGACGACGTAGATGCCCCGCTCCACGCCCCCGATCAGGTCCTCGGTGGACATCCCGGCCGGGTCCGGCCGCAGCGACACGTTGGCCATGCGCTGCACCGGCACGTGCCCGGGGGAGTCGGCGTAGGCGCAGCCGTTGGACCGCTCGAAGCCGGTCAGTCTCGCGATCCGCCGGTCCAGCTGGTAGCCGACGAGCGTGCCGTCCTTCACCAGGTCCCAGGACTGCGCCTGGACGCCCTCGTCGTCGTACCCGATGGTGGCGAGCCCGTGCTCGGCGGTGCGGTCGCCGGTGACGTTCATCAGCTCCGAGCCGTAGCGCAGCTTGTTCAGCTGGTCGAAGGTGGCGAAGGAGGTGCCCGCGTAGGCGGCCTCGTAACCGAGCGCCCGGTCCAGCTCGGTGGCGTGCCCGATGGACTCGTGGATGGTCAGCCACAGGTTGGACGGGTCGACGACCAGGTCGTACAGGCCCGCCTCGACGCTCGGTGCCCGCATCTTCTCGGCGAGCAGTTCCGGGATCTGCTCCAGCTCGCCCTCCCAGTCCCAGCCGGTGCCCCGCAGATACTCCCAGCCGCGTCCCACGGGCGGCGCGAGGGTGCGCATCGAGTCGAACTCGCCGCTCGACTCGTCCACCGACACGGCGTTGAACACCGGGTGCAGCCGCACCCGCTGCTGCGTGGTCACGGTCCCGGCCGTGTCGGCGTAGAACTTGTTCTCGTGGACGGTGAGCAGCGAGGCGTCGACATGGTCCACCCCCCGCGCCGCCAGCAGCCGCGCGCTCCACTCCGCGATCAGCCCGGCCTTCTCCTCGTCGGGCACGGTGAACGGATCGATCTCGTACGACGAGACCCATGTCCTGTCGGCGTGCACGGGCTCGTCGGCCAGCTCCACGCGCTCGTCGGACCCCGCCGCCTTGATCACTTGCGCCGAGAGCTTCGCCATGGCCACCGCCTGGGAGGCCACCTTGGCGGCGGCGTCCAGAGTGAGGTCCACCCCCGAGGCGAAACCCCACGTGCCGCCGTGCACGACGCGCACCGCGTACCCGAGGTCGGTGGTGTCCGAGGATCCGGCGGGCTTGGCGTCCCGGAACCGCCAGGAAGCGCCCCGCACCCGCTCGAACCGGAAGTCCGCGTGCTCGGCGCCCAGCGCACGCGCGCGTGCGAGGGCCGCGTCCGCGAGGGCGCGTAGGGGGAGGGCCGTGAAGGCCTCGTCGATGGTATGAGGCACCGCCGTCTCTTTCTGTCGAGGTGAGGGTGGTCGCCGTACTTCGTGACTGCTCCGATCATGTCGTCTCGGCCCGCGCGCGGGCCACGAGTTTCATGACCCGGCTGCGCGGGTTTCTGTAGGGACCCGACAGTGAGTCCCGTACGCCACTGTCGGTGCCCGATTGTCCGCGGGCCTGCCCGGACCGATAGGTTTCGAAGGAAGCCGCCTGTCATCGCCGCCTGTCGTCCAGGCGCCCGGGCGGGGTATCAGACCGCTACCGAAAGGGTGATCCGTTGAGCCGCTCGGTTCTCGTCACCGGAGGCAACCGGGGCATCGGCCTCGCCATCGCCCGTGCTTTCGCCGATGCCGGCGACAAGGTCGCCATCACGTACCGCTCGGGTGAGCCGCCGGCCGGATTCCTGGCCGTCAAGTGCGACATCACCGACGCCGAGCAGGTGGAGCAGGCCTACAAGGAGATCGAGGAGACCCACGGCCCCGTCGAGGTCCTCGTCGCCAACGCCGGCGTCACCAAGGACCAGCTCCTGATGCGCATGTCCGAGGAGGATTTCACCTCGGTCCTCGACACCAACCTCACCGGCACCTTCCGCGTGGTCAAGCGCGCCAACCGTGGCATGCTGCGCGCCAAGAAGGGCCGCGTCGTCCTGATCTCCTCGGTCGTCGGGCTGCTCGGCTCCGCGGGGCAGGCCAACTACGCCGCCTCCAAGGCCGGCCTCGTCGGCTTCGCGCGCTCCCTCGCCCGTGAGCTGGGCTCGCGCAACATCACCTTCAACGTCGTCGCGCCCGGCTTCGTCGAGACCGACATGACCGCGGTGCTCTCCGACGAGCAGCGCGCCGGCATCGTGAAGCAGGTCCCGCTCGGCCGGTACGCGCAGCCGGAGGAGATCGCCGCGACGGTGCGGTTCCTCGCCTCGGACGACGCCTCGTACATCACTGGAGCCGTCATCCCCGTTGACGGCGGACTGGGAATGGGTCACTGATCACCATGAGCGGAATTCTCGAGGGCAAGCGCGTCCTGATCACCGGTGTGCTGACGGAGGCCTCCATCGCCTTCCACACCGCCAAGCTGGCCCAGGAGCAGGGCGCCGAGGTCATCCTCACGGCGTTCCCGCGGCCCACGCTGACCGAGCGCATCGCCAAGAAGCTCCCCAAGCCCGTCAAGGTCATCGAGCTCGACGTGACCAACGACGAGCACCTCGGGCGCCTGGCCGACATCGTCGGCGAGGAGCTCGGCGGCCTCGACGGCGTCGTCCACTCCATCGGCTTCGCCCCGCAGGACGCCCTCGGCGGCAACTTCCTGAACACGCCGTTCGAGTCGGTCGCCACCGCCATGCACGTCTCGGCGTACTCCCTGAAGTCGCTGACCATGGCCTGCCTGCCGCTGATGCAGAACGGCGGCTCCGTCGTGGGTCTGACCTTCGACGCGCAGTTCGCCTGGCCGCAGTACGACTGGATGGGCCCGGCCAAGGCCGCCCTGGAGGCCACCAGCCGCTACATGGCCCGTGACCTGGGCAAGCAGAACATCCGCTGCAACCTGATCTCGGCCGGCCCGCTCGGCTCCATGGCCGCCAAGTCCATCCCGGGCTTCGGCGAGCTGGCCTCCGTGTGGGACTCCCGCTCCCCGCTGGAGTGGGACCTGAAGGACCCCGAGCCGGCCGGCCGCGGCGTCGTCGCGCTGCTGAGCGACTGGTTCCCGAAGACCACCGGCGAGATCATCCACGTGGACGGCGGTCTGCACGCCATCGGAGCCTGATCTCTCGTACGGAGCCTGACCTCTCGTACGGAGCCTGATCTCCCGTACGCCGTAGGCGCCCCGTTTCCCGCAGTGCGCGGGGAGCGGGGCGTCACCCGTTCGGCTCATCCGGCCGGGCGGGGGAGGCACACAACTGGGCACCCTGGAGTACGCGTTCACCACGCGGTCCCCTCCCCAGCACGGCCGAGGAGGTCCCCTTGTGCGCTTGTCCCGCCGAACGGCCTCACTGTCCCTCGCCGTCGCCCTCGTGATGACCCTGGCGTACGAGGCGGTGCCCCACGCGCGCGTGCCCGCCGACGAGCACGAGTCGGCCGGCCCCTTCGGCGCCGCGTGCCGGGTCCGAGTCACCGGCTCCAAGGTGACCGTGTACTGCCACAACCCGTACCCCGAGGCCGACCGTGTGAGCCTGCACGTCGAGTGCGCCCGCTGGTGGGACATCGACACCGACAGCACCCCGGTGGAGGCCGGGCCCGCGCAGACCGTACGGCTGACGGGGCGCTGCTGGAAGGAAGTCGGCGACGTGTGGATCAGCCACCGGCGGGCGAGCTGATCCCGCCCAGGCGGCACAGGAACGGATAGCGGGCGGCCTCCGCCGCCGCCTGCGCCGCGTCGCCCGCGCGGATCGCGTCGAGCAGCCGCCCGTGCTCCAGGTACGTCTCCGGCGTCAGCTCCTCGCCGACGTCCTCGCGCAACCAGTCCCGCAGGACCTCGCCCAGGTCCGCGTACATGGCCGTCATCACGTCGTTGTGGGAGGCGGAGACCACGGCCAGGTGGAAGGTCGCGTCCGCCGTCACGAACGCCTCCGTGTCCCCCGACTCCCAGGCCTCCTCACGCCGCAGCAGCAGCGCGTCGAGCTGCTTGAGGTCCTTCTCCGTACGCCGCTCGGCGGCCAGCCGGGCGGCCGCCGACTCCAGCGTGGAGCGCAGCTCCGCGATGTGCCGGGGGTCGGCACCGGCGAACCGCCGCTGCATCACCCCCGCCAGCTCGCTCGTCGCCACGACGTACGTGCCGGAGCCCTGGCGGATGTCCAGCAGGCCGTTGTGCGACAGGGCGCGGACGGCCTCGCGGACCGTGTTGCGGGCGACCCCCAGCTGCTCGACGAGCTCGGGCTCGGTCGGAATGCGGGAGCCGACCGGCCACTCGCCGGAGGTGATCTGGGCCCGCAGGGCGGCGATGACCTGCTCGGAGAGGGCCGAACGTCGGGGATGGCTTAGGGGCATGGCACACCTTCGCACGACCGGGGCGCCGGAGCGCGGCCTGGGCGGGAGCTGAGTGGACAGTCAATCATCCTATGATTCTATGATGAGCCGCATGGCTAGTGAGGAAACCCGGACGAAGACGCCCCCGACCGTACGCAGCCCGGCCGCGCACGATGCCCGGGAACCCGGCGGCTCCGCCACGCGCGCGTGGACGATGCGCCTGCTCGTCCTCGGCATCGTGCTGTCCGCGCTGAACCTCCGCCCCGCCATCACCAGCCTCGGCGCCCTCCTGGAGGAGGTCCGCGACGGGCTTGGCATGAGCGGCAGCGTGGCCGGGCTGCTCACCTCCGTGCCGCCGCTGTGCTTCGCCGTCTTCGGCGTCATGGCCCCGCGGCTCGCCCGCCGCTTCGGCGCCGGCGCCGTGGTGTGCGCCGGCATGGCCGCCATCGCCACCGGCCTGGCGATCCGGCCGTACGCCGGCGGCACGGCCGGCTTCCTGGCCGCCAGCGCCCTCGCCCTCATGGGCATCGCGGTCAGCAACGTCCTGATGCCGGTCATCGTCAAGCACTGGTTCCCCGACCGCGTGGGCTCCATGACCGGCCTGTACTCCATGGCCCTCGCCCTGGGCACGGCCCTCGCGGCCGCGGTCACGGTGCCCCTGACCGACGCCCTGGGCGGCAGCTGGCAGTCGGGCCTAGCCCTGTGGGCGGGACTGGCCGTGGCGGCTGTGCTGCCGTGGCTGCCGTTCGTGCGGGGGCGTGGGGCGGACACGGCGGCGTCCGGGCCGGGGGAGCGGGCCGGAGTCGCGACGGGGCCGGGGGATCGGGCCGGAGTCGCGTCCGGGCCCGGGGAGCGGAGCTGGGGCGCGGAGACCGGGCCGGAGCGGACCGGGGGCCCGGAGACACGGTCCGGGGAGCGGGCCGTGGGCCCGGAGCCCGACGGCGACCGGTCGGCGCGGGACCGGGGGACGCCCGGCTCGGCTCCCGCCGGATCCGCCGCCGGGGAGGCGCCGCGGCTGCGGATCACCAGGAGCCGCACCGCCTGGGCCCTGGCCGTCTTCTTCGGGCTCCAGGCGACCGCCGCCTACATCACCATGGGCTGGATGGCGCAGATCTTCCGGGACGCCGGTGTGCCCGCGGGCACCGCGGGGCTGCTGCTCGCCCTCACCATGGTGATGGGCGTGCCCCTGGCCTTCGTCATACCGCGCCTGGCCACACGGCTGCCGCACCAGGGCCCGATCGTGCTCGCCCTGGGCGTCTGCGGCCTCGCCGGCTACGCCGGGCTGTACCTCGCGCCGGCCGCCGGCGCCTGGGCCTGGGCGCTGCTGCTCGGCGTCGCCAACTGTGCCTTCCCGCTCGCCCTGACCATGGTCGGCATGCGGGCCAGGACCGGCCCGGGCGTGGCCCAGCTGTCGGCGTTCGCGCAGAGCACCGGCTATCTGATCTCCATCCCGGGGCCGCTCCTGGTGGGCGTCCTCTACCAGCACAGCGGGGGCTGGGGCCTGCCGATCGCGCTGATGAGCGCTCTGATGATCCCGCAGATGGCGATCGGCTTCCTGGCGGGCCGGGACCGTACGGTGGAGGACGAGGCGGGCCGCTGAGCCGCTCCTCGGAGGGCTCGGGGACACCCCCGGGCGTCAGGCGCCCGGGGCGGGTGCGAGACTTGCCCCATGCCAGTGCTCGATCCGAATCCCCAGCACGGTCAGAAGAAGATGCTGCTCGTGTTCGGCGCCTTCTTCGCGATCTTCATCATCATCGGCGTCATCGCGACCATCGCCTCGCCATGACCGGGCCCCGCCCCGCCCATGGTGGGGTTAGCCCCCCTGTCCCCTAGGGGGTGAGGGTCAGGGTCAAGTGGGTGGATCACCGGATGGGTTGGCCGCCTCGGATTCCGTAGCTTCGACGTGTGACCGCGAGACGCGGGCCACGGACCATTCGAAGAGCGGAGGCACCCATGCCGGCTCCTACGCACACCCGGCCCCATCCGGCGACCCGGGTCGGCGTCGACAGCCGGCTGCCCTGGTGGGCCCTCGCCCTGCCCACGCTCGCCTTCGTCACGCTGCTCGTGCTGATCCTGAACCCGTCCGATGCCCAGGCGGCCGGCGGTGACCCCCTGATCACCCACCTCTTCGCATGGCTCCGGCAGCTGACAGCCCGCTGAGCACGGCAGAAACCCGCGGTCAACTCCCTGCGCCCCGTGGCCTGTTTCGTGCGAAGCTGGATCTTATGAGCGTCGCAGAACCCCGCAGGATTGTCCTCTTCCGCCATGCGAAAGCCGACTGGCCACAGGTGAGCGATCACGAGCGTCCGCTCGCTGACCGGGGCCGAAAAGAAGCGGCGGAGGCCGGGCGCAGGCTGGCCGACACCGGCATCGCCTTCGACCTGGCCCTGTGCTCCACCGCGGTCCGGACCCGGGAGACCTGGAAGCTCGCCGTCCAGGAGTTCCCGCAGCGGCCGAAAACCGTCTACGAAGAGCGGATCTACGAGGCCTCGCCCGGCGAACTGATCGCCCTGCTCAACGAGACCCCCGACGACGCGCAGAGCATCCTCGTGATCGGCCACAACCCGGCCATCCAGGGCCTCGCCGACATCCTGGCGGGCACGGCCGAGGGTGACGCCCGCGACCGCATGAGCCGCCGCGGGTTCCCGGCCGCCGCCTTCGCCCTCCTGTCCTTCACCGGCTCGTGGAAGGGCCTGGAGCCGGGCGCGGCCACGCTGCAGGACTACTGGGCGCCGACCGAGTGACCGACTCCCCGACCGACTCCGCGTGACCGGGGCCCGGCACCGTACCGGTGCCGGGCCCGCCTGGCCGGCTCAAACCATGTTCAGACCGTGTTCAGACCGTGTCGAGGGTGTCCGCCGCCTCGACCTCTTCGCGCGTGATGCCGAGCAGGTACAGCACGGTGTCCAGGAAGGGGAAGTTCACCGCGGTGTGCGCTGCCTGGCGCACCACCGGCTTGGCGTTGAAGGCGACGCCCAGACCGGCCGCGTTCAGCATGTCCAGGTCGTTGGCACCGTCACCGATCGCCACGGTCTGCGACAGCGGCACACCCGCCTCGGCGGCGAACCGGCGCAGCAGCCGGGCCTTGCCGGCACGGTCGACGATCTCGCCCGTGACCTTGCCCGTCAGCTTCCCGTCGACGATCTCCAGCGTGTTGGCCTGGGCGAAGTCCAGCCCGAGCCGCTCCTTCAGATCGTCGGTGACCTGGGTGAAACCGCCGGAGACGACGCCGACTTGGAAGCCGAGCCGCTTCAGCGTACGGATCAGGGTGCGAGCGCCCGGCGTCAGCCGCACCTCGCTGCGCACCTTGTCCACGACCGAGGCGTCCAGCCCCTCCAGCAGCGCCACGCGCGCGTGCAGGGACTGCTCGAAGTCCAGCTCGCCGCGCATCGCGGCCGCCGTCACCTCGGCGACCTGGTCCTCGCAGCCGGCGTGCGCGGCGAACAGCTCGATGACCTCGTCCTGGATGAGCGTCGAGTCGACGTCCATGACGACCAGACGCTGCGCGCGCCGGTACAGACCGGCGGCGACGACCGCCACGTCGATGCCGAGCTTCGCCGCGTCGGGTGCCAGGGCGGTGCGCAGCGGCTCGGTCTCCACGCCGGACACCGCGAACTCGACGGCGGTGACGGGGTACTTGGCGAGCCGGAAGATACGGTCGATGTTGCCGCCGGTCTTGGTGATCCGCGCGGCGATCGCCGCGGTCGCCTCGGCGGTGAGCGGATGCCCGAGCACGGTCACCAGGGACCGGCCCAGCCCGCGCGGGCGGTTGTCGCCGAGGCCGGAGATGATCTCCGCCTGCATCTTCATCGACTCGGCCCAGCTGTGGACGGTCGCCCGCAGGTCGCCCTCGAGCCCCTTGGGGGGCTCGGTCACGAGCGCGCACAGCACCATTCGGCCCCGGGTGACGACCTGCTCGATGTCGACGACGTCGACGGAGTAGGCGGCGAGGGTGTCGAAGAGGCCGGCCGTGATGCCCGGGCTGTCCTTGCCGAAGATTTTGACAAGGAGGGTGGGAACGTCGGAGGACGAGGTCTGCGAAGCGCTCATGGTGGTTCCACCGTATCCGGCGGGCAGGTCACACCGCCCGTGAGGTCCGCCTGGCGGACAGCGAACACTGGGTGACGCGTGGGTGGCGCGAACCTTGCGGCCCCTGTCTCCTTTGTCCTCCTGAGGGGCCTACTTCCCTCCCCGAGGTTTCCGCGGCGGCGGCGGTGGTGGGGGAGGAGGCGGCGGAGGCGGCGGCCCGTCGTCCGGCCGGGTCGGCGGCCGCTTCCCGCCCTTCGGCCCGAGCGGCTGCCGGGGCCCACGCGGCGGCGGACCGACCGGCCGCGCCACGGTGGGCGCACCGTTCACGTCCCCGCCCCGGTGAGCAGCGGGGTCACCGCCCGACGGCGGTTCGTGAGGTGACGGTCGTTCCTCGCCGTCAGGCCGCGCATCCTCCGGCTCGGGCAATTCGTCCGGCACCCGGAGGTACGGGTTGGTGGCCGGGTTCGGCGGCCGGTACGGCCTTCCCGGCGCGTACGGCCCGGCCTCCTCCCCGTACGACGACGCCCGCCCGGCACCGGTCCGGCCCGAGCCCCTGGACCGCCTGGCACTGGCGTCGTGCCCGGCCTGACCCGTGTCGGCCCACGGCCCTGCCGCATGCCCGGCACTGGCGTCGTCCCCGGCCTGCCTCTTCTCGGCCCCCTCCCCGTGCCCAGCCCACCCAACCTCCGACTGCCTCCCTGCTCCACCGACCCCAGACGCACCGACCCCAGGCCCACCGACCCCAGGCCCACCGGCCCCGGCCACACCAACCCCGGCCGCACCGACGACTCCCGCCATCCCAGCCCCGGCCACCCCCCGAGCCAAAGCCGAAGCCCGTCGCCCCGCGCCCCCGCTCGCCCACGCCAGCAACGCCCCCACCGCTCCGGCCCCCGCACCCCACACCGCGCCCAGCAGCAGGGCCATGCCGAGGTGGCCGTGCAGTTCGATGCCCGCGCCGAACGCGTCGAAGCCGAGGACGGACAGGGAGGCGGTCACGGACACGTCCGTCAGCCAGGCGAGCAGCGGCAGGGCCAGCGCGGTCGCGACCCCCAGCCGCAGCGCACACCGTGCCGCGAAACCGAGCGCACCCGGACCCCGTACGTCCCCAGGGTCAGGCACCGGCGTCCGCACTGCCGTCAACACTCCCGCCAGGAGCATCATCAGCGCCGCAGCCACCCCCAGCAGCCACACCCGCCCGTCCAGCTCGGCCAGCCGCCCCAGCGTCACCGGCTGGTCGGAGCGGACCGCGAGCAGGTCGTCCAGGGGGTCCGGCAGGAGGCGGGTCAGTTCACCCGTGGCCCGGCCGTCCCATGGCACGAGCAGGCCGATCGGGACGCCCAGCCACACCCCGTTCGGCGCCCCGAGCAGCGCCGCGCCGGCGATGCGCCGGGGATGGTCGTCGCCGGCCGCCGCGTACGCCGCCGCCGCGAGCCCCGCCGCCACCGCGACCAGCAGCACGGTCACCACAGCGGAGACGGCGGGCCGCACGACCCGGTGCACGGCTTCCCAGCCCCGCGGCAGCGGCGTACGGCGCGAGGCCAGCAGGGCGATGAGGAGGATCCCGGCCGACCAGCCGGCCCCGCCGAGCAGCGTGGGCGCGGTGTCGACCGTGAAACCGACCGCCGCCTGCGCGTCGACCAGATCGCCGATCCGGTCGGGCAGCAGCCCGCCGATGTCCCCGATGTCCCCGACGTCCCCGAGCCCGGGAATCTCCAGGCCGTCTCCGCCCCCGCCGCCCCCGCCCGTCAGGTCGTCCAGGCCCAGCGCGCCGCCGTCGATCGTGATGACGTCGTGCCCCGCCCACGCCAGCCCGCCCAGCATCGCCACGAACAGCGCGACCACCGCGCCCGCACGCGCGAGGAGTTCGGCCGGCGATATCACAACTCCCGCCGCCCGCAAGGACCGTAGGAAGAAGTACGACAGCAGCACCGCCCCGACCAGGCTCACCCCCAGTGGCGTGATCTCGATGGCCGTGTCCGCCTGCGCACCCGTGAGGCCGAACGCGGACACATCACCGGACGGCGTGACCGAACCACCCGCCCCGAGGGCCACCACCGCCGCGGTCATCGGCCCCAACGAGCCCGCCGCGTCCGCCTCCAGCAGCCGCAGACCCAGGGCCGCCGTACCCGCCATCCCGATCAACGCCCAGCTCACGGCGGCGACGGCGGACCTCAGCACGTCTCCCCACGGCACCCGCGTGCCGTCACTCACCGTCCCGACACCTGCACCGGCACCCATGGCAGACCCCCCGATCCGCTGTGCGGCGGGACCACCGCGCATGTCCCCCTCGCGTCGAAATACCACTCTCCGGCCCGTTTTCAACCCCGTCAACGGAAACGGCTGATGCGTCCGAACGCGGTCTTCACAAGGCCCGACTTTCGGTCAGGCGGCCGCTACTGAAATAGTTCCCCCCGATGTTCGACATCCCTAGACTCCCCATGTCGGGGGTAACTCGGGGGACAACTCAGTGGGGCATGGAGTGCCGGAACTCGTACTGGAATCAAACGGACGTACCTGGACGCTCGATCCGTCCAGGGCATACACCCTCGGACGTGATCCGCAGGGGGACGTCGTCTTCGACGACGCCAGGGTCTCCTGGCGTCACGCCACGGTCAGCTTCAACGGCCGCAGTTGGGTCATCGAGGACCATGGCAGCACCAACGGCACGTTCGTGCAGGGGCAGCGGATCCACCAGCTGGAACTCGGCCCGGGCTCGGCGGTCAACCTCGGCAACGCGACCGACGGCCCGCGCCTGGACTTCTCCGGTGCCGCCGCCTCCGTCGCCACGCCGCAGCCCCAGCCGCAGCAGCAGCCGTACGCCGCGCAGGGCGCGAACCCCGGCTGGGCCCAGCAGGCCCCTGGCCAGCAGGCGCCACACCAGCAGGCACCCCACCAGCAGCCCCAGGCCCCGCAGCAGCAGGCCCAGGCCGGCTGGCAGCAGCAGCCGCAGCAGCACGGGGCGCACATCCCGCAGCAGCAGGGCCCCGGCGGCGTCGCGGGGGCGCCGCCGGTCTACGGCGACCGCAGCCCGACCACGTTCCACCAGTTCTCCCTCGGCCGCGTGATGCGCATCGGCCGTGCCCTGGAGAACGAACTGGTCGTCTCCGACCTCCAGGTCTCCCGGAACCACGCCGAGTTCCACTCGACGCCCGACGGGCGCATGGAGATCCGCGACCTGGGCTCGCACAACGGCACGTACGTCAACGGCCAGCCGATCCCCAAGGGCGGCACGCAGCTGCTCGGCCCGGCCGACGTCGTCGGCGTCGGCCACTCGACGTTCCGGATCGTCGGCGACCGGCTCGAGGAGTTCGTCGACACCGGTGAGGTGTCCTTCTCCGCCCGCCACCTGACCGTCACGGTCGACGGCGGCAAGCAGATCCTCAAGGACGTCTCCTTCGGCGTCCCGGAGAAGTCGCTGATCGCGGTCATCGGCCCGTCCGGATCCGGCAAGTCCACCCTGCTCAAGGCGCTCACCGGCTACCGCCCGGCCGACCAGGGCGAGGTCCTCTACGACAACCGGGACCTCTACAAGCAGTTCGCCGAGCTGCGCCAGCGCATCGGTCTGGTCCCGCAGGACGACATCCTGCACAAGGAGCTGACCGTCAAGAAGGCCCTCAAGTACGCGGCCAAGCTCCGCTTCCCGGCCGACACCACGGCCGCCGAGCGCGACGCCCGTATCGACGAGGTGCTGCGCGAGCTGAAGCTGGACATCCACAAGGACAAGAAGGTCACGTCCCTGTCCGGCGGCCAGCGCAAGCGCGTCTCCGTGGCCCTGGAGCTGCTGACCAAGCCGTCGCTGATCTTCCTGGACGAGCCGACCTCCGGCCTCGACCCGGGCATGGACCGCGATGTCATGCAGCTGCTGCGCGGCCTGGCGGACGACGGCCGTACGGTCCTCGTCGTCACCCACTCGGTGGCCGAGCTGGCGATCTGCGACAAGCTGCTGGTGATGGCGCCGGGCGGCTCGGTCGCCTACTTCGGCCCGCCCGAGGAGGCGCTGAACTTCTTCGGCTACGACACCTGGGCCGATGTCTTCTCCGCCTTCGAGAACTACCGCGACTACGACTGGGCGGGCCGCTGGAAGGGCTCGCAGCACTACCAGATGTACGCCGCGGACATCGACGCCGTTGCGCCGCAGTCCGTACAGGTTGCGCCGATGCAGGCGATGAAGCCGCCGAAGCCGCAGGGCTGGATGTCCCAGTTCGTCACGCTCGTCCGGCGTTACGTCTCGGTGATCGCGTCCGACAAGGGCTTCCTGGCCCTGATGGTGATCCTGCCGGCCGTGCTCGGCGCGGTGAGCCTGCTCATCGACGCGGACAAGGGCCTGCTGCCCAACCCGGCCAACCCACAGACCGGCCGGATCATCCCGAACGGCACGGCCACCACGGTCCTGCTGATCCTCGCGGTCGGCGCCTGCTTCGCGGGCGCGGCGAACTCGGTCCGCGAGCTGATCAAGGAACGGGTCATCTACGAGCGGGAGCGGGCGACCGGCCTGTCGCGCTCGGCGTACCTGATGTCGAAGGTGTTCGTGCTCGGCATGATCACCGTCCTGCAGGGCCTGCTGGTCGGCGTCATCGGCTTCTCCAGCCGGGAGATCCCCGAGGAGGGCCTGGTCCTCGGCAGCGCGACCCTGGTTGAGCTCTCCATCCCGATCATGGCGCTGGGCTTCACCTCGATGATGTTCGGCCTGATCATCTCGTCGCTGGTCAAGACCGCCGAGAAGACCATGCCGCTGCTGGTGATGTTCGCCATCATCCAGGTCGTCTTCACGGGCTGCCTCTTCACGCTGCACGGCTCGATCGGCGTGAACCAGTTCTCGTTCCTGATGCCGTCGCGCTGGGCGGTCGCCGCCTCCGGGGCCACGCTGGACTTCAACAAGATCAGCCCGCCCGAGACGCCCGGCGACACCGACCCGCTGTGGGAGCACACGGTCGGGGCCTGGGCCATGGACATGGGCGCGCTCCTCGTCCTCGGCGTGATCTGCGGCTTCTTTGTGGCCCGCTTCCTGCGCCGCCACGAGCCGGAGGTCATGCGCAAGTAGTCACCGCTCCACCGCGCCCGAAGGGCGGCACCCCGTCAGGAGGGTGCCGCCCTTCGGCGTTCGTTCAGCGAAGCAGAGAGGTCCGCGCCAGCCTCAGTACGCGCTGTTGACGTTGTCCATCGAGCCGTACTTGTCAGCCGCGTAGTTGCAGGCGGCGGTGATGTTGGCGACCGGGTTGTAGATGTCCCAGGAGGTGCCGGGGACGTGCCAGTGCTTGAAGGTCGGCGGGATGACCTGCAGCAGGCCCTTCGACGGGATGCCGTTGATGGCGTTGATGTCCCAGTTGTTGATCGCCTTCGGGTTACCCGAGGACTCCCGGATGATGTTGCGCTTGATGCCGTCGTAGGAGCCCGGGATCCCGTGCTTCTTCATGACGTCGAGCGACTCGCGGATCCAGCCGTCGAGGTTGTTCGGGTAGCTCTTGACGGCGGCCTTCTTCGCCTGGGCGCGCTTGGCGTCGCGGCTCGCGGCCTCCTTGGCCTTGCGCGCGGCCTCGGCCTTCTTCTTCGCGGCCTCGGCGGCGGCCTTCTTCTTGGCGGCGGCCGCGGCGTCGGCCTTCTTCTTCGCCGCGATCTGCTCCGCCTTCAGGCTGGCACCGGCCATCTGGTCGGTGACGCTCGCCTTGACGTCCTTGATCTGCTCGGTGCTGAACGCCACCGCAGCCGGCTGAGCGGCCTCGGTCGTGGTCTTGGTCGACGCGCCGCTCGGCACCGCGGAGAAACCGATGGCGGCGGCGCCGAGGGTGGCGACACCCGCCATGGCGATCTTGTGGTGACGGGTCAGGGTGCGACTGCGGCCACGGCTGAAGATGTTCTTGGGCATGGTGGTGTGGACCTCTTCGAATAGCGCGGGAGTCGCTCGGCGTCCGGCGTTGGACTCGGTGTGTTTCCGACACGAACGCCGCGGAGGTGAACCCACGGCGCTGAGCGACGCCAGCAATTCTTAGCGGCCGCAAAATGGCGTGGCAAAGGTGTGACGTACGATGCCCGATAGTGGATCAGGGAGGGGCATATCGGGGCAGACTGGACTGTCTGCGCCGCTCAAAAGGTGGGGCTTTGTCTCCTACGCACTTTCGTACGTGACGTGGGTCCTATGCGCGGGCTCACACCGGGCGGGGCCCGGTCTCACCGCTGGTTGCACAAGCGATGCTCAGCGTGAGGGGTCTGCCACACCCGCTACGCCAGGACTGCCACACCCCGCTACGGCAGGACGAGGTGCACGTCCCCGAACTCGTGCCACAGGTAGCGGCCCCGCACCGCCGCCTCGTACCCGCGTCGGACCGCCTCCCGCCCGGCGACTGCCTCCAGCATCAGCAGATGCGAGGCCTCCGGCTCGTGCAGCCCGGTCAGCAGCCCGTCCACCCCACGCACCCCGCGCTCCGGCGTGACGACGAGATCCGTCCACCCCGCACGCGCGCGTACGCCCCCGTCGGCGCCCACCGCCGACTCCACGGCCCGCACCGCCGTCGTCCCGACCGCCACGACCCGGCCCCCACCGGCCTTCGCGGCGTTGATCAGCCGCGCCGACGCCTCGGGCACCGCGAAGCGCTCCGGATACGGCGGCTCGTGCGCCTCCGCCGACGCCACCCCCGTGTGCAGCGTGACCGGCGCGAACTGCACGCCCCGGCTCACCAGCTCCGCCACCAGCCGCCCCGTGAAGGGCCGCGCCGCACTCGGCATCTCCGCACTGCCCGCCCCGTCCGCGGACGGCAGCGCGAACACCGTCTGGTAGACGGACAACGGCTGGTCGCGCTCCGTGTACGCGTACCGGATGGGCCGCCCGTGCTCCCGTAGCAGCCCCGGCACCCCCGCCCCGGCGACCCGCGCCCACCACAGCCGCCCGCTCCGCCCGCTCAGCGGCTCCTCCAGAACCAGCCACCCACTCCCCGGCAGGCGTACCTCCGTCCCCGCGGGCCCACCCGCACGCGCGCGCGTGGTGCCCCGCCCGTCGGGCTCCCGCAGCTCCACCGCCCAGCGGCCGTCGTCCCCACGCGTGGAGAAATGCACCACCACGCGCGCGTGCCCGGTCCACCCGTCCACCGCCGCCGCCAGCGTGGCCGAGGTGTTGACCACGAGCAGATCCCCGGCCCGCAACAGCCGCGGCAGCTCCCTGAACGTGTGATGCGCCACCTCCACACCCCGGGACACCAGCATCCGCACGGCATCCCGGTCCAGCCCGGGCCCCCGCTGCTCGACCGGCACCCGGGCCGACAGTTCCTCCGGTACCCGTACGGCCGCCGTCATCGGACCCCGTCCACCAGCGCCGGGGCCCCGTACCGCCCGCTCGCCGGCCGCTCGTCCAGCAGCCGCAGGAACCCCGGCACCACAGCCGCCGGCTCCGGCCGCGGGTCGTGATCGTCCGGTACGGCCGCCGCATACAGGTCCGTGGCCATGTCCCCGGGGTCCACCGCCCAGACCCGCAGCCCCGGCTCCTCCACGGCGAGCACCGCCATCAGCTGGTCCAGGGCCGCCTTGGACGCCCCGTAACCGCCCCAGGTCTCGTACGCCTCGGCGGCCGCGTCCGAACTGACCGCCATGACGGTGCCGGCCCGCGAGGCCCGCAGCAGCGGCAGCGCCTCCCGGACCAGGCCGAGACCCGCCACCAGGTTCACCTCCAGCGCCCGCCGCAGCCCCTCCAGGGACAGCTCCTCCAGCCGCACCAGCGGCTCGGCGCCCAGCGCGCTCGCGTTGTGCACCAGCAGGTCGACGCCGCCGAGCCGCGACGCCGCCGCCACCAGCGCCGCCCGGTGTGCGGCATCCGTGACGTCCCCCGGCAGGGCGGTCACGCGCGTGCCGTGCGCGGAGACGGCCTCCGCCGCGACCCCCAGTGCCGCGGCGCCCCTGGCATCGAGCACCAGATCCCAGTCCCGCCCGGCCAGAGCCTGCGCGAGCGCCCGGCCCAGACCCTTCGAGGCTCCCGTGATGATCGCAACCGGCATGATCCGCTCCCTCGCCGTGACCGTGTGCCCTCACCGTAGGAACGGGGACACCCGGACCGCCTCGGACGCGGGCCGCAGCCCACCGGGTCCCTTCGCCCTACGCCACCGGCCCGGCGCCCCAGGGACTACGCCGCTCCGCCCGGCCGCATCGGCCCCGCGACCTAGGCCCACAGGCCCGGGCGCCCACCGCCACCGGTCCGATCCACGCTGTCACAGCCCGCCGGTACCGTGAGGTCATGAGTCACGGTCCCCGGTCCGGCCTAGCAGCGGTGAGCTCCGCGTTGCTGGCCATGAGCAGGCACCTCGAGGTGCGCGACGTCCTCAAGACGATCGTCGCCTCGGCCCGCGAGCTGCTCGACGCGCAGTACGCCGCGCTCGGCGTCCCGGACGACCACGGCGGCTTCGCCCAGTTCGTGGTCGACGGTGTCAGCGACGAGCAGTGGAAGGCCATCGGCCCGCTCCCGCGCCAGCACGGCATCCTCGCCGCGATGCTCCGCGAGGCCAGGGCCGAGCGCCTCGCCGACGTCCGCAAGGACCCCCGCTTCGAGGGCTGGCCGAGCGCCCACCCCGACCTGGTGGACTTCCTGGGCTTGCCGATCCGCGACGGCGACGAGGTCCTCGGCGCGCTGTTCCTGGCAAACAAGAACTGCCCCAAGCCGGAAGGCAGTTGCGGCTTCACCGAGGACGACGAAGAACTGCTCGGCATCCTCGCCCAGCACGCGGCGATCGCCCTCACCAACGCCCGCCTGTACGAACGCAGCCGCGAACTCACCATCGCCGAGGAACGCTCCCGCCTCGCCCACGAACTGCACGACGCGGTCAGCCAGAAGCTCTTCTCCCTGCGCCTGACCGCCCAGGCCGCCGCCCGCCTGGTGGACCGGGACCCCTCCCGCGCCAAGGGCGAACTCCAGCAGGTGGCGGCCCTCGCCGCCGAGGCGGCCGACGAACTGCGGGCCGCCGTCGTCGAGTTGCGCCCCGCCGCCCTCGACGAGGACGGCCTCGTGGCCACCCTCCGGACACAGGTCCAGGTCCTCGACCGCGCCCATTCAGCCCGCGTCACCTTCGCCGGCCGCGGTGTGAAGGCCCTGCCCGCCTCCCAGGAGGAGGCGCTCCTGCGGGTCGCCCAGGAGGCCCTGCACAACGCTCTGCGCCACTCCGGCGCCGACCACGTCGAGGTGACCCTGGACCGCCGCGGCAGCGGAGCCGTCCTGCGCGTCACGGACGACGGCGGCGGATTTGACCCGAGGGCGGTCCGCCGCGCGGGGCGCCATCTGGGCCTGGTCTCGATGCGGGACCGGGCGAGCGGGGCGGGCGGCACGCTGACCGTGGAATCGGCGCCCGGCAAGGGCACCACGATCGAGATGGAGGTCCCCGGTGGCTGACGCAATCAAGGTGCTGATCGTCGACGACCACCAGGTCGTCCGCCGGGGCCTGCGCACGTTCCTGGAGGTACAGGACGACATAGAGGTCGTCGGCGAGGCGGCGGACGGCGCCGAGGGAGTCGACCGCGCCGAGGAGCTGCGGCCCGACGTCATCCTCATGGACGTCAAGATGCCGGGCATGGACGGCGTCGACGCCCTGCGCGTACTCCGCGAGCGGGACAACCCCGCGCGCGTACTCATCGTCACCAGCTTCACCGAGCAGCGCACGGTGGTCCCGGCCCTGCGCGCGGGCGCCGCCGGCTACGTCTACAAGGACGTCGACCCCGACGCCCTCGCCGGCGCCATCCGTTCCGTCCACGCCGGGCACATCCTCCTCCAGCCGGAGGTCGCCGACGCCCTGCTGTCCCAGGAGGAGGCCAACTCGGGCCCGGGCAGGGCCGGTTCGCTCACCGACCGGGAGCGCGAGGTGCTCGGCCTGATAGCGGACGGCCGCTCCAACCGGGAGATCGCCCGCGCCCTCGTCCTCTCCGAGAAGACCGTCAAGACCCACGTCTCGAACATCCTGATGAAACTCGACCTGTCCGACCGAACGCAGGCCGCCCTGTGGGCCGTTCGCCATGGCGTGACCGGCTGACACGCTCATCCCACGGCAACACGGAGGGTTCCATTCCGAGCTGAGATTCATACTGTCGTGGGAACGTCCCTCACATGGCGCAACCTCCGTGGATCTCCGCCGTTCTCCAGTGCGTGCTGCGGCGCCTGCCGCGGCAATCGCAAGGAGGGCTCAGAAGTGAAGAACCTGAAGAAGGCCGCTGCCGTGACGATGGTGACGGGTGGCCTGCTGGCCGCGGGCGCGGGCATCGCCTCCGCCACCAGCGCGCACGCCGACGGCCAGGCCGTGGGCTCCCCGGGCGTCGCCTCGGGCAACGTCGTCCAGGCCCCGGTGCACGTCCCGGTCAACGTCTCCGGCAACAGCGTGAACGTCGTGGGCGTCCTGAACCCCGCCTTCGGCAACCTCGCCGTCAACCACTGACACCCCACCTCCGTCTCCGAGCCGGAGGTACCACCGGCCTCCCGGCAACGCCTGGGAGGCCGGTTCGGCATTTGCTGAGCCTGCGGGCAATCGTGCCGACCTAGGGCCTGTCGTTTGGATCACGCCGCAGACGCGGGGCCTGGCACGCGCATCTGCGGCGTTGTCGTCGGTCACCGACGCTCCGCGTCGACTCCCTCCTCCGCCTTGCAGCTGCACGCACCAGGCCCCCCTCACCGGCGCTGAGAAGCGCTGTCGATTTCCTGCGACCTGATCCAAACGACAGGCCCTAGCTGCGGGCAGTCGTGCCGCTGGGGCGGCACGGGTGGGCGCAGCGGCACCCCGCAACGCCGGGCTGCGCACCCACCCGGCCCCAGCACAGACGCCGAGCACGCTCACAACCGACAGTCACCGCACCCCCCGCTCCCGCTCCTCCACAACGGAGTTGTACGCCGCGACCTGCGCCCGCCGAGCCGTCCGCTCCACCGGCCGCAACGCCTCCCACCGCGCCGCCATCTCACCCGCACTCACCGCACCCCCGTGTCCACTCTCGGTCGCCACAGCGATGAGCACCCCCACCCGCTGCGCCAACTCCAGCACCCGCACGGCCCGCGCCGGATACCCGGGCGCCAGCACCTCCCGCCCCCGCTCGGCCCGCGCCCGATACGCGTCGACCGCCGCCTCCGCCATCGGCCCCGCCCCGGCCACATCCAGCCGCGTCAGCACCTCGGTCGCATCCCGGAGGGCCTCGGCGAGCTCCCGCTCCGCCTCACCCAGCGACGGCACATCCGCTGGCGGCGCCTCCCGCACGGGCAGCACATGCCACACCACCTCGTCCTGCACACCCTCGGGCCCGGCCTCGTACACGTCCGGCACCAACCCGAGGGCGGCCCCGTAACAGACCACCGCCTCCTCGGCCTCCAGCGCCCGCGCGTTGAACTCCGGCGGCCCGCTCAGCCCCAGCGGATGTCCCGGCGCAGGCAGTGCCACCCGCAGTCCGGTCACCCCGAGCGTCCGCAGCCGCCCCAGCGCGAGCGTCAGCCCGACCTGGCCCGACTCTCCCGGCAGCCCCTCCACCCGGTGCACCGCGTCCTCGCCGACGATGGCGAGCACGGCGTCATCCGGTGAGACAAGTCCGGCCAAAAGGGCATTTCCCCATGCAGCGAGACGTCCAGCGCGCGGTTCCGTGAGCATGTCCCCACCCTAGGACCCTCCAAGGACCGGACCGAGGGAATGTCCGGGCCGACCGGTGGCGTAGATTTCATGGAGGGCTGCGCCCACCGGCGCGGCGGACCGAGCCACAGGCTTACGCGACAGCCGAGACCGGCCACACTGCAAGGGGAGACAACGCGCTCATGAGCGATGTTCTGGAGCTTCAGGACGTATCCGTGGTCCGCGAGGGCCGGGCTCTGGTGGACCAGGTCTCCTGGTCGGTCAAGGAGGGCGAGCGCTGGGTCATCCTGGGCCCGAACGGCGCCGGCAAGACCACCCTCCTCAACCTCGCTTCCACCTACCTCTTCCCCAGCTCGGGCACCGCCGCCATCCTCGGCGAGACCCTCGGCAGGCCCGGCACCGACGTCTTCGAGCTGCGCCCGCGCATCGGCATGGCCGGCATCGCCATGGCCGACAAGCTCCCCAAGCGCCAGACGGTCCTGGAGACGGTACTGACCGCCGCGTACGGCATGACCGCCACCTGGCACGAGGACTACGAGGAGATCGACGAACAGCGCGCCCGCGCCTTCCTCGACCGCCTCGGCATGAGCGAGTACCTGGAGCGCAAGTTCGGCACGCTCTCCGAGGGCGAGCGCAAGCGCACCCTCATCGCCCGCGCCCTGATGACCGACCCCGAGCTGCTCCTCCTCGACGAGCCCGCCGCCGGCCTCGACCTCGGCGGCCGCGAGGACCTCGTCCGCCGCCTCGGCCGGCTGGCCCGCGACCCGATCGCCCCCTCGATGCTCATGGTCACCCACCACGTCGAGGAGATCCCCCCGGGCTTCACGCACGTCCTCATGATCCGCCAGGGCAAGGTCCTCGCCGCCGGCCCGATGGAGCTCGAACTCACCTCCCGCAACCTCTCCCTCTGCTTCGGCCTCCCCCTCGTCGTCGAACAGGCGGGCGAGCGCTGGACGGCCCAGGGCCTCCCGCTGTCCTGACCCGGCTCCTCACCCCGTAAATCCCAAAGTAAGAACGGCATTTCACACGCTGGGCGCCCTGTCGGCGACAGGGGCGTCCGACCTACGATGCCCCTGTGGACATCGACGCATGGCTGTGGTGGCTGATCGGCGCGACAGCGCTCGGCATCGCGCTCGTGGTCACCGCGATGCCGGAACTCGGCATGCTCGCGGTGGGCGCCATCGGCGCCGCGGTGGTCAACGGCCTCTTCGGCGGCGGAGCCGTCGCCCAGGTCGTCGTCTTCGCCGTCATCTCGACCGCGGGCATCGCCGTCGTACGGCCCATCGCCAACCGACATCGCGCCCAGCGGCCCCAACTCGCCACCGGCGTGGACGCGTTGAAGGGCAGACAAGCCGTCGTCCTGGAACGCGTCGACGCCTCCGGCGGCCGGATCAAGCTGGCCGGGGAAGTCTGGTCGGCCCGCGCCCTCGACACCGGCCGCGCTTACGAAGTGGGCCAGGAAGTGGACGTGGTGGACATCGAGGGAGCCACTGCGATCGTCATGTGACCTCGCAAGACGTAACTGGAGTGAACTCCTCGCCAGCTACGCGACGGTCTGACAGACTCGACCAGCAAGATCTTCGACAACCATAAGATCTGCCGAAGTCGCCGAGGCGGAGAAGGGTACGGGGAACGACGATGGAACCGGTCATCATCGTCCTGATCATTCTGGTGGTGTTGGTCTTCATCGCCCTGATCAAGACGATCCAAGTCATCCCACAGGCCAGTGCGGCCATCGTCGAGCGCTTCGGCCGCTACACGCGGACGCTGAACGCCGGCCTCAACATCGTCGTCCCGTTCATCGACACCATCCGCAACCGCATCGACCTGCGCGAACAGGTCGTCCCGTTCCCGCCGCAGCCGGTGATCACCCAGGACAACCTGGTGGTCAACATCGACACGGTCATCTACTACCAGGTCACCGACGCCCGCGCCGCGACCTACGAAGTCGCCAGCTACATCCAGGCGATCGAACAGCTCACCGTCACCACGCTGCGCAACATCATCGGCGGCATGGACCTGGAGCGGACCCTGACCTCCCGCGAGGAGATCAACGCGGCCCTGCGCGGCGTCCTCGACGAGGCCACCGGCAAGTGGGGCATCCGCGTCAACCGCGTCGAACTCAAGGCGATCGAGCCGCCCACCTCCATCCAGGACTCGATGGAGAAGCAGATGCGCGCCGACCGCGACAAGCGCGCCGCGATCCTCCAGGCCGAAGGTGTCCGGCAGTCGGAGATCCTGCGCGCCGAAGGTGAGAAGCAGTCCCAGATCCTGCGCGCCGAAGGTGAGGCCAAGGCAGCCGCCCTGCGCGCCGAGGGCGAAGCCCAGGCCGTCCGTACGGTCTTCGAGGCCATCCACGCCGGCGACCCGGACCAGAAGCTGCTCTCCTACCAGTACCTCCAGATGCTCCCCAAGATCGCCGAAGGCGACGCCAACAAGCTCTGGATCGTCCCCAGCGAGATCGGCGACGCCCTCAAGGGCCTCTCCGGCGCCATGGGCAACTTCGGCGGCCTGGGCGGCGGTTCCGGCGGCAACGGCGGCGCGTCCGGCGGCGTCGTCCCCGCCCAGGAACGCCGCGAGAAGCCGTCCATCGACTGACCTCACACCACGACTGACCCCGCACGCACGAGAAGGGGGCCCGCTTCCCAGGGAAGCGGGCCCCCTTCTCACGACGACAACCAACGACTACCGACGACAACTAGGCCGCGGGCTGGGCCAGCCACTCCGGCAGCGCGTCGAAGTCGTCCTGCCCCAGCGCCAGCAGCATCGCGTCCGCCGGAGTCGGCTCGAACGGCTGCCGCAGCAGCGGCATCCCCGCCTCCTCAGGAGTCCGGTTGGCCTTGCGGTGGTTGTCCTGAGCGCATGAGGCCACCGTGTTCAGCCAGGTGTCCTGACCGCCCTGCGAACGCGGCACCACGTGGTCGACGGTCGTCGCCCGCCTCCCGCAGTACGCGCACCGGTGCCGGTCCCGGACCAGCACACCCCGCCTCGACCACGGCGCTCGTCTTCGGAAGGGCACCCGTACGTACTGGCAGAGCCTGATCACACGGGGCGCCGGTATGTCGACCGCGGCTCCCCGCATCCGCAGTTCGGGGTGGGCCTGCTCGACGACGGCCTTGTCCTGAAGCACCAGAACGACGGCTCGGTTCAGCGTCACCGTCGACAGCGGCTCGAAGCTCGCGTTGAGTACCAGCGTGTCCCGCATACCAGCCCACCTCCCGTGTGCACCGGCCCACCCCCTGGCGGGCTGGGATCAACTCTGGCCGGGCACGCCGAGATGGACAACGCAATATCTGCTGCTCCTACGGGGGGTGACCCCCGCGACCCCCGGCAACAAAAATGCCCGCTCCTGATCAATTCCAAGACCAGGAGCGGGCAAACGTTCCGTGAACGCCGGGATCGCGGGGCGGCTGGTCAGCCCTCGGCGGGTACCTCGTACTCACCGATCAGCTGAGCCCGCGCGATCGTGTGGAACCGCAGGTTGAAGCCCACGGCGGCAGGCGAAGCGTCCGCGTCAGGACCGAGCTTCTCCTGGTCCACGGCGTACACCGTGAACACATACCGGTGCGGCCCGTCCCCGGGCGGGGGCGCGGCCCCACCGAACTCCTTGCCGCCGTAGTCGTTACGAGCGTGGACCGCGCCCTCGGGCAGACCCTCGAACTTGCCGCTGCCCGCGCCCGGCGGCAGCTCGGTCACCGACGCCGGGATGTCGAACAGCACCCAGTGCCAGAACCCGCTGCCCGTCGGGGCATCGGGGTCGTAGCAGGTCACGGCGAAGCTCTTGGTCTCGGGCGGGAAGCCCTCCCACCGCAGCTGCGGCGAGGTGTTGCCGGCCGCGTGGACCTGAGCGTCCTTGAGCGTCGCACCCTCCTGGACGTCCTCGCTCGTCACCGTGAACGACGGCACGGGCGGATGGAAGTCGTGGGGGAGCGGCCGCCGCTTGAGCTCGGTCACCTCGGTACCTCCTGATCGGTTCTTGCAGTTGTTCCCGAGCCTAGGGGGTGCCCTAGAACCAGTTGCGCTTGCTGCCGACCTCGGAGAGCCACTGGTTGAGGTACGCCACCCAGTCGGTCCCCTGGTAGTCGTTCAGACCCACCTGGAAGGACCGGAAGGTGTCGCTGCCCTCACTGAACAGCCCCGGCTTCTTGTCCATCTCGAGCACCACGTCCATCGCGTGCGCGTCGGCCACGAAGCTCAGCTCGACCTGGTTCAGCCCCCGGTACTGCTGCGGCGGGTAGAACTCGATCTCCTGGTAGAACGGCAGCTTCTGCCGCGTACCCCGGATGACCCCGCGCTCCATGTCCGCGTTCTTGAACCGGAAGCCCAGCTGGATGAAGGCGTCCAGGATCGCCTTCTGCGCCGGCAGCGGGTGCACCTTGATCGGGTCCAGGTCGCCGGAGTCCACCGCCCGCGCGATCTCCAGCTCCGTGGAGACCCCGATGTGCATCGAGCGCAGCTCCTGCCCGTCGATCGTGGTGATCGGCGTCTCCCACGGGATCTCCAGCCCGAACTGCACCGCGTGCACCGCGTTCGCCTGAAGCTCGAACGCCCCGCCCAGCCGGGACTTCGTGAACTCGATGTCCTGCTTGTACTCCTGGTCGCCGCTCTCCACCTCGACCTTGGCCTGGAGCCCGACCGACAGTCCCTCGATCTGCTGGTTCACGGACCCGCCCTGGATCCGCACCTCACCCTGGACGACACCGCCCGGGACGACGTTGACCTCATGGAGCACCGTCTCGACCGAAGCCCCGCCGGCCCCCAGGCTCGCGAGCAGCTTCTTGAACGCCATGTCTCTCCCTCTCGCCCACTACGGGTGAATCCCTGATCCCTACAAACGCGATCCGGCCGTGGCCGGTTCCACGCCCTCACCCTGGCAAGGCCGGTGCCCTGAGGCCACCCCGCCGCGCCACCCGTCTCCAGTACCCTCGGACGGCATGATCGCGACCCCCGACCGTACGCCCCTGCCCAGGGAGTTCTTCGACCGGCCCGTCCTCGATGTCGCCCCCGACCTCCTCGGCCGCATCCTGGTACGCACCACCCCGGACGGTCCGATCGCCCTCCGCCTCACAGAGGTGGAGGCCTACGACGGTGCCGACGACCCCGGCTCCCACGCCTATCGCGGCCGCACGGCCCGCAACGACGTGATGTTCGGTCCCCCCGGGCACGTCTACGTCTACTTCACCTACGGCATGTGGTTCTGCATGAACCTGGTGTGCGGCCCCGAGGGCAAGGCGAGCGCGGTCCTGCTCCGAGCCGGCGAGATCATCGAGGGCGCCGAGCTGGCCCGCACCCGTCGACTCTCGGCCCGCAACGACAAGGAACTGGCCAAAGGACCGGCCCGCCTGGCCACGGCCCTGGACGTGGACCGCTCCCTGAACGGCACGGACGCCTGCACCTCCGGTGCCACACCGCTGAAGGTCCTCACGGGCACGCCCGTACCCCGTGACCAGGTGCGCAACGGCCCGCGGACCGGAGTCGCGGGCGACGGGGGCAACGGCGACATCCATCCCTGGCGCTTCTGGATCGCCAACGATCCGACGGTGAGCCCCTATCGGGCCCACGTCCCGAGGCGTCGCCGAAGTTGACGCGTCCCCGCAGGATGCGTAATGTAGCCCGAGCCGCTTGACCCGGGTACGGCATTCGCCAGCAGCCGGAAGCGGCCAACCCACTACCTAGCGACTCCCCTCAGCAGGGGCGAATTCGGCGTGCCCGCATGCCTGAATTCGGCGCCGACGGACTCGATTATGAGTTGGCCGGGGAATCGGTTAGCGTAGTGAATGTCGAAAGGCCGACGAGCGAAAGCCAAGGCCGCCCGGCAAAACCCGCCGACAGGGAATCGGATCGAGAAAAAGATCTGATAGAGTCGGAAACGCAAGACCGAAGGGAAGCGCCCGGAGGAAAGCCCGAGAGGGTGAGTACAAAGGAAGCGACCGTTCCTT
>NZ_JBVHEP010000021.1:0-164615 GCF_055562795.1 Streptomyces sp. NPDC016851
GTTACATTCCGAACCCGGAAGCTAAGCCTTACAGCGCCGATGGTACTGCAGGGGGGACCCTGTGGGAGAGTAGGACGCCGCCGAACAATTATTGAAAAAGGCCCACACCTTACGGTGTGGGCCTTTTTGCGTTTCACGGGCGTCTTTCATGACGGCTGGACGAGCTTTGTGTCGTACGCCAGGATCACCGCCTGAATGCGGTCGCGGGAGCCCGTCTTCGCGAGGATGCGGCCCACGTGCGTTTTCACCGTCGACTCGGCCAGGTGGAAGCGCGTGGCTATCTCCGTGTTCGTCCAGCCCTGGCCGATGACCGTGAGGATTTCGCGTTCCCGGTCGGTGAGGGAAGCGAGACGGGGGTCCTCCTGGGGCGGAGCTTCGGCTCGCGACGGGTCCGTCGGCAGGTGGTGGACGTAGGCGTCGAGGAGGCGGCGGGTCAGGCTGGGGGCGACGACCGCGTCTCCCGTGGCGACCGCGCGGATGCCGGCCAGGAGCTCCTCGGGCTGGGCGTCCTTGACGAGGAAGCCGGAGGCTCCTGCGCGGAGGCCGGCGTAGGCGTACTCGTCGAGGTCGAACGTGGTGACGATCAGGATGCGGGTGCGGTCGCCGGCGGCGGTGATGCGGCGGGTCGCCTCGATGCCGTCCAGGCCGGGCATGCGGATGTCCATGAGGACGACGTCGGGGTGGAGCTCGGCCGCCAGGCGGACCGCTTCGCTGCCGTTCGTCGCCTCGCCCACGACCGTCATGTCGTCCTGGCTCTCCAGGAGCATGCGGGAGCCGAAGCGCTGGAGGGGCTGGTCGTCGGCGATGAGGACTGTGGTCACTGCGGGTTTTCCTCCGGGAGGTGTAGGCGGACGCGCCAGCCCTGCTCGGGGTGCGGGCGGGGTCCGGCCTCAAGTGTGCCGCCGTAGAGGGCTGTTCGCTCGCGCATTCCGGGCAGGCCGCGGCCGTCTGGGGCCGGGCCGTCGGTCCGGGTGGCGTTGCCTGTGTCCGTGATCGTCACGGTCACGGCCCCCTTGTCCTCGTAGGACAGCTCTATCTGCGCGGTGGCTTTGGGGCCGGCGTGTTTGAGGGTGTTGGTGAGGGCTTCCTGGATCACGCGGTAGACGGTGAGCTGGCGGCCTGGAGGGAGGGCCGGGCTGCCGTGGGTGGTGGCTTGGACGGGGAGGCCTGCGGAGCGGACGCCGTCGAGGAGGTGGTCGAGGTCCGTGAGGCCGGGCTGGGGGTTCAGGTCCGCCTGGTTCTGTTCGTCCTCCCGCATGACGTCCAGGAGGCGGCGGAGTTCGGTGAGGGCCTGGCGGCTGGTGGTGGCGATGGCGTCGAGGGCCTGGGCGGCGCGTTCCGGGGACTTGGCGGCCGCGTATCTGCCGCCGTCGGCGAGGCCGGTGATGACGGAGAGGTTGTGGCCGATGATGTCGTGCATCTCGCGGGCGATGCGGGCGCGTTCTGCGGCGGTGGCGAGGCGGGCCTGCTGGTCGCGTTCGGTCTCCAGGCGGCGGGCGCGGTCCTCCAGGGCCTCGGTGTAGTTGCGTCGGGTGCGGACCGTGATGCCGATGAGGGCGGCCACGGTGAGGGACATCAGCTGGGAACCGATCTGCTGGTCCCAGGTGCCCTCCCCGTGGCGGGCGACCGATACCAGGACCGGTGCGATCACCAGGGCCGTCGCCCACCACAGGTCGCGCAGGGGCCGGCGCAGGGCGATGTGGTAGACGACGGCGAGCTGGAGCAGGGCTGCCTGGAGGGCCGCGCCTGTCCAGGCGTTGACGAGGGCGAAGAGGGCCATGGCGGCGAGGACGGCCCGGGGGTGGGTTCGTCGCCAGAGGAGGGGGAGCGAGAGACCGAGGCTCAGGGTGAGGAGGAGCCAGCCGGGGACGTCGAGGTTGTGGGCGTTGTGGCGCCAGCCGCCGCCGGCGTAGTCGATCAGGGCCGCTGTCACCCAGAAGCCGGTGATGTGCGCGTCCCACAGCAGCGGGTGGCGTCGGTCGAAGGCGCGCACCCGGCGGGTGAGGCGGTGTGCGTACTCGGTGAGGGGCTCCGGCGCCCGGTCTTGCGTCACGGGGTTCATCGTGCGGGTTTCCGATGCCGCTTGTCAGACGTCTCGGCGTCGTAGGACCGCCGCGGCCAGTGTGAGGGCCGCCGTCGTCCACAGGATCATGGCGAGGAGGGCGGCGCCGGGGGAGGCCGTGCCGGGCAGGGGCTGGGCGGTGGTGAGGGTTTCCAGGGCCTTGCCGGGGAAGTAGCGGACGGCGTCGTCGACGATGTCGTACGGGAGCATGGCCAGGACCTCCGGGACGATCATGATGAGGCCGATGTAGGCGCCGATGGCCATCGGGACCGAGCGGAGCAGGGCGCCGATGCCGAGGGCGAGGACGGCGAGGAGGGTGAGGCCGGCCGCGTTGCCGGCGAGGGCGCGCAGGACGCCGGGGTCGCCGAGGGAGGCCGCCTGGTCGGTGCCGGTGAGGAAGGACTGGGCGAGGGGGAAGGTGACGAGGTTCGTCAGCAGGGTGAGGGGGAAGGCGATCGCGGCCAGGACGGCTGCCTTGGACCACAGGACGGGCAGGCGGCGTGGGACGGCGGTCATCGTGGCGCGGATCTGGCCCGTGGAGTACTCGCCGGCCGTGGCGAGGATGCCGAGCACGCCGAGGTTGATCGTGGCGAACTGGGTGCCGAGGAGGATGAAGAGGACGGTGTCCATCCCGCCTTCGCCGGTGCCGTCGTAGGCGGCGGCCAGGCCCATGCCCATGGCGACGGTCAGCAGGCTCGTGGCGATGAGGGTGATCCAGGTGGAGCGCAGGGTCCGGAGCTTGTGCCACTCGGAGCGCAGGACGCGGGCCGGGGTCACGCGGTAGGGGAGGGTCGCCGTGGTCATGCTGCCGCTCCTTCGAGGGTCGCCGTGTACTCGACCGCGTCGCGGGTGAGGTCCATGAAGGCCTCCTCCAGGGAGGCGGTGCCGGGGGTCAGTTCGTAGACGGGGATGCCGTGGGCGGCTGCCGTGCGGCCGATGTGTTCGGCGTCCGTGCCGCGGACCTGGAGGGTGCCGGGGCTGTCGGTGGTGATGTCGACGCCGGGTGCGGTGAGCAGGCGTACGAGGTCGGAGGCCTGCGGGGTGACGACCTTGACGGTGCCCGCGCCGGAGTCGCGGACGAAGTCGGTGACCGTGGTGTCGGCGAGGAGGCGGCCGCGGCCGATGATGACGAGGTGCTCGGCGGTGAGGGCCATCTCGCTCATCAGGTGGGAGGAGACGAACACCGTGCGGCCCTCGGCGGCGAGGGACTTCAGGAGGGTGCGGATCCACAGCACGCCCTCCGGGTCGAGGCCGTTGACTGGCTCGTCGAGGATGAGCATGGCCGGGTCGCCGAGGAGGGCGGCGGCGATGCCGAGGCGTTGGCCCATGCCGAGGGAGAAGCCCTTGACCCGGCGGTGGGCCACGTCGGTCAGGCCGGTGAGGGAGAGGACCTGCTCGACCCGGGTGCGGGGGATGCCGTGCGTGAGGGCGAGGGCGCGGAGGTGGTGGTAGGCCGTGCGGCCGGGGTGGACCGAGCGGGCCTCCAGCAGGGCGCCGACCTCGGTGAGGGGCGCGGGGTGGGTGGCGTAGGAGCGTCCGGCCACGGTGGCGTGGCCACGGGTGGGGGCGTCGAGGCCGAGGATCATGCGCATGGTCGTGGACTTGCCGGCGCCGTTGGGGCCGAGGAAGCCGGTGACCGTTCCGGGGCGGACGGTGAAGGACAGGTCCGTGACGACCGTCCGGTCGCCGTAGCGTTTGGTCAGTTCGTGTGCCGTCAGCATGCTTCGATGCTCGTGCGCGCGGGGGCGGAGGGCGTCGGACCGGCGGTGGTAATCGGGGTGAGGGGTGTCGTACCCGGGTACTACCGTTGCCGGCATGAGCTATGTGATCCGGTCCGTCCGTGCTGATGAGTGGCTTGCGGCGAAGGAGCTGCGGCTCGCGGCGCTGCGGGATCCGGTGGCGCACCTGGCCTTCCTGGAGACGTACGAGGAGGCCGAGGCCCGGCCGGACTCCTTCTGGCAGGAGCGGACGGCGAGGGGCGCCGAAGGGGCCGACCAGGCTCAGCAGATCATCGCGGAGGGACCCGACGGGCGGTGGGTGGGCACGCTGACCGTGCTCGTGGAGGAGCCCGGGACGACCGACTGGGCCGGGTTTCCGGTGGAGCGGAAGCAGGGGCACATCGTCGGCGTGTTCGTACGGCCCGAGGAGCGCGGGAGCGGGCTGACCGAGGTGCTGTTCGATGCGGCCCTGGAGTGGGCGTGGGAGCGGGGGCTGGAGCGGGTGCGGCTCATCGTGCACGAGGAGAACGGGCGGGCGCAGCGGTTCTATCGCCGGGCCGGGTTCCTGCCGAGTGGGCTGACCGTTCCTCTGGGGGACGCCCGGGAGCTGGAGTTCGTGCTCGAGCGGAGCTCCGCTGGGGTGCCGTTCTCAGACCGGTAGTTCGTCGTGCGGCCAGCGGGCGCGGCCCTGTTCGCGGGAGCGGAGCAGGGCCAGGGCCGGCATGCCCCGGTCCGCTCCGGTGGCCAGCAGCTCCGGGAGCTGGGGGATCGGGGCCACGGCGGCGATGTCGTCCAGGACGAGGGTGAATGGTGGGTCGAGGCGACCGGAGGATGACCGTTCGGCCATGCGCCGGCCGCGCTCGACCACGCTGGAGACGAGGGCCGTCAGGAGGGGCATCGCGCCCGGGTTGGTCCTGGGGTCCTCGATGGATTCACCCACCACATAAAGCGTGCCCCCTTCGTCGACGAAGGAATCCAGGGCGAGGGCATCATTTCGGTTGGGAGTGCAGGCCTCGCGGATGTTGACCGTGGAGAGGGCCGCGAGCGCACGGGTCGTCAGCTGCTGGGCCATGTCCCGGCGTTCGGGGTGGGCGGTGAGGGCGCCTTCGAGTTCGCCCGCGGAGCCTGGGGCGGCCTTGGGGTTGGTACGGAGGATGCGTACGGCGTCCTGGATCTGGGTGCCCTGGGACCAGCGGTGGACGTGGCGGATGGTGCGGCCGTCGATGGCGGCGGCGTGCAGGTAGCTCCGCAGGAGTGTCTCGGCGGTGTCGCTGAGGGCCTGGTCGAGTTTGGCGGTGGGGCGGACGGGGGCGAGGAGGGCGGTTGCTCTTCCCGTGGCTGTGGCCTTGTCCTCGCAGCCGGTGGTGGGGGACCAGTGGAGGCGGGCGGGGGTGGCGCAGAGGTGGGTGGGGTCGTAGAGGTGGGTGGGGCCGAGTTTGGCCCGGGCGTCCTTGGTTTCCTGCCAGACGGCTGGGTTCGAGGTGACGATGAGGGCCGGGCCCTCGGCGTCGCGTACGGCCTGGGTGGCGGTGGTTTGGCGGGTTTCCCTCGGGGCTACGAGGATTTTTTCCCACCCGGCCAGCCGTTCCTGGCCGAACAGAGGAGCAGGGTTCGTGGGTGCGGCCGCCGGGGTCGGGGCGAGGGGTGCCGTCGACTCCGGGAGGTGCGTGGGTGTGGGCTCGGGGGCTGCGCGGCGGGGCGTGGGGACGTCGTGCTGTGCCGGCGTGGGGGTGGTGTGCTGCGCCGGTGTCTGGACGATGTCGTGCGGTGTGGGTGTCGGCGCCGCGTGCTGCGCCGGCGCGGGGGCGTCGTGCTGCGCCGGGGTCGGTGCCCTGTGCTGTTGCGCTGTCGGCATCTCGTGGTGTGCCGGGCCACCTGTCCCGTACGTGACCCCCGTCGGTTCCGGCGGGGCCATCCTCTCCGCCCGGCGTCTCGCGCGGACTGCTCGCCATCTGGCGAGCGTGCCCATCACGAACACCGTCAGGACGATCAGGATCATCAGCTGGCCGATGAACAGGCCCCAGAACAGGCCGTAGCCCGAGAGTTCGCCGGGGGGTGTGTCGGGCCAGGCGCCTGGGATGTCGTGGGGCTGGGCGATGAGGCCGCGCATGGCCAGGGGCGTGCGGGTGAAGGTGACGCCGGACGGCCAGGAGCCGTGGGCGAACAGGGCGGCGAGGCCGGTGGCCGTCCACACCAGCAGGGTCATGCCGAGGAGGAACGCGAGTATGCCGACCAGCAGGCCGTCGGGGATGCCTCCCTGGCTGTCGCGCTGCATGTGGCGGTCGTCCGGTCTCACGCGTCCTCCCCCTATGCCACCGTCGATTCGGAGTCGCCCAGGTGGTGCTCCACGAAGGCCGCCGCCCGTTCCTCCGCCTCGAGTTCGGCGGCGCGCAGGGCGTCGTCCTCGAGTTGGGCGGAGGACTCGGTCATCGCGCGGTCGGTGAAGACCAGGGGGCGTTCGGTCTCCGTGACCAGGTGCTTGACGACCTGGACGTTGCCGTTGACGTCCCAGACGGCGATGCCGGGGGTGAGGGTGGGGATGATTTCCACCGCCCAGCGGGGGAGGCCCAGGACGCGGCCCGTGGCTCTCGCCTCGTCGGCTTTCTGGGCGTAGATCGTTCTCGTCGAGGCCATTTTCAGGATCGCCGCGGCCTCCTTCGCCGCCGCGCCGTCGACGACGTCGGAGAGGTGGTGGACGACCGCCACGAAGGACAGGCCGAGCCGTCGGCCGAACTTGAGCAGGCGCTGGAACAGCTGGGCGACGAAGGGGCTGTTGATGATGTGCCAGGCCTCCTCGACCAGGAAGATGCGCTTCTTCCGGTCGGGGCGGATCCAGGTGTGCTCCAGCCAGACGCCGACGATCGCCATGAGGATGGGCATGGCGATGGAGTTGCGGTCGATGTGGGAGAGGTCGAAGACGATGAGCGGGGCGTCGAGGTCGATGCCGACCGTGGTCGGGCCGTCGAACATGCCGCGCAGGTCACCGTCGACGAGTCGGTCCAGGACCAGGGCGACGTCGAGGCCCCAGGCCCGCACGTCGTCTATGGCGACGTTCATCGCCTCGGCCGACTCGGGCTCGGGGTGGCGCAGCTGCTCGACGATGTCGGTGAGGACGGGCTGGCGGTCGACGATGGTCTCGTTGACGTAGGCGTGCGCGACCTTGAGGGCGAAGCCGGAGCGTTCGTCCAGGCCGTGGCCCATCGCGACCTCGATGATCGTGCGGAGCAGCGCGAGCTGGCCCGTGGTCGTGATCGCGGGGTCGAGCGGGTTGAGGCGGATCCCCATGTCCAGGGCGGCCATCGGGTCCAGGCGGATGGGGGTTATCCCCAGCTCCTGGGCGATGAGGTTCCATTCGCCCACCCCGTCCTCGCCCTGGGCGTCCAGGACGACGACCTGGCGGTCGCGGAAGCGGAGCTGGCGCAGGACGTACGTCTTCTCCAGCGCCGACTTGCCGTTGCCGGACTCTCCGAGGACCAGCCAGTGGGGGGCGGGGAGCTGCTGGCCGTAGAGCTGGAAGGGGTCGTAGATGTAGCCCTTTCCGGAGTACACCTCGCGGCCGATGATGACGCCGGAGTCGCCGAGGCCGGGGGCGGCGGTCGGGAGGTAGACCGCCTGGGCCTGGCCCGTGGACGTGCGCACCGGGAGCCGGGTCGTCTCGACCTTCCCGAAGAGGAAGGACGTGAAGGCGTCGGTGAGGACGGACAGCGGGTCCCGCATCAGGTCCTACCTCCGAATGCCGGTGGCGAAGGGAAGGGTGTTCACGAAGGCGCGGTGGTGCTCGCGGTCGCACCACTCCAGCTTCAGGTACGACTTTCCGGCCGAGGCCCTTATCGTCCGCTTGTCGCGGGCGAGAGCCTCGGGGGAGCGCGAGGAGACGGTGATGTAGCCGACGAGGTTCACCCCGGCGGCGCCGCTGGCGAGGTCCTCGCCGCGCTGGTCGAGCCGGGAGTTCGCGGCCACGTCGCGCGGGTCGAGGGTGCGGTTCATCTTGGCGGCGCGGGACGCCTCGGCCTCGTCGTTGGTCTTCTCCGTGAGCATGCGCTCGATGGCGACCTCGGTGGGTTCGAGGTCCATGGTGACGGCGACCGTGCGGATGACGTCCGGGGTGTGGACGAGCAGCGGGGCGAGGAAGTTGACGCCGACGGGGGTCATCGGCCACTCCTTCACCCAGGCCGTGGCGTGGCACCAGGGGGCGCGGGTGGAGGACTCGCGGGTCTTGGCCTGGAGGTAGGTGGGCTCCATGGCGTCCAGCTCGGCCGGCCAGGCATTACGTTTCGTCATGGCCTGGATGTGGTCGATCGGGTGGTCCGGGTCGTACATGGAGTGGATCAGCGAGGACAGTCTGCTCTGGCCGAGCGGCTGCCGTACGCGGATGTCGGCCTCCTGCAGGCGCGAGCAGATGTCGGTGAGCTCGCGGGCCATGACGACGGCGAGTCCGGCGTCCCGGTCGACCTTGCCGCCGTGGGCGCGGGCGGCCCGGGCCATGGCGTTGGCCTCGGCGGCGAGGTCGCGGGTGTAGTGCATGCAGGCGACGAGGTAGGCGCGGTGCTGCTCGCTGCTGGTGGACACCATCGACTGGAGCTGGTCGTACGACTGCTGGAGCCACGGCGGTGCCTTGTCGTCACCGCGGACGGCGACGTCCTTGGCGTGGGCGTCCGGGTCGGCGGGGAGGGTGCGGGCGAGCATCTGGAGGCGGGTGACGAAGCCGTCGCCGTTGGCCACGTGCTTGAGCAGGGTGCCGAAGCGGTCGACGAGGGCTTCCTGGTCCTCGGAGTCGCGCAGGCCGACGCCGGGGCCCTCGATCTCGATGGCCGCGGTGACGGTCTTGCGGTCGGCGTGCAGCAGGACGGCGATCTCGTCGGGGCCGAAGGGGGCGGCCAGCCAGGTGATGCGGCCGATGCCCGGGGGCGGTCCGACCTCGATCTCCCGCCCGTCGATCCGCGTCCCGGCCTCGATGACGGAGGACCGGTAGGTGGCGCCCTGCTTCAGGGTGCGCTTGTAGCTGCGGTTGATCTCGAACCACTTGTAGAACGTGCGGTGCTTGTACGGCACGTACACGGCGGACAGCGCCAGCATCGGGAATCCGGCGAGCAGCACGATGCGCAGGGACAGCACGGGGACGAGGAGCCCGCACATCATGCCGAGGAACGCGCCGACGACGATCAGGGCGATCTCGCCGGTCTCGCGGTTGCGGCCGATGATCGCGTTCGGCCGGGCGCGGCCGATCAGATACGTACGGCGGGGCGTGACCGGATGGGACACGTGGGACTCGGTCGTCAACGCCCTTCACCTCCCGTGCGGTTGGTACTGCTGTTGCGGGTGCTGCTGGCGTGGGGGGTGTTGACGGGGCTGCTCGAACGGGGTGCGGGTGCGGCGGAGGGGACAGATCCGCCGCCGCCGTTCGAGGGGCGCGCGCTGTGCGCGGCGACGCCGCCGGAGGCGGGGTTGCTGGGGCGGGGGGCGGAGGACTGGCTGCCTCCGCCGTTGTTGTCGGCGCGGGTGCTGTGGGTTTTGATGCCCTGCGCGACCAGGGAGGCTGGGGAGCTGATGACGGCCGCGGCCTTGCCCTCGGCGCCCTGCATGATGCGGTTGTTGCGGGAGCCGGCGATCTCGTCGCCGAAGCCGGGGACGAAGCGGTAGATCATCGCGCTGGCGAAGATGGCGAGCAGGATGATGGCGAGGCCGGAGACGACGGCGGAGAAGGCGTCGGGGCCGTCGTCGGCGGAGAGCGCGCCGGCGAGGCCGAGGACGATGACGATGACCGGCTTGATGAGAATGACCGCGATCATGATGCCCGCCCAGCGGCGGACGTGGCCCCAGAGGTTCTTGTCGACGAGGCCGGCGTAGACGACGGTGCCGAGGAGGGCGCCGACGTAGAGGAGCGCCGCCCGGATGACGAGCTCCAGCCACAGCACTCCGGCGGCGAGGATGCTGACCAGGGAGACGACGATCAGCATGATCGGGCCGCCGCCGATGTCCTCGCCCTTCTTGAGGGCCTCGGAGAACGTGCCGAAGAAGGCGTCGGTCTGGTCGCCGGTGGCTTTGGCGAGGACCTCGGTGACGCCGTCGGTGGCCGATACGACCGTGTAGAGGATCAGGGGGGTGAAGGCGGAGGCCAGCACCGTGAGCCACAGGAATCCGATGGCCTCGGAGAGGGCGGTGGTCAGGGGCACGCCGCGGACGGCTCGCTTGGCGACGGCCAGGAGCCAGAGCAGGAGCGTGAGGATGGTCGACGCGGCGAAGACGACGGCGTACTGCTGGAGGAACTTAGGGTTCGTGAAGTCGACGTTCGCCGTCTCCTTCACGGCGTCGCTGAGCTTGTCGACGGTCCAGGAGGCGGCGTCGGCACAGCCCTTGGCGAGGGAGGAGAGGGGGTCGAGGGTGGAGGTGGGGTCTAGGCGGGAGGTGCCGCCGGATCGGTTGGCACCGCCGCTTCGTTCGCAGTAGTCCTTGGCGGGGCCGTGGATCAGGTCACAGGGGTCGTCACTGGGGGTGGGCGACGGCGTGGGTGCCGCGAAGGCACGCGTGGCCAAGAGGACCGCAGCAGTCTGCACGGCTGCGACGACACCGGTCAGCTTGAGTACGCGATGGTTAACGGGCATAAGAGAACCCTCCGTACTCCTCGACTGCCTTTGCCATCTCGTCGGCGCTGGAGGCTCTGTCGTCGCCGGGAACGGGCGCCGGGCCATCCTTCTGAGAGTGAGTCACGATCTTCCAGTCACCGCTGGTCCACTCGAGTTTCATGGTGATGGTGAACCAGCTGTTCGTGACCGGGGTGGTGGAGTTCTCGCCCGCAAGGCCCAGGAGACCGCTGCACCAGACTTCCACCGTTGCGCTCTCGTGGGATGCTTCGGTGACCTTTGTGCCGATCGGACTGGTGCGGGACACGAACGTGTAGCCCCGTGGTGTCGAGCCGTCTTCGTTCAAGCCGACGTTCTTGTTGAATTCCGGCGTGTAAGCCCTGTCCAGGGTGGCCTCGAACTCCGCCACCCGGGAGGGGGCGATGATCGATTGCAGGATCGTGTCCCTCTTCGCCTTGGAGAACATCTCGGCGGAGCCGAGCGCCACCGCATAGTTCGCCGCCGCGCTCTCCGCCCCCTCCTGGTCCTGGGCGAAGCCCGACGGGATGCCGGCTGCCGACTTGGACCGGACGGGGCGTTGGCCGGAGGGGGCCGTGGCCGCCGTCTCCGGCTTGTCGGCGTTGGTGTCTGCTGATGAGGAGCCGTCGTCGCCCCTGTTCGCGAAGGCGATCGCGGCGATGAGGAGGACCACTACGCCGACCACCGTGACCAGGCTGCGGGACGACGAGCGGGGGCGGCGGGGGGTGCCGTAGGGGTCGGCTCCGGTGTCGGGCAGGCGGGTGCGGGTCTGGCCCGTGCCGCCATAGCCGCCGGAGGCCTCGTGCTCGTCACCGAGACTCATGCCGCGTACGCCCCCTCGACGTCGTACCGCTCGTACTCCTCGTACGACGGTAGCCGTGCTGGTTCCCGCGCGGGCGCGGTGTGGTGACTCGACATCAGGGAAACGCAACCTTCGCCGGTGGGCACGACGGGCGGGTGGGATGGAGGGGGAGCCGGGCGTGCCCGGCCGGGGCGGGTGGGGCCCGGCCTACACGGCCATGCCGTACACGATCGTGAAGAGCGTGCCGAGTGAGCCGATGATGAAGACTCCGGTGAGCCCCGCGATGATGAGGCCCTTGCCCTGCTCCGCGCTGAAGGTGTCCCGCAGGGCGGTGGCACCGATGCGCTGCTTGGCGGCGCCCCAGATGGCGATGCCGAGGCAGAGCAGGATGGCCACCGCCATCACGACCTCGATCATCACCTTGGCCTCGTTGCCCAGGCTGCCGAAGGGGCCCCAGTCCGGAGCGATCCCGCCGATGATCGTGTTGATGTCTCCCTTGTCGGCCGCAAAGAGCATGTAAGTCACCGCCCCTGGTGGGTAGTTCCGCATCCTCTGCGGTCGTGCAGAGGTCAGGCCTCATTCTCGCCGACAATGACGCTGCCGGATGTCGACTTGGCGTCATTGATTGGCGGGTTTCGTACGAATACCTTGCCACCGTTCCGCGCCGGCCCCTAGGGGAGGCGACGGACGGTGTACGAAGGATCGTATGGTCACTCTGTGTATCACGGCGTGTCACGCCGGGCAATGAGGCCTGAGCGAAACCTGTCGTGAGGTTCCGTCGTTGTGCCCTTCTACGGCCTGCATCACCTTTCCGGGCCGTTTCTGACGGTCGGTCGGGTGAGCGGTCGTCCCGGTGTTCTCCGGGTGAAGGGTACCTGGCGCGGCGAACGGGCCCCCTGGGCCGTCCTCCTGTCGTGCCCGTGACCCCAACGGCGTCGGATGGCCCTTTTCAGTGACGGCCTGTCACGACGTCGGGGCGTCGGCCAGCGAAGGTGGCGAGGCCCTCCGGGGAAGAGCAGTGCCCCAGGGAGCAAGCGCCCCAAGGCGGCTCTGTCACCCGTAGGAGATGTTCCCCGCTGTGAATCCCCGACAGCGGCTTCACAGCGGTGCCCCGGTGTCGTTGCCTCTGTCGATCAACACCGCCGTCAGAAGTCGATACGGGTACTGCTGCAAGCGGCGGCTCTGTGAGGATTCGCCCGGGTTGGAAGGGGTGTGCATGACGAAAACGCAACTGGTGTGACTCCTGAGCCGTCGATAGCGTTGGCGCATTCGTGCGATCCTCGCCCCACCGGGAGCCATCCGTGAAGCGCCGTCCCACTCTGCCCGCAGCCGTCGTGCTGACTGCTGTCGCGGCCTTGACTCTTTCCGCCTGCGGGAGTGGCGGTGACAGTTCCAAGAGCAACGACAAGATTGCCGGGGCGGATGCAGGCGACTCCTCAACCTCCGCTTCGCCGAGTGCCGTCGCATCGGACGCCGTCGACCGGCCGGGCGTCACGTTGCCCAACGACATGAACACTGTCTTCGAAGGGTGGAAGACGGGGGACGTCACCAAGGACGCGGCTCTGGCTGACGCGGAGCGAGCACTCGGCTCTGTTGACGACGCGATCGCGCGTGGCGATACAAAGTCGAAGGCGCTCGCCTTCTACTACCAAGACGATGCGCTGATCAGCGAAGTCAAGTGGGTGCAGGCTTGGCTTGACGCCAACATCACGTGGACCGGAACCATCCGCTATTTCGATCCGCAGGTGACGCTTCGCGACAAGAAGACGGCTGTTGTCATCTACTGCGCGGACGACAGCAAGGCGTACAACAAGGACCGCGAGACCGGGAAGGTGGACAAGACGCCTGCCAGCGACAGCCCCTACGTGCTCTACAACACTCGCTTGGAAGAGAACGGTGAGGGCGTGTGGGTAACCACCGGCCTGACCACCAAGAGGGGGCACGAGCGGTGCGGCGGCTGATCACATTACCGCGGACCGGTGGCATTGCCCTTCTGGCCCTGGTCGTGGCGGGCTTTCCGAATGCCGCATCGGCAACGCCAGGGCCCGCTCCTTCCGTAACCGAAGTCGACTCCGACACATCGGCCAAGGTTGACGGCGACACCATCTCGGCCGGTGCGGGCGTGGTTGTCTTCGACCGCTCGAAGAACGGCAGCGGCAACTCGGCCGGCGCAGTCACGTCAACGACGTCTTGGACACCTCCCGCCTGCTACTACGCGCCGAAGTACACGGCCAAGGAGCTTGAGGCGCAGATGCGGCAGGTGTGGTCCAGTAGCGCGCCCAGTCCCGAGTGGTCTCTGAAAACCCGGAACTACTTCGTCAACGGTGAGCCCTACAAGGACTTCAACAAGGACAAGGGGGACGAGGGCTACTGGTGGGACGCGTACACCACTGAGGGCCGGGAGGCGGACCCCGCCGCCCAGGACTGCGACAAGATGCCCTTCTGGGTCGACAAGGGTGACGCGCCGCCGGCCGATGCTCCTCAGGCCATCTCCTCCGAGATGCTCGCCCATCTTGCCTACAACGAGATCCGCGTGCCGTCGACCAAGGTCGACCTCGCCCCGGAGGGCACCACGAAGGTGAATCTGCCGACCTGGGTGTGGTTGAACGCGGCGGATTTCAAGCCGGTGTCGGTCACGGCTTCCGTTCCGCTGCTCGGGCTCAGCTCGACGACCACTGCGGAGCCGATTTCGCTGAAGATCGCCCCGGGCGCGGAGGACGCGGTCACCTACCCGGCCTCCGGCGAGTGCGGCATCCGTGACGGACAGATCGGCGAACCCTATGCCAAGGGCAAGGCCGACGAGACTCCTCCGTGCGGTGTGAGGTACCTGCGCTCCTCGGGGGACGGTTCGTACAAGCTTCAGGCGACCATCGCCTGGAAGATCAGCTGGACGAGTACGACGGGCCAGGACGGCGACCTTCCGAACGGTACGTTCGGCGCTGGTCAGGACGTCGTCGTCCAGGAGATCCAAGCGGTCAATCGCTGACCAGGGACACGGGGCAGATGCACAGTGGTGCCGCCTTCGGTGACGCGAGGTGCTGCGGAATCAATCGGCATGCTCATCCCCGCAAGGCGTTGAGTCCGCAGTATCGGCTCTGTTCACTCGCGGTGGTTTGTTGCAGGAGCAGTCCGCCGAGCCATGACAGCGCCAACAAATGTCTCTGGTGGTAGATAGTGGTGATCCGCCACAAAGTGATAGATGAGGTCCGGAGCAATGAGCCATTCGCCGGAGTCGGCGATGACACGGATCTCGGCCCCGCCCAGTGTCACCCTTGTTCCCGAGACGTCAATGGCGAGCGGGTACTCCACCTCGGTGTCGTGCTGAAGCTGGCACCTGTGCCAGCCCCTCGTCTTCATCTGCCTGGCGTCACGAACCAATTCCTGGAGGCAGTCCAAGAATTCATTGGAAGGGATTGCTTGGGCATAGTCCCCGCTTTCGTCCAGCCAGCCCACGTTGAGGGCCTGCACACCGTCGGGAATCGAGTCCGGAAAATGATTGTATGGGCAAAGATCTTTGTAGTGCGTCACCTGAGTCTTGCTCCTAAAAAGTCGTAGCACGCGTCCTCGGCCATCTTCTTGGCGGCAGCCAGGGCGTCCTGGGCACCGGAGACATCCGACTGGGCCTTGGACTGGGCCGACTTGGCGTGCTGCACATTACGGGTGGCGGCGCGGACTTTGGCCTCGTCCGGCTTGTCCGCGTCGGACTTCCCGCCGGTCGGGTCGTCCTTGTACTTGTCCGCCTCCTTGCCTGCCCGCGTCACCCACGAGTCCGCCGAGGCGAGGCGGGACTGGGCGGAGGAGAGGTTGTCCCGGGCCTCACGGCCCTTGACCAGAGCCAGATCGGCGAGTGACTGGGCGCGCTCCAGCTTCGGCCAGAAGTCCGCCAGCGCGTCCCCGCACATCTCGTAGGACTTTGTGAATCCGCTCGCGCAACGAGCCATGTCCGTGTCACCAGGCGCCCGGCCCCGACTGCGTCCCCGTTCGGGGAATCTGCGTGAGATCGCGGAGGAGAACGAGCGGAAAGGCCTTCGCCCGCCTCGAAGAACGTCTCGTCCCACTCACCAGATACAGCGGAGAGGACGGGCCCGGAGGGCTCGCGGCGGACGCGCTCACCCTGCACCGGCTCGTGGACCGGGGCCGCGTCGGTCGTCGACGCGGTGCCGGGCTAGGGCACGCACATCATCGTCGAACTATCGCTCACGGCCCGCGAGACCGCGTCGGCCGACGCCCTGCCCGGGGTGTACGGCGCTCACTGGTGTGACCCGGCGGTATGGGGAAGACGTCTGACGTTTTTCTCACCTTCGTCGGACACAGTGGCGCCGATGAAGCGCGTCCTCTCCCTTGTCGTGGTCCTGGTCGCTCTCGTCTCCGCGTCCGGTGCGGTGGCCGATGACGGGGCCGGGCCCTTCGGGGTGACCGTCGCCGCGGGGGCGCGGGGTGCGGGGAGTGGGCGGGTCGGGGTGTTCGTACCCGCCGGGCGGGCTGCCCGGCCGGGCGGTGCGCACTTCTGCACCGCGTCCGTGGTGCGGGCGCCGTACCGCGATCTCCTCGTCACCGCGGCGCACTGCCTGGACGGGCGCGGGGCGCTCGTGTTCGTGCCCGGGTACCGCGACGGCCGTGCGCCGTACGGGGTGTGGAAGGTGACGCGGCGGTTCATGCCCCGTGGGTGGGTCGAGGGGCGGCGGGAGGACAGTGACGTGGCGTTCGCCGTGGTCGCGCCGCGGGGCGGGGAGGGGGTCGAGGATGTCGTCGGCGGGTACCGGTTCGCCGCCGGTACGGCCACCGGGGCGACCGCCGTGACCCTCACCGGATACCCCGACTCCCGCGAGACGCCCGTCAGCTGTACCAACAAGCCGACCGCGCACAGTTCCACCCAGCAGCGCATCGTCTGCCCGGGGTTCGCCGGCGGCACCAGTGGGAGTCCTTGGGTGAACGGGGACGGGCAGGTCGTGGGGGTCCTCGGCGGCCATGACGACGGCGGGACGACCCCCGACGTCTCCTACAGCGTGGTGCTCCGTGCGGAGGCGGAGCGGCTGTACCGGGAGGCGGCGGGCGGTGACGCGTGACCCGTGACGTGTGACCCGTGACGCGTGACCTGTGACGGGGCCGTGCGCCGGGTGCCCCCGGCGTGCGGACCCGTGCTGTCGGTTGTCCTCCTTCCGCCCCGACTCTCCTCCCCGTGATCATTCCGGCGTACGGCGGCCGCCTCTACACTGACCAGGCGACGGACTCCTGGCCGGCGAGGGGCGGTTGACGGTGCGTAAGGCATGGATCGTGGCGAGTGTTGCGATCAGCTCCGCCCTGGCCTTCGTGATGCTGCTCGTCGTCGGGGTCTACATCGTCGCCGGGAACCTGGTCAACGGGGCCGGCGGTGGGGCGAAGGCGCTGGCCAAGGGGGCGGTGCCCGCCGCGTACGCGGACCTCGTGAAGAAGTGGGGCAACCTCTGCCCCGCCATCAGCCCGGCCCTGCTCGCCGCCCAGCTCTACCAGGAGAGCGGGTTCAACCCGAGGGCGCAGAGCCACGCGGCCGCCCAGGGCATAGCGCAGTTCATCCCCGGCACCTGGGCCTCCCACGGCATCGACGGCGACGGGGACGGCGACCGGGACGTGTGGGACCCGAAGGACGCGATTCCCTCCGCCGCCTCGTACGACTGCGAACTCGCGTCGTACGTGAAGAAGGTGGGCGGGAACCTGACTGAAAACATGCTGGCCGCGTACAACGCGGGGGCATACGCGGTGATCAAGTACGGGGGCGTGCCGCCGTACACCGAGACCCGGAACTACGTGAAGAGGATCACGACGCTCTCGGAGAGCTTCGCGGCGCCCGTCGGGCGGGTCGACCCCTCCGAGCAGGCCGCCGGCGCGATCGAGTACGCGCAGAAGAAGCTGGGCACGCCCTACCTGTGGGGCGGCACCGGCACCGCTGAGCAGGGCGGACGCTTCGACTGTTCGGGACTGACCCAGGCCGCCTACGAGACCGTCGGCATCAAGCTGCCGCGCGTCGCCAACGACCAGTACAACGCCGGGCCGCACCCCGCACGGGACGAACTGCTCCCCGGCGACCTCGTGTTCTTCTCGGACGACCTCACCAATTCGCGTGCCATCCGGCATGTCGGCATTTATGTCGGAGGTGGGTACATGATCGACGCGCCGCGAACGGGTGCGGTGATCCGGTTCGACCCGATCGACACTCCCGACTACTTCGGGGCGACCCGGGTCACCGAAGATGGCGCGAAAGCACTGCCCACGACGGTGTGAGCCGAGCGTGAACCCACCCCCTGAGCTGCGAAGACGTGTCTCTCTTCGATAACGTCTGCGTGATCATTCGGTGGAGTGTGGAACGTATCGACGGGGACCATGCGTTCCTGGTGACGTAGCCGAGCGGACGTGAGTCGGCACGTGTCAGGGACGCGTGCAGCGGAAGCGGATCTACAACCACGGGGGTGGCAGGAACGGCGCACACTCAGGTGCGCCGGGAGAGACGACGAAGGGGCCGCAGCATCATGGCTGGACTCGCCGCATCCGGGTCGAACCCCGACGTCGACCTGCTCTATGACATCAATGGCCTGGCCAAGGACGCGCCGCCGTGGTTCGACCGGGTCATGGAGTTCGTCGGCGAGTACGGGTTGCTGCTCGCCATCGTCCTGCTCGTGGTCTGGTGCTGGTGGTCCGTGCGGCGCCGGGGCGAAGAGGACGCGGCGTCCTCCGTCGCGGCGCTGGTCTGGGCGCCGCTCGCGGCGGGTGTCGCCGTGCTGGTCAACGTGCCGATACGGGGGTTCGTGGAGCGGCCCCGGCCGTTCCTCGACCATCAAGGGCTCGAGGTGCTCGTCAGCGGCAAGAACGACTACTCGTTCGTGAGTGACCACGCGACGATCGTGATGGCGATGGCGGTCGGACTGTTCGTGGCGAACCGGAAGTTCGGGCTGGTCGCGTTGGTGCTGGCGGTGTTCGGCGGGTTCATTCGCGTCTACATGGGTGTGCACTACCCGACGGATGTCGTGGGTGGGTTCGCGCTGGGGACGGCTGTGGCGTTGCTGTTGTCGCCGGTGGCGATGGCGCTGTTGACGCCGGTTGTGCGGGCGGTTGAGCGGTCGCCTCGGGTGGGGTGGCTGGTGCGGGCTCGTGGGCGCGGGGGTGTTGGGGACGGGGCTGATGCGGTGGTTCCCGGGGCGCGGAGTGAGCGGGCCGGGGCCGGGGCGTCCGAGCGGGACCTTGCTGCGTAGTTCTCGGCGTTGGGGCTGGGGGCGGGGCGTTGCGCAGCCCGGCGTAGCGGGGTGCCGCTGCGCCCACCCGTGCCGCCCCTAGCGGCACGACTGCCCGCAGTTCAGCGGCGCGGGCGTCCGCAGTTCGGCTTACAGCGCCTGGGGATACGTGAAGAAGCGGTTCGGGTCGTATTCGTTCTTCAGTTTGGTCAGGCGGGGGGCCGCGTCGCCGTAGTACGCCTTGCGCCAGTTGGTCAGGGTCGGGTCCGTGTAGTTCTGGTAGGCCGCTCCTGAGGCGTACGGGCGCATGGACTTGTGGGCGGAGGCCAGCCAGTCGCGGGCCGTGGTGCCCGTCGTGCCCGGGCGCCAGGCGGCGATGTACTGGGCCAGCATGCGGGAGCGGCGGTGGACGAAGGCCGTGGAGGTCGGGGAGACCCGGTTCACCGCTCCGCCGAGGGCCGTGAGGGCGATGCTGCCCGTGCCGCCGCGTACCGACCTGATCTGGGACAGCAGGGTGCGGATGCCGGCCGCGGACAGGGAGCGGTCGAAGAAGTCCGACGCCGCGGCGTACGTCTCGCGGCCCAGCGCGCCCTTCGGGGAACGGCCCGGGGTCGAGCCGGGCAGATGGCACTGGGCGTCCGTCGGGAACGAGGAGCAGCCGGCGTACACCTCCATCGACTCCTCGTACGAGCGGCGCCGCAGGGAGACGCTGCTCGCCGGGGCGCCGACGCGGTCGGCGAGGCGGTCGACCGCGTTCTTCAGCTCGCCGTACGTGCCGAGGGAGAAGGCCGCGACGGAGACGGTCGGGTTGCCGCCGGCGGCGTTCGCCAGGTGGAGGGAGGACCAGATCTCGTCGGGCTGTGAGGGGCCCCACTCCTGCCAGGCCTTCACCACCGCGGCCGCCTTCGACCCCGGCCAGGACAGGTACGCCGACACGCCCTGCGGGGCCGGGTGGGTCTTGAAGTGCAGTTCCGTCACCACGCCGAAGTTGCCGTTGCCGGCGCCGCGCAGGGCCCAGAAGAGGTCCTTGTGCTCGCGTGCGTCGGCGGTGAGCTGCTTGCCGTCCGCGGTGATCAGGGTGGCCCGGGTGAGGCTGTCGCAGGTCAGGCCGTAGGCGCGGGAGACCACGCCGTGTCCGCCGCCGAGGGTGAGGCCGGAGACGCCGACGGTGGGGCAGGAGCCGGCGGGGATCGTGACGCCCTTCGCGGCCAGCGCGCGGTAGACGTCGATGAGTTTGGCGCCGGCGCCGACCACCGCCGTGTTGCCGGAGGCCCGGACGCGGTTGAGCTTCGAGACGTCGATGATCAGACGGCCGTCGCCGGAGGACCAGCCGACGTAGGAGTGGCCGCCGTTGCGGATCGCCACGCGCAGGGCGTGGCCGCGGGCGTAGGCCAGCGCGGTGCGGATGTCGTCCGGGTGGGACACGTACGCGACCGCGGCGGGCTTGAGCGTGTCGAAACGGGTGTTGTAGAGCTGCCGGGCCGTCTTCCAGTCGGTGTCGCCGGGGCGGATGAGGGGCCCGTCGAGGTCGCGCGCGAGGGCGGACCAGTCGGCGGCGGTGCTCTTCGTGGCGGCGGTTCTGGCGGTGGCCGTGGTCCTGGCGCGCGTGTCCGATGGTGTGCAGGCGGCGGTGAGGGGGGTGGCGGCCGCGGCGATGCCCGCCGTGCCGACTGCGAGGAATGTACGCCGTTCCATGGGGCCTCCCGGTGGTTCCGTCGTGGGAGACGGGGTGGTGAGGGCGAGGGTTCCATACGGAGCCCGTCGCCCGGTGACGACCGCGTCAGCCGGCCCGGTGGTTCTCCGCGTCCGTGCGCGCCTGGCTTCTCGCTCGTCTGGCCGGGCCGTACCAGCCGCAGGTGCAGCGGGCCATGCAGAAGCGGCCCTTGTCCTGTGTCGTCGTGCGGTGTTCCGGGAGGTTGGGGGGAGCTTCCAGCCCGTCCTGCTGCGCCACGGCGACCACGTTACCCAGCGCGGGTAAAGGCTTCGTATGCCGGCTGCCGCGGGCTCGCGTGACGGGGGCACATACCGGTCGTTAACCGGAACAACAAGGGGGCCCGTGACGGACGTACCGGCTGGGGGTAGGCAGGCGATGACTGGGCGGCAGCGGGAACGGCGGCGCGGGCGGACGGGTGCGGCGGTCGTCGCGGCCGGGGTCATGGCCGGGGTGGGGCTGGGAGCCGGAGGGTGCGCGGGCGGTGACGCGGTGGCCGGTGACGCCCCTGGCGGGGACGCGGTCGTGGTGCTGCACCGGGCCGCGGACCGGCTGGTGGAGGCGGGGAGTTCGAAGGCCCGTACGTCGATGGAGATGGCCGCCGGCGGGACCCGGGTGACCATCCGGGGCGCGGGCGTCTACGACTACCGGCAGCGGATGGGGCGGCTGAAGGTGCTTCTGCCGCAGGATCCCGCGGGGGCCGCCGAACGCCGGCCCATCACCGAACTGCTCGCGCCGGGGGCGCTCTTCATGAAGAACCGGGGCGCCGGTGTGCCCCCGGACAAGTGGGTGCGGGTGGAGACGCGGACCCTGTCCGACGGGAACCTCGTCACGGGCGGGGCCACCGATCCGTTCACGGCGGCCGAGGTGCTGCGCGGGACGCGGGCGGCGACGTTCGTGGGCCGGACCGAGGTCGCGGGCACCGGGGTGCGGCACTACCGGGGCACGGCGGATCTCGGCGCCGCCGCGAAGAAGGCCTCCGACGGCAACAAGGCGTCCCTGAGCGCGGCGGCGAAAGGGTTCGCCACGGCCGAAGTGCCGTTCGACGTCTACCTCGACGACGAGGGACGGATCCGCAAGGTGCGGCACCGGTTCAGTTTCGTGGGCGGGCAGAAGAGCCCCGTGGCCGTCGCCTCGACCACGTTGCTCTACGATTTCGGGGCCTCGGTGCGCGTACGGCTGCCGGACACCGACGACATCTACGCGGGCAAGATCGCCGAGGAGTGACCGGCGCGAACTAGCCCGTCCGTGCCATGCGCGGTGTGTAGGCCGCTCCCTACTCTAGGAAGTCGGTAACGGCAGAGACGAGGTGATGCACGTGGCTCCGGTCGGCGGTACGGCAGTTCAGGACCACGTGGCCCTCGCCGAGATCGAGCTGTGCGGAGAGCTGATCATCGCGGCCTCGGCCGCCGACGAGGAGCGGCTCAGCCTGGAGAGCATCGACGAGGTGCTGAAAGTGGCCGAGGAGCGCGACGCCTCCAGGCGCTGAACAGGGAGGAGCCCGGCTCAGGTCCGCAGCATGCGGGCGATCGCCTGGGTCGCCTCCTTCACCTTCGCGTCGATCTCGTCGCCGCCCTTGCTCGCGGCGTCGGCGACGCAGTGGCGCAGGTGCTCCTCCAGCAGTTGCAGGGCGAAGGACTGCAGGGCCTTGGTGGAGGCGGAGACCTGGGTGAGTATGTCGATGCAGTAGACGTCCTCGTCGACCATCCGCTGCAGGCCGCGGATCTGCCCCTCGATGCGCCGCAGACGCTTGAGGTGCTCGTCCTTCTGCTTGTGGTAGCCGTGCACGCCCCGGTCGTGGTCGGTCACGGCATCCGCTCCGGCGGTGACATCCGCGACATCCCCGGCATTCGTAACGTCGGTCACGTCCGTCATCGCGTCCTCCTGGTGGCCTGTGCGCCGACATATGTGGGCTGTGCGCCGAGATATACCCCTAGTGGGTATATGGTACCGAACTTTGCGGGGTATACGGCCCTTGGACCGCCCCCGTGCTCATCACTGTGCCTGATGGGCGACACTGGTGGGCGGCCCGATAGCCGTGGCCGAATGATGCGCCTAGCATCAGCCTGACCGAAACCGAAGCAAGCCGAGGACCCCACGTGCGCTTTCGTCTGACCCCCAGGGAGACGAGCTTCTACGACATGTTCGCCGCATCCGCGGACAACATCGTCACGGGCTCGAAACTCCTGATGGAACTGCTCGGGGCGGACGCTTCCGCCCGGGCCGAGATCGCAGAGCGTATGCGGGCAGCGGAACACGCAGGTGACGACGCCACGCACGCGATCTTTCACCAGCTGAACTCCTCGTTCATCACGCCGTTCGACCGCGAGGACATCTACTCCCTCGCCTCGTCCCTCGACGACATCATGGACTTCATGGAGGAGGCCGTCGACCTGGTCGTCCTCTACAACGTCGAGGAACTGCCCAAGGGCGTCGACCAGCAGATCGAGGTACTGGCGCGCGCGGCCGAACTGACGGCCGAGGCGATGCCGCACCTGCGGACGATGGAGAACCTCACCGAGTACTGGATCGAGGTCAACCGGCTGGAGAACCAGGCCGACCAGATCCACCGCAAGCTGCTCGCGCACCTCTTCAACGGCAAGTACGACGCCATGGAGGTCCTCAAGCTGAAGCAGATCGTGGACGTGCTGGAGGAAGCGGCGGACGCGTTCGAGCACGTGGCGAACACGGTGGAGACCATCGCCGTCAAGGAGTCCTGACCTCTTCATGGACACCTTTGCTCTGGTCGTGACCATCGCGGTCGCGCTCTTCTTCACGTACACCAACGGTTTCCACGACTCGGCGAACGCGATCGCCACGTCCGTGTCGACGCGGGCGCTGACGCCGAAGGCCGCGCTGGCCATGGCCGCGGTGATGAACCTCGCCGGTGCGTTCATGGGCTCCGGGGTCGCCAAGACCGTCAGCGAGGGGCTGATCCAGACACCGACCGGGTCGAAGGGGATGGGCATCCTCTTCGCCGCGCTGGTGGGGGCGATCGTCTGGAACCTCATCACCTGGTACTTCGGACTCCCCTCTTCCTCCTCGCACGCGCTGTTCGGCGGCATGGTGGGGGCGGCGCTCGCCGGTGGGACGACGGTCTATTGGCACGGGGTGCTGGAGAAGGTCGTCATCCCCATGTTCATCTCCCCGGTGGTCGGTCTGCTGGCCGGCTATCTCGTGATGACCGCGATCATGTGGATATTCCGGAAGGCGAACCCGCACAAGGCAAAGCGCGGGTTCCGCATCGCGCAGACCGTCTCGGCGGCCGGGATGGCGCTGGGGCACGGTCTTCAGGACGCGCAGAAGACGATGGGCATCGTGGTGATGGCGCTCGTCATCGCCGATGTCGAGGACTACGGCGATCCGATTCCGGTGTGGGTGAAGATCGCCTGTGCGGTGATGCTGTCACTGGGTACGTATGCCGGTGGGTGGCGGATCATGCGGACGCTGGGGCGGAAGATCATCGAGCTGGATCCGCCGCAGGGGTTCGCGGCGGAGACGACGGGGGCGTCGATCATGTTCACCACGGCGTTCCTGTTCAAGGCGCCGATTTCGACGACGCATGTCATCACGTCGGCGATCATGGGGGTCGGGGCGACCAAGCGCGTGAATGCCGTGCGCTGGGGGGTTGCCAAGAACATCATCCTGGGGTGGTTCATCACGATGCCGGCTGCGGCGTTGGTGGCTGCGGTTTCGTTCTGGGTCGTGAATCTGGCGTTTCTGTAGGTGGTGCTGGGCGTTGTTGCTCAGGCCGGGGCGTTGCGCAGCTCGGCGCGGCGAGGTGCCGCTGCGCCCACCCGTGCCGCCCCAAGCGGCACGACTGCCCGCAGCTAAGCGGGACCGGCGCCCGCAGCTAAGCGGGACCGGCGCCCGCAGCTAAGCGGGACCGGCGCCCGCAGCTAAGCGGGGCCGGCGCCCGCAGCTGGGTGAGTACGCGAACGGGCCCGCCCCTGGGAGAGGGGCGGGCCCTTTTCGGCCTCGCGGTGGCACCGCCATGCAGCACCGCGAGGGGTCTCGGCGAGGGTCGGCTCAGCCGAAGCGGCCGGAGATGTAGTCCTCCGTGGCCTGGATCGACGGGTTGGAGAAGATGCGCTCCGTGTCGTCGATCTCGATGAGCTTGCCGGGCTGGCCGACCGCCGACAGGTTGAAGAACGCCGTGCGGTCGGAGACGCGCGCCGCCTGCTGCATGTTGTGCGTCACGATGACGATCGTGAAGCGTTCCTTCAGTTCGCCGATCAGGTCCTCGATGGCGAGGGTGGAGATCGGGTCCAGGGCCGAGCAGGGCTCGTCCATGAGCAGGACGTTCGGCTCCACCGCGATCGCCCGCGCGATGCACAGACGCTGCTGCTGGCCGCCGGAGAGGCCCGAGCCGGGCTTGTTCAGGCGGTCCTTGACCTCGTTCCAGAGGTTGGCGCCCTTGAGCGACTTCTCGACGACGTCGCTCAGCTCGTTCTTCTTGTAGTTGCCGTTCAGCCGCAGCCCCGCCGCCACATTGTCGAAGATCGACATCGTGGGGAACGGGTTCGGGCGCTGGAACACCATGCCGACCTCGCGGCGCACCGACACCGGGTCGATGCCCGACCCGTAGAGGTCCTCGTCGTCGAGGAGCACCTTGCCCTCGACCCGGCCGCCGGACGTCACCTCGTGCATACGGTTCAGCGTGCGCAGGAACGTCGACTTGCCGCATCCGGACGGGCCGATGAACGCCGTCACCGAGCGCGGCTCGACGGTCATCGAGATGTCCTCGATCGCCTTGTGGGCGCCGTAGTAGGCGGTCAGTCCGCTTACGTCGATTCGCTTGGCCATGTCTCTACTTCACTTCCGAAAGTCTGGGGGTCGCTGTGGCCCCGCGCGGCGGTAGCCGCAAATTGACGCTTTAGCGACCGGTCTTCGGGGCCTTCCAGCGGGCGATGCCGCGGGCCATCAGGTTCAGGATCATCACGAACGCGATCAGGGTGAGCGACGCCGCCCAGGCGCGGTCGTACGCCGTGACCTCGCCCGATCCGTACTGCTGGTAGATGTACAGCGGGAGCGACGCCTGCGCGCCCTCGAAGGGGTTGGCGTTGATGAACTTGCTGCCGAACACCAGCAGCAGCACGGGCGCGGTCTCACCGGCGATGCGGGCGATGGACAGCATGATGCCGGTGGTGATGCCGCCGAGCGAGGTCGGCAGGACCACCTTCAGGATGGTGCGCCACTTGGGCACGCCGAGCGCGAGGGAGGCTTCGCGCAGCTCGTTCGGGACGAGCTTGAGCATCTCCTCCGTGGAGCGGACGACGACCGGCATCATCAGGATCGCCAGGGCGAGTGAGCCGGCGAAGCCGAAGGGCTGCATCTCGAAGATCAGCATGAGGCTGAGGATGAACAGGCCGGCGACGATCGACGGGATGCCGGTCATGACGTCGACGAAGAAGGTGACGGCCCGGGCGAGGTTGCCGCGCCCGTACTCCACGAGGTAGATCGCGGTGAGCACGCCGATCGGCGCGGCGATCAGCGTGGCGAGGCCGACCTGCTCCAGCGTGCCGAGAATGGCGTGGTAGATGCCGCCGCCCGTCTCCGCGTCGGTGACCACGCCCATCGAGTGGGTCAGGAAGTAGAGGTCGAAGACCTTCAGGCCACGCTTGACGGTCGACCACACCAGTGAGGCCAGCGGCACCACGGCGAGCAGGAACGCGACCCACACCAGCGAGGTGACCACGCGGTCCTTGGCCTGGCGGCGGTTCTCGACCCGGGCCGCGATGACGTACGTACCGAGGACGTACACGATCGCGGCGATCAGCGCCCACTGGACGCTGCTGTGCAGGCCGGCGGCGGCGCTGACGCCGAGTCCGAGGGCGACGGATCCGGCGGCGATGGCCCACGGGGCCCACTTGGGCAGGTGGCCGCCGCGCAGGGTGCTGGGGCGCTTGTCGGCGAGGGAGGGTGTGGTGCTCATGCGTTGGCCCCCGAGTACTCCTTGCGGCGGGCGATGATCGCGCGGGCCGCGCCGTTGACCAGCAGGGTGATGACGAACAGGACCAGACCGGAGGCGATCAGCGCGTCACGGCCGAACTCGGTGGCCTCGCTGAACTTGCTGGCGATGTTCTGGGCGAAGGTGCCGCCGCCCGGGTCGAGCAGGCTGGTGTGGATCAGGAAGTCGGGCGAGAGCACGGTGGCGACGGCCATCGTCTCGCCGAGGGCGCGGCCGAGGCCGAGCATCGAGGCCGAGATGACACCGGAGCGGCCGAAGGGGATGACCGCCATGCGGATCACTTCCCAGCGGGTGGCGCCGAGCGCCAGGGCGGCCTCCTCGTGCATCTGCGGGACCTGGCGGAAGACCTCGCGGCTCACGTTGGTGATGATCGGCAGGATCATGATCGCGAGCAGGATGCCCACGGTGAGCATGGAGCGTGCGGCGCCGCCCTGCCAGGAGAAGATGCCGGTCCAGCCGAGGTAGTCGTTCAGCCAGCCGAAGAGGCCGTTCATGTGCGGCACGAGGACCAGGGCGCCCCACAGGCCGTAGACGATGGACGGCACGGCGGCCAGCAGGTCGATCACATAGGCGATGGGGCCGCGCAGCCGGCGCGGGGCGTAGTGCGTGAGGAACAGCGCGATGGCGACCGAGACCGGGACCGCGATGACCATGGCGATGATCGAGGAGACGATCGTGCCGTAGGCCAGGACCGCGATGCCGAAGACCGGCGGGTTGACGCCGGTGTTCCACTCGAAGGTGGTCAGGAAGTTGCCGTCGTCCTTGCTGATGGCGAGGACGGCGCGGTAGGTGAGGAAGCCCGCGATCGCGGCCATGATCACCAGCAGCAGGATGCCCGAGCCACGGGACAGACCGAGGAAGATCCGGTCTCCGGGCCGGGTGGCGCCACGGGCCGCGCGCTTCTGCTCGGCCGTGGGTGGCTGCGTGGGAGGAGGGGCGTCAGCTATCTGTGTTGTGTCCATCGGGTTCTCCGGTCTGCGGAACCGCACGTGCTGTGCGGCCCTTGGCGGCGGTGCACCGGACGGTGCGGTCCGGTCCCGCTGGGGGGACCGGACCGCACTCAGGTCAGCTCAGGCTCTCGACGGTCGTGCGAACCTTGGTGATGATCTCTTCGGGCATGGGCGCGTAGTCGTTCTCGGCGAGGATCTTCTGGCCGTCCTCCGAGGCCGCGTAGCGCAGGAACGCCTTGACCGCGGGCAGGGTCTCGGCCTTGTTGCCCTTGTCGCAGACGATCTCGTACGTCACCAGGACCATCGGGTAGGCGCCGTCGGCCTTGGTCCCGTAGTTCAGCTGCAGCGCGAGGTCCTTGCCGGTGCCGACGACCTTGGCCTCCGCGATCGCCTTCGTGGCGTTGTCGACGGTCGCCTCGACCGGCTTGTCGGCGCCGGTGTCGATGGCGACGGTCTTGATGCCGTCCTTGGCGTACGACAGCTCGAAGTAGCCGATCGCGCCGGCGGTCTGCTTGACCTGCGCGGCGACACCGGAGGACTGCGGAGCGGACTGGCCGCCCTTGGCCTGCCAGGCCTTGCCGCCCTCGTAGGGGAAGTCCTTCTTGGCGGTGGCGATCAGGTACTTGGTGAAGTTGTCCGTGGTGCCGGACTCGTCCGAGCGGTGGAACGCCTGGATCTTCAGGTTGGGCAGCTTCGCGTCGGGGTTCAGCTTCGCGATCGCCGGGTCGTTCCAGTTGGTGATCTTGCTGTCGAAGATCTTGGCGATCGTCGCCGAGTCCAGGACGAGCTTGTCGACGCCCGGGACGTTGTAGCCGACGGCGATGGGGCCGCCGACCATCGGCAGGTCGATGCCCTGGCCGCCGGAGCAGATCTTCTTGGAGGCGGCGACCTCGTCGGGCTTGAGCGCCGAGTCCGAACCGGCCCACGGGACCTGGCCCTGCGTGAACGCGGTGACACCGGCGCCGGAGCCGCCGGCCTTGTAGTTGATCTCCACCTGGCAGGCGGCCGAGAACTGCTTGACCCACGCGTCGACCGCGTTCTTCTGCGCGGAGGAGCCGTCGGCCAGTACCTGGCCCGAGGCGTCGTCACACTTGATGTCGCTCGGCGCGGCGGCGTTGGAGGAGCCTCCGCCCGGGTTGCCGGTCTCGTCCGAGCCGCACGCCGTGAGGGCCAGGGCGCCGGAGACGGCGAGAGCACCGAGAGCGAGGGCCCGCCGGTTCATGCGCTGAAGCTTCACTTGAGTTCCTTCCAGGAGCCGCCGTCCTGATCGGCGGCGTGCGAAGTCTGGGTGTCGCTGGACGAGCCCGCGCACAACAGGCGCGGCTCGCATCTGGTACGGCCGAAATTAGGCAGATCAGATGAAGGCGCCGATGGCCAGACATGAACGAGGGGTGAACCCCTGCCGACGGTGTGGTTAGGTCACGGAATGCTCACGGGGAGAGCACGTGCGGGTTCCGCTTTCCGTACCGGAGGGGCTCAGTCCGGTCTTCCGGCCTGTTGCGGCGGGTTCAGCACGGCGAGCAGCGCGTCGACCAAGGTGCGGTCGTGGGGTTGGGTGAGGCGGGCGCGGGCGGCGAAAGGTGTCAGCCACAGCACCCGGTCCACCTCGTCCGTCGGGGAGAACGCGCAGGACACCGCCTCGGCCGCCCAGTAGCGGACCTGCTTGGGGCGGCCGTCCGCCCGATAGCGCTGGGTGGGCAGCTCGGCGCCCGGCTCGGCCCGGCAGCCCGTCTCCTCCGCAACCTCGCGCAGGGCGCCGGCGAGCGGTTCCTCGCCGCGCTTCAGCTTGCCTTTCGGCCACGACCAGTCGTCGTACTTCGGCCGGTGCACGAGGCAGAGTTCCAGCCCGCCGGTGACGGGGGAGCGGCGCCACAGGACGCAGCCGGCCGCCTGCACGGTGGTGTCCTCGGGGGAGCCGGAACTCGGACTCACCGGGTGCTCACCGTCTCCGCCGCCGCCGCCTCCTCCTCCTGCCAGGCCTGCTGGAACGCGAAGCGTGCCGCCTCCACCTCATGCCGCTGGTCGGCGTGGAGCACGCCGAGGGCGTAGGCCGTGGCCGGGGCGATCCGGGGGGTACGGGCCGCCTGGGCCGCCGCTGCCGCCGCCTCCGAGGCGTCGCGGTGGCGGTTCAGGGCCTGGCCTGCGGAGAGCAGGCGCAGGTCGACGACGGCGTTGCCCTTCGGGCCGCTGACGGCTTCGCGGGCGTAGCGGTGCAGGCGCAGCAGCAGGCGGACCTGGTGCCATGGGGCGTCCTGCGGGTGCGGGACCGTGTCCGGGGACAGGCCGTGGATGAGCGCGGCGGCGTTGTACGGATGGCCCGCGGTGACGAGGGGGAGGGCGGTTACGGCGTCGGCGAGGCGGTCCTTCGCGGCGGTGGCGAGGGGGCGGAGGTCTGTGGTGGCCGCGGATGTGTTCAGTGGGACCTCGCTGGCCAGGACGGCGACCTTGTCCGCGATGGCGTGGAAGCGGCTGGAGCCGAGGGCTTGGAGGGCGGTGGAGTGGGCTCGGGTGCGGGCGAGGTTCAGCTGGCGGTCTAGTAGGGCGCCTGCCTTTGCTGCTCCGACTGTCAGGTTGCCGCGCTCTTGTGCTGGGGGCGGGGGGTTGCGCAGCCCGGCGTCGCGGGGTGCCGCTCTCGTTGGGACGGGTGCCGCCCCAGCGGCACGACTGCCCGCAGCTGGGGCGGCTTCAGCACCCACCTGGGCAGGCAGCGCCGTGGAACCCGACAAGCGGTGCAAGGCGTTCAGCAGGCGTTCCAGGCGGGCCGTGTACGCGTGTTCCATGGCCAGGGTGCCCGAGACCCAGGCCAGTTCGGGGCGCATGCCCTCGCACCAGTCCGTGTCGAGGAGGGGCTGGAACGTGTGCAGGCTGGCGCTGATGCGGCGGGCCGAGCGGCGCAGCGCGCGGGCGGCCTCGACGGACCCCTCCGAGCCGTTCGCCCCGGAACCCGTCTCCCGGTGCAGGCGCAGCGCGCGGAGGAACTCCGTGGCCTGGGCCCGCAGGTAACCCGCGAGGGTGTCCCCGGTGGGGGCGGGCCCGGCCAGGGGGTCCGTCGGGTCAAGGTGTTGCTGTGCCACGCCGGCGCCTCCGGGCGTCTATGAGCATCTCCTGGACGTTGCGCAGGGGCTGGCCGTCCGCGTCGGTCGCATGCCGGGTCCAGTCGCCGTCCGGGCCGAGGTGCCAGGAGGCGGTGGCGTCGGACACGCCGGTCTCCAGCAGCCGGTTCAGGGCCGCCCGGTGGGCCGGGTCGGTGACCCGGACCAGGGCTTCTATCCGGCGGTCGAGGTTGCGGTGCATCATGTCGGCGCTGCCGAACCAGATCTCGGGCTCGCCGCCGTTGCCGAAGGCGAAGACACGGGAGTGCTCCAGGAAGCGGCCGAGGATGGAGCGGACCCGGATGTTCTCCGACAGGCCCGCCACGCCCGGGCGCAGCGCGCAGATGCCGCGCACCCACACGTCCACCGGCACGCCCGCCTGGGCCGCCCGGTAGCAGGCGTCGATGACGGCCTCGTCGACCATCGAGTTGACCTTGATGCGGACGTACGCGGGCCGTCCGGCGCGGTGGTGCTGGATCTCCTTGGTGATCCGCGACACCAGGCCGTCGCGCAGCGACTTGGGGGCGACGAGGAGGCGGCGGTAGGTCTCGCGGCGGGAGTAGCCGGAGAGGCGGTTGAAGAGGTCCGAGAGGTCCGCGCCGACCTGCGGGTCGGCTGTGAGCAGGCCGAGGTCCTCGTAGAGGCGGGCCGTCTTCGGGTGGTAGTTGCCGGTGCCGACGTGGCTGTAGCGGCGGAGCGTCTCGCCCTCCTGGCGGACCACCAGGGAGAGCTTGCAGTGGGTCTTCAGGCCGACCAGGCCGTAGACCACGTGGCAGCCGGCCTCCTCCAGCTTGCGCGCCCACTTGATGTTGGCGTGCTCGTCGAAGCGGGCCTTGATCTCGACCAGGACCAGGACCTGCTTGCCGGTCTCGGCGGCCTCGATGAGGGCGTCGACTATGGGGGAGTCGCCCGAGGTCCGGTACAGGGTCTGCTTGATCGCCAGGACGTCCGGGTCGCCGGCGGCCTGCTCCAGGAAGGCCTGGACGGAGGTGGAGAACGAGTCGTACGGGTGGTGCAGCAGGACGTCCCGCTCGCGCAGGGCGGCGAAGATGTCCGGCGCGGACGCCGACTCGACCTCGGCGAGGTCGCGGTGGGTGCCGGCGACGAACTTGCGGTACTTCAGCTCGGGCCGGTCGAGGGAGGCGATCCGGAACAGGCCCGTGAGGTCCAGCGGACCCGGCAGCGGGTACACCTCGGCCTCGCTGATCTTCAGCTCGCGCACCAGCAGGTCCAGGACCTCGCGGTCGATGGACTCCTCGACCTCCAGGCGCACCGGCGGCCCGAAGCGGCGCCGCATGAGCTCCTTCTCCAGGGCCTGGAGGAGGTTCTCGGCGTCGTCCTCCTCGACCTCCAGGTCCTCGTTCCTGGTGAGGCGGAAGGCGTGGTGCTCCAGCACCTCCATGCCCGGGAACAGCTCCTCCAGGTGGGCGGCGATGACGTCCTCGATGGGGACGTAGCGGCCCGGGGAGCTCTCCAGGAAGCGGGACAGCAGCGGCGGCACCTTGACGCGGGCGAAGTGCTTGTGGCCCGTGACCGGGTTCCGTACGACGACGGCCAGGTTCAGGGACAGGCCGGAGATGTACGGGAAGGGGTGGGCCGGGTCGACCGCGAGCGGGGTCAGGACGGGGAAGATCTGGTGCCGGAACAGGGTGAACAGGCGGGCCTGCTCCTTCTCCTGGAGCTCGCTCCAGCGGACCAGGTGGATGCCCTCCTCCGCGAGTGCGGGAGCGACGTCCTCGTGGTAGCAGGCGGCGTGCCGGGCCATGATCTCGCGGGAGCGGGCCCAGATCATCTCCAGTACCTCGCGGGGCTGGAGACCGGAGGCGGAGCGGGTGGCCACGCCGGTGGCGATGCGGCGCTTCAGGCCGGCCACCCGGACCATGAAGAACTCGTCCAGGTTGCTGGCGAAGATCGCGAGGAAGTTGGCCCGCTCCAGCAGCGGCGTGTTCGGGTCCTCGGCGAGTTCGAGAACGCGTTCGTTGAACGCGAGCCAGCTTCGCTCCCGGTCGAGGAAACGGCCCTGCGGCAGCTGGGGGCCGTCGTACGGCGACTCCTCGTACGCGTCGAGGTCGGCGTCGATGTCGGGTTCGAGTTCGGAGACGGCCGCCGCGATGGTGTGCGGGCGGTGGGCTGCGATGGAGCCCACGGAGGGCTGCGCGTGCTGGACCTTGGCCTGGGTGTTCGGCTGGCTCATGGCCCCATTCTTCCGCGCCGCGAGCATCACGGGCGCGTCGGAAAGCGCGGGCGGGATCGGGGGCGTCACATGAGTGGTCCCGTTCCCCGCAGGCCCCTCTGGGGGCGGTGAAGGCTCTGGCACGGCGGGAGTCATTGGCCGAGCCTCGCAAGCTCGTCTGAATCGATGGTTACGGAGACATGACGTGTGGGATAGCGGGGGGCGGCTCGCGGGGGTCTCGGAGAGGGCGGTCGGGTCATGCGGGGGCTGTCCACAGGCTGTGGACGGCCCCCGCGATCGCCCCCAGGCCCGGTTCAGGGGGACGGCGGGCCAGGAGGGCGAAGGCGGGCGCAGGGCTTGTTCGGCCTGCTGGACGATCCGGACGTAGCGGGCCCGAAAGTCGAGCGTGCTTTCGTGAACCGTTCGAGCCGGGCGGTCCGATGAGGAGACGTGAGCGAAACGAGAAGCGACGGGGAGCTGCTGCGGGCCGTCGCCGCGGACGCCGACCGGCGTGCCTTCGAGGAGCTGTACCGGCGGTACGCGCCGTGGCTCCGAGCCCGGCTGCGGGGCCGGTGCGCCGACCTGGGTGTCGTCGACGACGTCGTGCAGGAGACGTTCCTCGCGGTGTGGCGGGGCAAGGCCCGCTACCGGGAGGAGGGCGATGTGGCCGGGTGGCTGTGGCGCATCGGGTCGCGGCGGCTGGTGGACGCGCTGCGCGGTGACGGGGCACGCGGGCGGCTGCGGCAGGCGCTGGCGCGGCTGCGGCACCGGGACGAGGTGTCGGCGGAGGAGCGCGTGCTCGCGGGGGTGGAGCACGGGGACCTCGCCGGCGCACTGGTCCGGCTGTCGCCGGAGCTGCGGGCGGTGTTGCAGGCGACCGTCATCGACGGCCTGACGACCCGGGAGGCCGCCGTGCTGCTGGGGATTCCGCCGGGGACGGTCAAGACGCGGGCGATGCGGGCCCGCAAGCAGCTGCGGGAGGCGTTGGCATGAGCTGGCACGTGCCTGAAGAGGATCTGCGCGCCTACGCGCGCGGCGAGCTGGCGGCACCGGCCCTGTGGTCCGCCGACGCGCACCTGGGCGCCTGCGCCGCGTGCCGGGGCGTGCTCGCCGAGGTGAGCGACCCGGTCGCGCTCGACGCGGGGTGGGAGCGGCTCGACGCCGAGCTCGACGCACCCCGGGTGGGGCTGCTGGAGTCGCTGCTGGTGCGGGCGGGGGTGGCCGGGCACACCGCGCGGCTGCTGGCGGCGGCGCCGGTGCTGCGGCGGTCGTGGCTGGGGGCCGTCGTCCTCGTGCTGCTGCTGAGCGTCGGGGCGGGGCATGTCGCGCACAGCGGGGAGTTCCCGATGCTGTTCCTCGCTCTCGCGCCGCTGCTGCCGCTGGCGGGCGTGGCCCTGTCGTACGGGCCCGCGCTGGATCCGACGTACGAGATGGCCGTCGTCGCGCCGATGCACGGGTTCCGGCTGCTGATGATCCGGACGGTGGCGGTCCTGGGCGTGGTGCTGGGGCTGAACGGCCTCGCGACGCTCGCGCTGCCCGGGTACGGACTGCGCGCGCTGGCCTGGCTGCTGCCCTCGCTCGCGCTCACCGCGACCGGGCTCGCGCTGACACCCCGGCTGGGGCCGGTGCTCGCGCCGTCGCTGGCCGGCGGGGCGTGGGTCGGGATGCTCGTGCTGGCCGAGGCGCTACGGGCCGGGCCCGAGGTGCCGCTCGCGCCGTTCACCGCCGCCGGGCAGGGCGTGGCGGCGCTGGTCGCCGCGCTCGCCGCCGGGCTGCTCTTCCTCTTCCGTGACCGCTTCGACCTCTTCCAGGGACGTGCCGTATGACTCCGACCGTGTCCGCCTCCGGGCTCAGCCTCCGCTACGGCGGCACCCGCGCCCTCGACGACGTGTCGCTGCGGCTGACCGGCGGCGTCACCGGGCTGCTCGGCCCCAACGGTGCCGGCAAGACCACGCTGCTGCGGGTCCTCGCCACGGCCCTGCCCGCCGACCGGGGCGCCTTCACCGTGCTCGGGCAGGACCCGGGCACCGCGCGGGGCAGGCAGGAGGTACGGCGCAGGCTGGGCTATCTACCGCAGACGCCGGGGTTCCACCCGGACTTCACCGCCTTCGAGTTCGTCGACTACGTCGCGATCCTCAAGGAGATGACCGGCCGGGCCGCCCGGCACCGCGAGGTGCGGCGCGTGCTCGACGAGGTGGGCCTGGCCGACGTGCGGGGCAAGCGCATCCGCAAGCTGTCCGGCGGCATGCGGCAGCGGGTCGCCCTGGGCGCCGCCCTGGTCGGGGACCCCGGCTTCCTGGTGCTGGACGAGCCCACCGTCGGGCTGGACCCCGAACAGCGCATGCGGTTCCGGGAGCTGATCGCGGGGGCCGGGGAGGGACGCACGGTACTGCTGTCCACCCACCAGACCGAGGACGTGGCGATGCTCTGCCACCGGGTGCTGGTCATGGCCGGCGGCCGGGTGCGGTTCGAGGGCACTCCGGCCGAGCTGACGGCGCGGGCCGCCGGGCGGGTGTGGAGCAGCACGGAACGCGATCCGGGCGCCAAGGCCGGGTGGCGTACGGGGACCGGGTCCTTCCGGAACGTCGGGGATCCGCCGGACGGCGCCGAACTGCTCGAACCCACCCTGGAGGACGGCTACCTGCTCACCCTCGACGGCGACGCCGTGGAGGTGGCGGCATGACCACTGTGGTGGAGAAGCCGGTCGTGTCCGATGTGCGGCCCGGGTCCTCGGGAGCGGCCGTGGCGGCCCTGGCCCTGTTCGAGACGCGCCGGCTGCTGACGAGGCTGCCGGTGGTCATCGCCTTCGCCGTGTACATCGGCTGGACCGTGTGGCGCGGCGGGAAGGACTGGGACGGCTACCCGGCCCTCCAGGACGTCGACCGCGCCACCCAGAGCGCGCCGATGCTGGTCGGCCTCGCGGTCCTGTTGTCCGTCAACTTCGCCGCGCTGCGCTCCCGACGGCACGGGACGGAGCACCACCTCTCGGTGCTGGTCCTCCCGCCGTGGCGGCGTACGGTCGCCCATGCGCTGTCGGTCGTGGCCGCCGCCCTGCTCACCGCCGTGTGCGTGGCCGCGGAGTTCGGCCGGGAAGCGCTCAGGCCCGGGGCGATCGGGCACGGTTCGGTGGCCGAACTGCTCGTGGGGCCGCTGATCGTGCTGCTGGCCGGGCTGGTCGGACTGCTCATGGCCGTGCTGGTGAGGTCGCCGATCGCCGCCCCGCTGACGGTCGTGTTCTTCCTGTTCTCGCTCATGTTCTTCACGGGCGGCATGAGCGACGGCGGGACCCGGTGGCTCATGCCGGTGGTGGTCGAGCCGACCACCGGCACGCTGCCGTCCGACCTCATCGGCCGTCCCGCCTCCTGGCACGCGCTGTATCTGGCCGGGCTGGCGCTGTGCGCGGGTCTGGTGGCGGTGCTGGTCGCCGGTGGCCGTAAGCCGTGGGTGATGGCCGGGGTCGCCGGGGCGGTGGCCATGACGCTGGTGGGCGGGGTCGCCCAGGCCGGCGGCGACTCGCCCGAGCTGGACAAGGCCCGGGAGAGGGCCACCGTGCACCCGGAGCAGGTGCAGACCTGTGTCCGTCGGGACGGGGCGACGTACTGCGCGTTCCCCGAGTGGGGTACGCGGGTCGCGGACTGGGCCGGGGTCGTGGACCGGGTGCGGTCCCTGGCCGGTGGCAGCGCCCATGAGCAGAAGATCGTCGTACGGCAGCGGATCGAGGCCCGCTACGGGCTCTCCGGCGATGCCGCGCTGACACCCCTGGAGCGTCCGCACGAGGTGACCGTGCGCACCCGGTGGGGTGGAAACCGCGTCCCCGAGTTCTCGGCGGCCGTGGCCGGTGTGCTGGTCGCGGGGAACGAGAAGGCGTCCACCTCGATGTGCGACGGCCGCATGGTCACCGTCATGTGGCTGGCCCTGGGCTGGGAGTCCGACCCGGTGGCGGCCCTGCGCCGCGTCCGCCTCGAAGACAGCGTGAGCGGCTCGTCCTTGGTGCTCCAGCCGACGGACGGGATGTACATGACGGACGCCCAGACGGAGGTCCTGCGCGAACTGCTGGACCGCCCCCGCGGCGAGGTCACCGCCCGCGTGAAGTCCCACTGGGCCGAACTGACCGAGCCGAAGGTGACGGCGGCCCGGGCGGCGGCCCTGCTGGGTGTGAAGGCGCCCGAGGGGGACGACAAGTGCCTCGACTGAGCGGGGAGTTGGTCGTCATGGCCTGCCGGACCCTGCCGTGGGGCGTGGTCGGCGCGGCCGGCGCGGCGGGACTGCTGCTCGCCGCGCTCTCCCGGATCACCGGCGAGACGGGCGAGCGCCTCTCCCTGCACCTGCTGCGTGCCGCGGTCCTGGCCTTCGCGCTGGGCCTGGTCTTCCTCCTGGACGACCCGGCCCGGCACACCACGGCCACCGTGCCGGTCCCGCGCCCGGTCCGCGTCGCGCTGCGAGTGGTCCTGGTCGTCCCGGCCGCAGCGGCCTGGTGGACGGCAGCACTGCTGCTCGTACCGCCGGAGCTACGGCCGCCGGTCGCCGACATCACGCTGGAGGCCGGGGCGGCGTTCGCCCTGGCGGTGGCCGGTGCGGCGGTCGCGGTGCGGTGCAGCGAGGCCGCACGGCCGGGCCTGCCGGTCGCGACCGGCCTGCTGACCTCGGCGGTACTGGCCGCGCTGTTCTGGCCCGGGCGGTGGGCGCTGTTCGTGCCGGTGGAGGACGAGCGGTGGGCGGCGGCGCACGACCGGTGGGCGGTGCTGCTGGCCGGGGCGGTGCTCGTCGGTGCGTTGGGTGTGGTGGAGCCGCTGCGGCGGAGGGCTTGGCCGGTGGTGTGGGGGCGGTGACACGCTCCGGGGGTGACCGGGCCCCTGCCTACAGGGGGAGCCGCACTCGGAGGCGCTGAGGTGGTTACCGGTCGCTACCGCGCGGCCCGCCCGCCCCGTTGGACCTGGTCGTCATCGAGATCGCCGTCGACCGCTTTCTGAGCCTCAATCCCTAATGCATCGAGTATTCCGCCTGGTTGGTTTTGTGATCGTCGGGCAACGGCTGCAGCAGTGGCCAAGGTCACCGCCTCCGCCCCGTGCTCGTCCATTCGGCGACTCCGGCACTGGCAAGTCCCACCTGCTGATCGCGCTCGGCACCGAGGCCGCCATGGCCGGCTTCCGCGTCCGCTACACACTCGCCACCAGACTGGTCAACGAGCTGGTCGAAGCCGCGGACGAGAAAGTCCTGACCAAGACCATCGCCCGCTACGGACGCGTCGATCTCCTCTACATAGACGAACTTGGCTACATGGAGCTGGACCGCAGGGGCGCTGAGCTGCTGTTCCAGGTGCTGACGGAGCGGGAGGAGAAGAACAGCGTCGCCATCGCCTCCAACGAGTCGTTTGGAGGGTGGACAAAGACATTCGCCGATCCGCGGCTTTGCGCGGCCATCGTCGACCGCCTCACCTTCGGCGGGAACATCATCGAGACCGGCACCGACTCCTACCGGCTCGCCAGCACCCGGGCCGCCCGGGCGCAGAGCGCAGCCTCAGGCTGACCCGTCCGAGCCTCAAAAACCGGCCAGAGATCGCGTTCACGCTATCCGTGCCACGACCGAGTGCGCGTGCGCTGAACACGCTAAGCCGGGCGGGGGAGCGAGTTGAGGCCGTCGATCGCGATGTCGGTGGCCCTTTGAACGGCTTTGTAGGTCTGCTCCGGCCGGTTGCCCTGCTTTTGGCATGCGGCGACGACGACCTTGATCGCCCCGACCAGCGAGCCCACCGCCGCGGCGGCCTCGACGAGGTCCAGCTCGGGGCAAGCGAGGTGGAGCGCTTCGGTCAGCTGTAGCTGGATGTCGAACAGCAGGTGCAGTTCGCGCGCCTGAAGTGCCGGGACCGACGCGATCAGCCGGGTCCGAGCCGGGCCGACCTTCCGCGCCAACTCCGAGTCCGTGTCCGCGAAAACACTCTGGTCGATGACGCGCCGCAGCAGGTCGGCCACCGGTTCGCCGGGCTGCCGTTCTCCGATGATCTCGACCGCGCGCTCCAGCCGCGACCTGTCGTCGAAGAAGACGATGTCGTCCTTGCTGTCGAAGTAGCTGAAGAAGGTCCGTGTCGCGATGTCTGCGGTGGCCGCGATCTCCGCCACGGTTGTCTGGTCGTAACCCTTCTCGGCGAACAGTCGCAGAGCGCCTTCGATGAGCGCTTGCCTCGTGCGCATCTTCTTCCGCTGGCGCAGCCCTGGTTCGCTGGTCACGACAGCACCTTACCGCTTACCGCATGCGATGTAATTTTGCATTCATTGACGTTTTGCATTGAGTGATGTTTTATCGGGAGGTCCGTACCGACCGAGGAGCGGCCGATGGAGAGCACGTCCCCGGCACTGGTCATGCCCACGGCCCGCCAGAACCCGTTCGATCCGCCCGAGGAACTGCGCCGCCGGCAAGGGCTCGGCCCGATCCATCGGATGACCTACGTCGACGGTGGTCAGGGGTGGTTGGTGACCGGCTACGCCGCAGCACGGGCGATCCTGGCAGATCCCCGATTCAGCGTCCGCCCGGACCACATGCGCTCACCGATTGCCCAGCCGGCAAGCGTGCCCGTGCCGCCGGGATTCTTCCTCCGCATGGACCCACCCGAGCACGACCACTATCGGCGGTTGCTCACCGGTGACTTCACGGTGCGCCGGATAAAGCTCCTCGAACCGGAGATCGAAGCGATCGTCAATGACCAGTTGAACGCGATGGAGCTCGCCGGGGGCCCGGCCGACTTGTTCAAGGCATTCGCGCTGCCGGTCCCGTCACAAGTAATCGGCGAACTGCTCGGGGTGCCCTACTCCGACAGGCAGGACTTCCAGCGGAACGCCGCCACGCTCTTGAACGTCGACCTCACACCGGAATGCCGGCAGGAGGCGGTCAGGGAGCTCATGGCATATCTACGGGACCTGCTGCGCCACAAGCGTTCCTGGCCAGAGGAAGATGTGCTCAGCGGGCTCGCTGCGCACGAGGGACTTACTGCGGACGAGAGAGCCGGACTGGCGCTCCTGCTCCTGATCGCCGGGCATGAGACGACGACGAACATGCTCGCGCTGGGCACTTTCGCTCTGCTGGCCAACCCCGCACAGTTAGCCGAGGTCCGCGACAAGGAGGAAGACGCCCCTGCAGTGGTCGAGGAACTGCTGCGTTATCTCACGATCATCCATCACGTGGTCCGCGTCGCGCTCGAGGACATCGAGCTCCACGGCTGCCTGATCAAGGCCGGCGAGTCCGTCACTGTCGCACTTTCCGCGGCGAACCGGGATGCTGACCATTTCGCCGACCCGGACGCACTTGACCTCACCCGCTCCACGGCCGGACACCTCGCGTTCGGTCACGGCCTCCACCGGTGCCTCGGGCAGCGACTGGCCCGCGCCGAAATGCGCATCGCCCTGCCCGCACTGCTTCGCCGCTTCCCGGCACTACGTCTCACTGTCGCGCCCGAGGAAGTGCCACTGCGGTCGGCCATGACGGTCTACGGCGTGCGTGAACTTCCGGTCACCTGGTAGGCCGATCAAGGTCGAGAAGAACGACGTGTGCTCGGCGACTTGCGGCGCGACGTCTGCGAGTTTGAGCAATGCCCCTTCGCTGCCGGCTCCCCACCGCCATCCGGCCCTTCAAGCACCGCCCGCAGACACCTCCCCGACTAACGCGTCCAGCGGATGCCCGCATCGGACCACGATCGTCTGGATCAAACTCACCCAGGCGCAAGGCATGGATCAGTTGCGGCCTCCGGTGTTGTCACTTCTCGGTTCTGGCACAGATCTTGGGGACCGGTGGCGGAGGGTGATCCCGGGCCTTCTCAGAGGCGAGGCGGTCAGGTGGTTCGGAGTCGGTAGTGCAGCAGGTCGGTGCCATCGGCGGGGGGTGGTTTGCCGTCCGAATCGGTGACCGCGGTCACGGCCAGGCCGGCGGTCGTGGCCAGCTTCTCGAACTGGTCCCGGGTGTACCAATGCATGATCCATGGGCGCTCTTCGATGGTGCTGTCTGAGCCGTGGTGCCGTTCGTAGCGTAGAAGCGTCGTCTGTGTCCGGGCTGTCTCGTCGCGTTGCTCGGCGACGACGGATACCCGGAGATCGGCGCCGTCGGGTGCGGCGGACGTGCGCACTCGGCCGATCTGTTCGGCGGGGGTCGGTGCGGGGGTGAACAGGGGCACCAGGGCGGTGCCGCCCTCAGCCAGGTGAGCGCGGATGCCGCGCAGGGCGGCGAGCGCTGTGGCGTCGTCGGGGAGCAGGGTGAAGGTCGGCCCGGCGAGGAAGATCGCCCGGTAGCGGCGGGGCAGGTTCAAAGCCTCCATGCGCTGGTGGAACACGGTGGCACGGATGTCTTGTTCGCCTGCGCGGTGCCGGAGTCGCTCCAGCATGTCGGCGGACGAGTCGACGCCGTCGACGTCCAGGCCGCGTCGGCGCAGTTCGAGCAGGGGCTCACCGTCTCCGCACCCCAGCTCCAAGGCCGGCATGCCGACTTGCTGAATGAAGGCCGCATAGGGCTCGGGGTCCTGGGAGAAGGCCTTCAGCGGTCCGTAGAGCTCCGCGACGATGCCGGTGTAGAAGTCAGCTGGGTCCACACTGGTCACCCTACGCAGTCCCTTCCGTACGTTCACTCGAATATCGACGGCGGGTCACTGCAGCAGGATCATCTTGCGGAGCAGTTCGAATCCCGCCCGGCCGTAGAGCTGCCTCTTGATCTTTTTGATGCGGTTCACGGCGCCTTCGGTGCCGCCGGAGCTCCAGTGCAGGGTGAGTCCGGCCGTCACGGCGTCGAGGTCCCGGAGCAGGTGGAGGGCGAAGTTGGTGAGGCCCGGCAGCTGACTGCCGTCGACGGCGTCGATCCAGGCAGGGAGCGTGGGACCGAGGCGGTGGGCCATCATCTCGCCGAAGTCGCGGACGTGCCCGGCGGCGGCGTCCAGCTCGAGGCAGCGGGCCAGGACGCCTTTCAGCGCGGCGCGGTCTTCCTCGCTCAGGGCTGTGGGGTGGCGGGTGAGCCAGCTGGTCACCTTGCGCACCGTCGGCGGTGGAGGCGGCGCCTGCGGCGGGGTGGCACGCAGGGTGGCGATGTAGGCGCGGACCATCTGATAAGTGACGGGGCGTTCTCGGCGAGGAGCTCGCGGTGCAGGAGGGTGACGTTCCAGCAGCCCGCGGCGAACCGCTCTTCCAGGTAGGGCTTGTAGGGGTCCAGCCGGCTGGGCCGGGGGCGGTTCCAATAACCGACCCGTTCTTACGGCAACTTCAGGTTGTGCATCTACCAGGTCGCCGTGGACCTCAAAGCCGTACGGGCCTCGACACCATCGCGGGCTCCCCGACCCTGGCGACCTTCCTCGGCGAACGCACCCCGCTGGCCCCGCCGGCCGACCAAGACCTGCGCCTCGTCCCCCTGCGCGACCCGACCCCGGTCTACCCGCGCTCCCTCCTCTGGCGCACGGACAATCCGCATCCCGGCCTGGCGGCCCTGCGCGCCCACCTGCTGGCCGAGTTGGGCGAGGTGAGCCGGGAGTCGAGAGGAACTGTCGGGGCCGCCCGCTTCTCGGCCAGTGTCGTGCTTCCACGACCCGAGTAAAGGGCGCTCCGCGTCGCCTTCGGCGATCGGCCTCCGGCCGCCCCTTGACTCGGCTCGCTCCAGCACGGGCGAGAAGCGAGCGGGCGGCCGGGGGAGGAACGGGTGGCCAGGTTCGCCGGCCTCTCCTGTCGGCAGCGAGGCCGCTCGGCGACGGGGGCGCGCTCGCGCCTCGCCAGCACGCCGGGACGGCTCAGCGGCTATCGGCGGGTGGGTGGTTGGGCGGCGGGGCAGCCCGGGAGTGCGAATCGGAGCAGGTGGGCCATGGGCTTCTCCCGGAGCCCTGGTTTATGCGCCAGATCCTGGCCCGAACGCTCCACTTGCTCCTCCATGACCCCGAAGCGGCCTCGGCCCATGGCGAGAAGACGCCTTCGCCGGTCACCCTCAGCCGCTGAACTGGAGCGGCGTGCCCCACGCCGCTCCCGCGCGAACCGAACCCCGCACTCACGGATCGCCGCTGAGCCCACCCGGCGTGCTGGCGAGGCGCGACCGCGCCCCTCCCCGCCGGTCGGCTTCTCGACGGACGTGAGGGCCGACTGGCCTTGGCCCCCCGCTTTCCCCGGGCCGCTCGCTCGCTTCTCTCCCGTGCTGGAACGGCCTGGGTCAAGGGTGGCCCGCAGGGCCATCGCCGAAGGCGACGCGAAGCGCCCTTGAGGCAGGCCGTGGAAGCACGACACTGGCCAAGAAGCGGGCGGCCCCGACAGTTACTTGGTGACGTACGTGAGGAACGACGCCCAGGGGCTTGCGCCGAACACGAGTATCGGGCCGTCCGGCTGCTTGCTGTCGCGGACGGGGACGATATCGGGGTGGTTGTCGGCGACCTCGAGGCAGTTGTTGGCTCCCCCGTCGCTGTAGCTCGACTTGCGCCAGACCGCGGTAGTGAGATCGAGGGTGGGCTTCATGATCCGTGCTCCTCCAGTACGTCCCTGATGAACGTCAGTGAGTCCGACGGGGACAGCGCCAGATCCCTCAACTGATCGTAGGACAAACGGTGGTGCAGGACTTCCTCTGGATCGTCCATCAACAGGCCAAAGCTGTGGCCTTCTGTATAGGCCACGGCACTCCCGTCCTCTTGCCATAGAAGGGTCAAGGATCCCTTGCCCATGAGGTGGTGCACCCCTGCTGAGAAGGGCAGTACCTGGATGACGACGTTCGGCCACTGGGCGGCGGCCTCGATGTGCAGCAACTGGCTCTTCCAGGTGTCCGCGTTGGCGGAGGGGCGGCGCAAAGCTGACTCGTCGACGATGAAACGGGCACCGGGTGCCGGGTCCTTGAGGAGTAGGAGCTGGCGTCCCATGCGCGCGGCCACCTGTTCCTCGACTTCATCGCCGTTGCCAGCTGTTGCCTGAGGGCCAGACAACACCTCCCTGGCGAACTCCTCCGTCTGAAGCAGTCCTGGAACATCCGGTGTGTACACGTGCAGAAGACGCGCTGTCGCCTCCAGCCCCATGTACCTCTTGTACTTGTCCTTGAAGGCGTCGTACCGAGCGATCCTCCAATGACGAACCAGCAGGTCACCGCACCCGTAGTAGGTGTCCAGGTCTTCCATGACAGCCAGCTTGGACAGCCGCTCGCCTGACTCCAGGCGGCTCAAGTAGCTCTTGTCGTACCCGGTCTCGTCGGCCAACTGCCCCAGTGTCTTACCCGCGTGCTCCCTCAAGTACTTCAGCGTCCGCCCCAGGACAGCGCGGCCCGACTCCCCGTCTCCGTCAACCACTTCGCCCACGTCACCCCTCACCGTTGCCTGGAGCGCCAGGCAACACCTGGCCCCTTCCGCAGCGTACGGGCGACCAGTGACGATGAAGGCACGAACGGTAATCACCGCTCGTCACCCCCCCCGCCTGCCCTGAGAAGGGACGCTTCCGTGCGCCTGCGTATCGCTGAACTCTGCGAGTCGGTCCTGCTCCTCGTCGTGCGGAGTCTGCTGCCCGCCCGAGGGCGTCACCGAGCCACGGCGGCCCCACCTCAGCCGACACCCGCCGCCCGTCCCCTCGCCACGGAGGAACCCTTGGTGATCGACACCCCGCTCGTACGGCCGTACATGAACACCGTGGAGGTCTTCGCATGAGGCTCCTCCCCTGGACCGGCGCCGACGGTAAGCCCTGTTACCTCTCCACCGACAACCCCGACAGCCTCCTCTCGCGGCTCGCCGACGACGTCGAGGCCGCTCAGCTCGCCTCCGCCGAGCAGGTGCTCGTGGGTGCCAAGGCCGTGCTCGGGGACACCGAGGCCGGTGAACGCGCCGTGCGCTTCGCACTGGCAAGGGCGGTGGAGTCCCTGGGGGACGTGTTACGCGTCGCGGTCAGTCGTAGCCGTGCGGGCGATGGCCGATAAAGCAGGAGGCCGATAAAGCCGGATATGAAACCCGGCCAGCTGTCGATGTCCTGTCATACTCACCAGTACTGCAAACTCCTGCACCTGTTCTGGCATCTTCACCGCCGTAACAGAACCCCCACAGGAGTGAGCGACCCCCATGCGTCTCATTCGTAAGTCAACTCTCAGGAAATGCGGCGTCGTTGCCGCTTCCACCGCCCTCGCCGTGTCCGGTCTGCTGGTCGGCGCGGGGACCGCGACGGCCGGGCCCGCTGGGGCGACCAACATCCGGGGTGTCGACCCCGGTGACACCGACCGGATGATCGAGCGGCTCTGCAACCAGGAGACCAGCCTGACGGGCGTTTACGGCGCCCTCAACGTCGAGACCGGTGAGTTCAAGACCCAGGACGAATACCTGCGGGACGTCTTCGGGCTGTGGAAGCCCGCCGGGCCGTGGGAGCTGTTCCGCGGCTGGTGCGGGTACGCCGAGGCCTCGACCTGGTCCATCAAGGGCGACACCGTCCGCACGTCCCGGTGGATCGGCAACCAGGGCTCCGCCGACGACAAGGAGACCTTCGTCAGCAGCTACAGCACCAAGACGTTCGCCAAGAAGAGCGTCGGCGGGACCATCAGCCTCTCCCTCGCCAAGAGCATCTTCTCCGGCACCGTGGGCGGCAGTGCCGGCTACGAGTGGGGCTGGGAGAAGGAGTCCAAGTTCGAGACCCGGAGTGAAAAGACCATTCCGCCCTGCCGGCAGGTCGCCGTCACCTGGACGCCGTACCAGCGCGTGGTGCGCGTGAACCCCGTCTTCCACGTCGAGGACTACCAGTGGAACAAGGGCGACGGCGAGCACACCGTGCACAGCTGGCGTGACCGGGGATACCGGACCATCTACTCCCACGGGTACTACATCGACGGCGTCTCCGACAAGCTCCTCCCCAACGGCCAGCCCGACGGCCGCGAGGACAAGATCGAGGAGAAGCTCGACCCCAACTCCTGCGTGAAGTAAAAGACATACGCAGTAAGGAACATACGCACAGCACGGCAACCTTTCCGTGCGGGGCGGCGACCCACCCCCGGATCATCCCCCCGCACGGAACGGATTCGCCGCATGAGTGAGCTGCGCAGCAAGCCCCGGCACCGCAGAAGCCGCACGGCCCTGGCGGTCGGTGTGCCGCTGGCCCTGACCGCCGCCGGCACCCTCGCCTACGGCACCGACCTCGGCGTCCTCGGGTTCACCGCCCAGGAGGCCTCCGCCGCCGCCCCGTCCTGGGCCACCGACACCGCCGACGGGTTCGCCTCCGTCAACTCCCTCGGGCAGAACGGGACGTACGGCGGGCGCGGCGGCCAGATCGTCACCGTGAAGACGCTGGCCGAGCTGGAGAAGTACGCCACGGCCGCCGAGCCGTACGTCATCGTCGTCGCCGGCACGATCAACATGAACCCGGTCGGCAAAGAGATCAAGGTGCAGTCCGACAAGACCATCGTCGGGTCCGGGACCTCCGGGCACATCGTCGGCGGTGGGTTCTTCCTCGGCCAGGGCGTGCACAACGTGATCATCCGGAACCTGACCATCCGGGACTCGTACCAGGGTGTGTGGAACGACAAGGACCATGACTTCGACGCGATCCAGATGGACGGCGCGCATCACGTCTGGATCGATCACAACGATCTGCGGCACATGGCCGACGGGCTCATCGACGTCCGCAAGGACAGCACGAACGTCACCGTCTCCTGGAACAAGCTGAGCGACAACAACAAGACCTTCGGCATCGGCTGGACCGAGAACGTCAAGACGGACATCACGATCCACCACAACTGGATCCGCGAGACCGAGCAGCGCAACCCGTCCACCGACAACGCCGCCCACGCGCACCTCTACAACAACTTCCTGGAGGACGCCCCCGGCACGGACATCAAGTCGTCGTACGGCAACTACTCGCGCGGCGCGACGAAGATGGTCTTGGAGAACTCCCTCTTCCAGGGCGTCAAGAACCCCGTCATCAAGGACAGCGGCGCCGCCATCGTCCAGCGCGGGAACTCCTTCTCCGGCACCAGCGGGCGCAACGAGAGCGGCGGTACCGCCTTCGACCCGAAGACCTACTACCCGTACTCCCTCGACAAGGCCGCCGACCTTCCGTCGATCCTCAAGTCCGGTGCCGGGCCCCGCGCTTCCGTCGGGAAGACCGCCGCCGCCTCCACCAAGGCCGCCAAAGCGACCACTCTCACCGTGGCCAAGGACGGCAGCGGGCAGTACAAGACCGTGCAGGCCGCCGTGAACGCCGTACCGGCGAACAACCCGTCGCGGGTCGTCATCGCGGTCAAGCCGGGGACGTACCGGGAGCTCGTCAAGGTTCCGTCCAACAAGCCGCACGTCACCATCCAGGGCACCGGCGGCAGCCGCAAGGACACGACGATCGTCTACAACAACGCGTCCGGAACGCCCAAGCCCGGCGGCGGCACGTACGGCACGGGCGGCAGCGCCACCGTCGCCGTCGAGGCCGACGACTTCCAGGCGCGCAACCTGACCATCTCCAACGACTTCGACGAGAAGGCCAACCAGCAGCTCAGCGGGCATCAGGCCGTCGCGCTGCGGACCGCCGCCGACAAGGTGTTCCTGGACGGGATCATCGTCAGCGGCGACCAGGACACGCTGCTCCTCGACACCGCCGCCAAGGACCGGCTGGGCCGGGTCTACGTCAGCAACTCCTACGTCATCGGCAACGTCGACTTCATCTTCGGGCGGGCCACGGCCGTCGTCGACAGGTCCGTCATCACGCTGAAGAAGCGCTGGGACGGCACCTCGGCCGGCTACGTCACCGCCCCGAGCACCGCCGCCAACCGCAAGGGCATCCTGATCGCCAACTCGACCGTGAACGGTGACGTGTCGGGCGGCAGCTTCTACCTCGGGCGGCCCTGGCACGCCGGTGGTGACGCCTCGCTCGACCCGCAGACCACGGTCCGCAACACCAGCCTGAGTGCCGCGATCAAGTCCACGCCGTGGACCGACATGAGCGGCTTCTCGTGGAAGGACGACCGGTTCGCCGAGTACAAGAACACCGGCGCGGGCGCGGGTTCGGCCGGCTCCAACCGGCCGCACCTGACCGACGCGCAGGCCGCGAACCAGGAGGTCGCGGACTGGCTCGCGGGCTGGACGCCCTCGGCGTCCTGAAAGCTCCCTTCCGGGTCCGGCTGACGAGCGGCGCCGGACCCGGAAGGGCCACCATGCCTACTGGTTCCAGGCGTAGTGCAGCCGGTCCAGGCCGCTCTGGTTGTTCACCGTCAGGCTGAGGTTCGTGCCCGTGCCCTGGAGCGTGGTGAGGGAGTAGGTGTCACCGTTGCGCAGGCCGGGCCAGTAGACCGAGCCCAGGCCCAGCTCCCGGATGGTGTCGGTCGCGGCCTGGATGTACGCGACCTCGTTGGAGCCGTTGACCGGGCCGTTGTAGTCCAGGCCCGTCGTCATCGACGCGCCGAACTCGTCGAGGATCGTGCGCGAGGCGCAGTCGCCGATACGTGCCTTGAAGTCCTGCTTCCACTGGTCGACGCTGGTCCAGTCGGTGTGCCAGAACCCGTAGTTGTGCAGGGCGATGCGGGTGCCCTTGAGGCGCGGGTCGGCGCAGACCGGCTTGACGTCCTCGCTGTACTTGTACCCGCCGATCACCATCCGGTCGCGGGGCACGTTGCGGTGGGTGGTCACCCACTTCGCGGCGATGTCGGTCCACTCCTGGGCGGTGTAGCCGAACGGCTCGTTCATCGGCTCGAAGTACACCTTGGAGTTGCGGGCGTAGGCGGAGGTGATCCGCGTCCACATCTGGTTCCAGGACGCCTGGTTGTCGATCTTGCCGTCCTTGGCGTTGTCGGCCTCCCAGTACCCCAGGATGACCTTGAAGCCCTTGGCGGTGGCGGCGTCGATCGCGCCCCGGTACGACTTCCAGAACGGGCCGTTCACGGAGGAGGGGTTGACCGGGAGGCGGACGGTGTTGGCGCCCAGCTTGGAGAATCCGCCGATGATCGCCTTGGACTTGGCGTAGGTGGTGGCGTAGCTGTCGGAGGTGGACAGGCCCGAGGGCACGACCGCGTCGTCGGCGTAGTTGTCGCGCGGGTCCGCCCAGTTGACGCCCTTGAAGTCGCTGACGGGCGGCGGGGCGGTGGGGGAGGCGGCTGCCGGGGAGGCGAGTGCTCCGCCGAAGGCCGTGACGCAGGCGAGCAGCGCCCCCAGGCCGGCTGTCCCCCTATGAGTCTTTCGTGACACGACGTCCCCTTCTGAGCAGTACTTTCGAGCGAACCTCGCGTACAGATCGGCGGCTCGTTGGCTCCCGCAAACTAGAAGAGGACTCGAACAGAGGTCAACACATCTGCACACCAAATTTCATCAGGAACGCAGACCGCCCAACCCGCCGGGCTACGAACCCACGTTCAACTCCGAGCCCGACACCCGCACTCGGATGCCGTCCTCCTCCACCCGTACGTCGTCCAGCCGTACGTCCCCCTGCTCCGGCTTCGGCAGTTCGAACGCGAGCGCCAGCCGGTCGGCCAGGACCGGGCGGGTCAGGCCGGACAACTCGTCGAGGAGGTTGGGGTCGAGGCCGATGCGACGGAGCACCTGGGGGTTGTCCAGGGCCAGGTCGATGAGGTTGAGACGCTCGGCCTGGCGGGCGAACTTCGGGGAGCCGGTCAGCTCGGTGAGCTTGCCGTCGTCGGCCAGGGCCTCGCGCACGGTCGCCTCGGGGACGCCCATCCGCTGCACGATGGCCGGGACCGAGAGCAGCGCCTTGGCCTTGCGGGTCTCCCGGGAGAGGTCGGCGGCCCCCTTGGGCGTCAGATGCAGCCCCTCGGAGGCGCGGGTGCCGGGGCGGTAGGTGGCCAGGTTCCCGATGTCGAGCCGCATGCCGCCGATCTCCGTGGCGATGCCCCGCTCACCCTGCCGCTGGATCCGCGCCTCGGCGCGCAGCCGCAGGTCGTGCCCGGCGACGGGCAGGGTGCCATCGGCCCGCACGCGATCGCGGCCCTCGCCGGTGAACGTCACCTGGGAGGCGCCGAGTTCGCGGTTGAGGTCCTCGAAGGACAGCAGGACGTCCCCGTCGAACCGGGGTACCTGGGCGCCGCGTACGGACGTGAGGCCGTCGGCGTCCAGCCGGATGTCGTGTGCCGTGGCTGACACCTTCGCCAGGGAGACCCGGTCGGCGGCGACGTCCGGGACGGTCACCTTCACCGATTCCAGCCGCTTGTCGGCGAGTTGGGTGAGGAAGGGGAACCCGCCGATCTCCACCTCGGGCGCGGCCGCGAGGTCGAGCCGGTCCTTGAGGGTGTCGGCGGCCCGGTGCTCGGCGTACAGCACGGCCCAGCGGTCGCCGAGGGCGAGGAAGGCGGCGAGCACGACCAGGCCGACCACCGCCTTCACCGCGAGCGGCAGCCCGGCGAAACGATTCCGCCGACGCCTGCCGCCACGCCGGTGGTCGGGCGGCGACCACTCCCGTTCCGCCTCGTCCCGCTGCTCGGCCTCCGCGCCGAGGAAGTCCTCCAGAGGGGTCTCCTCCAGCGGGCCGTCGTCGAGTGCGCCGAGTTCCTCGTAGGGGTTGCGGGGCTGCTCGTGGAGGCTGCGGGGCTGTTCGGAGGGGTCGTGGGGGTGCTGGGTGCGGTCGTGGGGCGGGTCTTGCATGTCCATGCGGTGGGGGGTGCGCATCGTCTCATCCGACCATGCGCACCGCCCCTGGCCGCAACTTGAATCCCCTGTATGCGATTTACTTCACGATCGCGATACGGTCCGCCTTCGGCGGGGCCAGCGGGTTCGCGGCCGAGGAGTTGGCCGTGAGGTACTGCTCCAGCGCGGTCAGGTCGTCGGCGCCGACGACGTCGTTCGTGCCCTGGCCGAGCGTGGGGAAGCCGTCGCCGCCGCCCGCGAGGAAGCTGTTCGTCGCGACGCGGTAGGTGGCCGCCGGGTCGATGGCCTTGCCGTCCAGCTTGATCGAGTCGGTGACGACCCGGTCGGCGCCGGACTTGGTGAGGTCCAGCGTGTAGGTGAGGCCGGACGACACCTGGAGGACCTTGGGCGCCGCCGCGTTCGGGCCGGTCACCTGCTCCTTGAGCACCTGGATCAGCTGGGCGCCCGTGAAGTCCTGGAGGTTCACGGTGTTCGCGAACGGCTGGACCGTGAAGCCCTCGGCGTACGTCACGACACCGTCGCCCTCGGTCCCCTTGGCCGCGTAGGTGAGGCCCGGGCCCCGGATTCCGCCCGGGTTCATCAGCGCGAGGTCCGTCTCCGGGTCGAGCACTTTGCCGTACGCGAGTTGCGCGTCGGCGATGAGGTCGCCCATCGGGGACTCGGTGCCGGTGCTGGATATGTCGGCGGAGATGTGTCCGATCGGGCGGTTGCCGATGGGCGCCGCGAGGTCGTTCCACTTGACGATCAGATCGGTCATGTCGCTCGCCGGGCGGACGGTCCGGGTGACCACGTGGTTCGCGGACGCCACGGCCGTACGGGCGATGTCACCCGTCCAACGGTCGTACGTCAGCGTGGTGTCCGTGTACAGCCGGCCGAAGGACGCGGCCGAGGTGACCATACGCGGGTTGCCCGCCGGGTCGTTGATGGTGCACGCGTACGCGGCGTGGGTGTGGCCGGTGACCAGCGCGTCCACCTGCGGGGTGATGTTCTTGGCGATGTCGACGATCGGGCCGGATATGCCGTCACCGGCGCCCGGGGCGTCACAGTCGTAGTTGTACGACGTCGACGCCGGGAAGCCGCCCTCGTGGATGAGCGCGACGATCGACTTCACGCCCTGCCGCTGGAGCACCTTGGCGTACTTGTTGATCGTCTCGACCTCGTCCTTGAAGGAGAGGCCCTTGACGCCCTCGGCGGAGACGACGCCCGGGGTGTCCTCCAGGGTCACGCCGATGAAGCCGACCTTGACGTCCTTCTTCTTCCACACCCAGTAGGGCTTGAGGATCGGCTTCTTCGTCTTCTCGTCGAGGACGTTGGCGGCCAGGTAGGGGAAGTCGGCCCCCTGGAATTCCTGGGCCGTGTAGCAGCCGTCCTTGGGGTGGCAGCCGCCGTTCTGGAGGCGGGTCAGCTCCTCGGCGCCCTCGTCGAACTCGTGGTTGCCGACGGAGGTGACGTCGAGGTCCAGCTTGTTCAGCGCCTCGATGGTCGGCTCGTCGTGGAAGAGGCCGGAGATGAGCGGGGAGGCGCCGACCATGTCGCCGCCGGCCGCCGTGATGGAGTATTTCTCGCCCTCGCGGGCCTGACGCAGATGGGTGGCGAGGTACTCGACACCGCCCGCGTGGATGGGCTCCGTCGTGCCGTCGGTGACCCGGCCGGAGGAGCCGGTGGGCGGCTCCAGGTTGCCGTGCAGGTCGTTGAAGGACAGCAGCTGGACGTCCTGGTAGCGGCCCGGCCAGTGGCCGCCCCCGCCGTGGTTCTCTCCGGCCGACGCCGCCCCGGGCACCGTCGCCGCGGCCAGCGCGCCGACGGTGGCGACACCGGCGGCGAGAGCGACGAGACGGTTCGTACGACGTCTGCGGCGCTCCTGGTGCGCCGGTGCCGGTGAAGTGGCTGGCATACGCCCCCCTGTGGGTCTGCTGGGACAGTGATGTCGTCCGGCGCAGCCTAGAGTCAACGCGCGTAGCGCGACAGAGTTTTCGTGGTCACATCCTGGTTGCTCTTGCCGCCGATTTCCCGGCAGTCCCCCGTACCCTCGTACGCATGACCAGCGACGACACCGCACGGCCCGGACGCACCCGCTCGATCGACACATATGCCGCGCTCTCCCCGGAGCAGACCGAGGCCGTCCTCACCCTGCTCGCCGACGCCGCCGGCACCGACGGGCAGCAGGCCGTCTCCGAACAGGGCCGGTTGCAGTTGCGCGGCGGGGAACGCGCGGGCATCGTCCATCTGCTGCTCACCGTCGACGGCGAACTCGTCGGGTACGCCCAACTGGAGGACACCGACCCGGTGGAGCCGCCGGCCGCCGAGCTGGTCGTGCACCCCGGGCACCGGGGCCAGGGGCACGGGCGGGCGCTGGGCTCCGCGCTGCTGGCCGCGTCCGGCAAGCGGCTGCGGGTCTGGGCGCACGGCGGCCACTCCGCCGCCCGGCACCTCGCGCAGGTCCTCGGCCTGACCCTGTTCCGCGAACTGCGGCAGATGCGGCGTCCGTTGACCGGCTTCGACGCGCCCGAGCCGGTCCTCCCCGAGGGCGTCACCGTCCGCACCTTCGTCCCCGGCCGGGACGACGAGGCCTGGCTCGCCGTCAACGCCGCCGCCTTCGCCCACCACCCCGAGCAGGGCTCCCTCACCCAGCGGGACCTCGACGACCGCAAGGCCGAGCCGTGGTTCGATCCGGCGGGGTTCTTCCTCGCCTTCCGCGGCGACGAACTCATCGGCTTCCACTGGACCAAGGTCCACGCCGAGGAGGGCCTGGGCGAGGTGTACGTCCTCGGCGTCGCCCCCGGCGCCCAGGGCGGCGGCCTCGGCAAGTCCCTGACGACGATCGGCCTGCGGTACCTGGCGGACCGGGGACTGCCGACCGCGATGCTGTACGTCGACGCCGACAACAAGGCGGCGGTGTCGGTGTACGAGCGGCTGGGGTTCGTGACGCACGAGGTGGATCTGATGTACCGCACGGAGACGTGACCGCGCTGGTTGCGGCTGTGCCCCGTCGAGCGTGCTGACCTGTTCGTGCTATTCGGCGGCGAAGGCCGGACTGTCCGGCGGCGGTACGGCCGCCCCCGGCAGTCGTACCGTCGCCACCGCGCCGCCCCCCTCCGCCGGGGACAGCGCCACCTCGCCGCCCGCCTGCTGCACCGTGCGGGCCACGATCGACAGGCCGAGGCCCGAGCCGGGCAGGGCTCGCGCGCTCGGGGAGCGCCAGAAGCGGTCGAAGACGTGGGGGAGTTCGTCGGCGGGGATGCCCGGGCCGTGGTCGCGGACCGTCAGGGCGCCCTCGGACAGGCGTACCTCGATCGTGCCGCCCTCAGGGCTGAACTTCACCGCGTTGTCCAGGACGTTGACCACCGCCCGTTCCAGGGCGGAGGGTTCCGCCCGGACGTACCACGGCTGGACGTCCGCCGTGATCGTCAGTTCCGGGCCGCGCAGCCGCGCTCGCCGCAGCGCCGAGTCGACGATGTCGTGCCAGGCGATGATCTGCGTCCGGCCCGCGTGCTGGCCGGTGTCCGGCCGGGACAGCTCCTGCAGGTCGCCGATGAGCGCGGCCAGCTCCGTCATCTGCGCCTTCACCGACGCGAGGAGCGCCTTGCGGTCAGCCTCGGGGAGGGGACGGCCCGTGTCCTCGCTGCGGGTGAGGAGCTCGATGTTGGTGCGCAGGGAGGTGAGCGGCGTACGGAGTTCGTGACCGGCGTCGGCGATGAGCTGTTGCTGGAGGTCGCGGGAGCTGGCCAGCGCGGAGGTCATCGAGTTGAACGAGTGGGACAGCCGGGCCACCTCGTCCTCGCTGTCCTGGTCCACCGGGATGCGGATGCCCAGGTCCTCCGTGCGGGCCACGTGCTCGACGGCTTCCGTGAGTTTGTCGACCGGGCGCAGACCCGCCCGGGCCACCGCGAGGCCGGCCGCTCCGGCACCCACCACACCCACGCCCGACACCAGCAGCAGGATCAGCGCCAGTTCGTTGAGCGTGGACTCCGTGCCCTTGAGAGGGACCGCGATGACCAGCGCGTAGTCGGCGACCACGCCCTGCTGGAACGGGCCGTCCTTCACGACGACCGCCGTGGTCAGCACCCGCACCGAGTTGCCGTCGCTGTCCGTGCCGTTGCGCAGCCGGGCCGTCCTGGGATCGGGGTCCTTCGCGACGGCCTTGTCGCCGCCCGTGACCTTCACCTGGGGCATCAGACTGCTGAACAGGCAGACCTTGCCGTCGGCCCTGACGACTTGCGCGTAGGTCTGCGGCCGGGGAGCCCCGCCGAGCGTGTTCGAAGGCTTCTGCGGGCACGTCTTCGTCAGCGCGTCGAAATCGTCGGCCTCGATGGTCCGGAAGGACGACCTCAGGTCGCCGTCCACCTGGTCGTACAGCTTCCCCTGCACGATGAACCAGCACGTCACCGACACCGCCGCCACCGCGAACGCCACCGCCGCCGCCACCAGCAGCGCCAGCCGGGACCGGATCGGCAGCGAGCGGAACCGGCGTACGACCTTGTTCACTCCGCGCCGCCCTGCCGCAACACGTAGCCCACACCCCGCACCGTGTGCACGAGGCGCGGCTCGCCGCCCGCCTCGGTCTTGCGGCGCAGGTACATCACGTACACGTCGAGGGAGTTCGACGACGGCTCGAAGTCGAAGCCCCAGACCGCCTTGAGGATCTGCTCCCGGGTGAGGACCTGGCGCGGGTGCGCCATGAACATCTCCAGCAGCGTGAACTCCGTACGGGTCAGCTCCACCTGGCGGCCGCCCCGCGTGACCTCGCGCGTCGCGAGGTCCATGCGCAGGTCGGCGAAGGCGAGGACGTCCTCGTCGTCCGGCGAGCCCGCGCCGACGGCCGCCGCGTAGGAGCTGCGGCGCAGCAGCGCGCGGATGCGGGCGAAGAGTTCGTCCAGTTCGAAGGGCTTGACCAGGTAGTCGTCGGCGCCCGCGTCGAGGCCCGTGACCCGGTCGCCGACCGTGTCGCGGGCCGTGAGCATGAGGATCGGGGTCGTGTCGCCGGTGGCGCGGATGCGGCGCGCCGCCGTCAGACCGTCCATGCGGGGCATCTGGATGTCCAGGACGACCAGGTCGGGCCGGTACGCCGCCGCCTTCTCCAGCGCGTCCGCGCCGTCGACCGCGACCTCGGTCCCGTACCCCTCGAAGGCGAGGCTGCGCTGGAGTGCTTCGCGTACCGCCGGCTCGTCGTCGACGATCAGGATGCGCTGGGGGTCACGGTCGCCGTCTGCGGGGCTCATGGGTCGGGGTCCTCGGGTGTGGTGTGGTGGGGCGGGACGGGGTGTCGCTGACGCTCTCAGCCTCGCACGTCGGCGGGCCGGGCCGGGAGCAGGATCAGCCCCCGGATCAGCCCCGGATCAGCCCCGCACCTTGCGGCGCCGGGCGGCGGCGGCTCGGCGGGCGGCGGCCTTGCGGGCGGGCCGGGCCTTGGCCGTCGCCACCTCGGGGGCTCGCGACCCCGACCCCGACGCCGACGCCGTCGCCGGTGCGTGCAGCTCGTGCGCCACCGCCAGTGCCAGCGCGAACCCCGCCGGGTCGGCCCCCGGCACCGTGTGCGGAACCTGCTGGATCATCGCCGTACTCCTCGCATCCGGTGGAACTCAGTCGGTGGCGCCGGCCCGCAGCTTGGCGAGGTCGGCCTTGACGGTGTTGACCGGTATGGCGAAGCCCAGGCCGACACTGCCCGCGTCGGAGGACGAGGAGGCGCTGCCCGCCGGCGAGTACATCGCGGAGTTGATCCCGATGATGTTGCCGTTCATGTCGATCAGCGCACCGCCGGAGTTGCCCGGGTTGAGGGACGCGTCGGTCTGGAGCGCCTTGTACGTCGTGGTGTCCGAGCCGGTGTCGCCGTTGAACTGCCGCCCGCCGAACTCGAACGGCCACCCGTCGCCCTGCTGGGGCTGCTGGCCCTGGTCCTGGTCGGTCGGGACGGTGACGTCACGGTCGAGGGCGGAGATGATGCCGCTGGTGACCGTGCCGGACAGGCCCTCGGGGGAGCCGATCGCCACGACCTGGTCGCCGACCTGCAGGCCGGAGGAGTCGCCGAGCGTCGCCGCCTTCATGCCGGAGGCGTTCTCCAGCTTGATCAGCGCCAGGTCCTTCTTGCTGTCGGTGCCGACCACCTTGGCGGAGTAGGACTTGCCGTCGTTGGTCGTCACCTTGATCTGCGAGGCACCGGCGACGACGTGGTTGTTGGTGACGATCTCGCCGTCGCTCGTGATGATCACGCCGGAGCCGGTGGCGGAACCGGCATTGGAGTCGGCGCTGATCTCGACGATGCTGGGGCTGACCGCCTTGGCGACGCCGGCGACCGTGCCCTTCTGGGCGGACGGCACCACGTTGGTGCTGGTGGAGCTGGAGGCGACGGTGTCGTTGCCCGTCAGCTCCTGGATGCCGTAGGCGGTGCCGCCGCCGATCGCCGCGGCGACGATGGCCACGGCGGCGAGCAGGGCGACCGGGCCACGCTTGCGCTTCTTGGGAGCGGGTGCCGGGGCGTACGCCGGCGGAGGCGGCCACTCGGGGTTCACCGGGGCCTGCTGCTGACCCTCGTAAGGGTTCTCGTACTCGCCACTGCGGTGGAAGCTCTCGGTCATGTCTCAGAGCTTGGAGCCCGACCATGAGAGCTTCCTGAGCGCATGCTGAGAAGCCCGACAGAACCTCGTATGCCCGATATAAAGGCGCCCCGGGCCAGGGTCAGCCGCAGCCGCAGGAGTGCCGTACCACCAGCCGCGAGGGGAACACCTTCAGCCGCTCCCGGCGGGTCCCCGCCACGCGCAGCCCGTCGTCGAGGACGAGGTCCACCGCCGCGCGGGCCATCGCCGAACGGTCGGAGGCGATCGTCGTCAGGGGCGGGTCGGTCAGCGCCGCTTCCTTGATGTCGTCGAAGCCGGCCACCGCCAGCTCCCCGGGCACGTCGATCCGCAGTTCGCGCGCGGCCCGCAGCAGGCCGATCGCCTGGTCGTCCGTGGAGCAGAAGATCGCGGGCGGGCGCTCGGGACCGGAGAGGATCTTCAGGGCTGCCTGGTAGGCGTCGTAGCGGTTGTAGAGGGCCTCGAAGAGGCGGCCCTCCGTGGAGATCCCGGCCTCGTCCATCGCGCGCCGCCAGCCCTCGACGTGGTCGGAGACCGGGTCGCCGACCGCCGGGGTCTCGGCTATGCCACCCATACAGGCGACGTACTCGTAGCCGTGCTCCAGCAGGTGGCGGACGGCGAGCTGGGCGCCGCCCAGGTCGTCCGTGACGACGGCGACGTCGTCGATGGCCTCGGGCCGCTCGTGCAGCAGCACGACCCGGGCGTCCCAGGCCTCGATCTCGGCGGCGGCCAGGTCGTTGAGCGCGTGGCTGACGAGGATCAGGCCCGAGACCCGCATCCCCAGGAAGGCCCGCAGGTAGTGGACCTCGCGCTCACCCACGTAGTCCGTGTTGCCGACGAGCACCATCTTTCCGCGCTCGGAGGCGGCCTGCTCGACCGCGTGCGCCATCTCCCCGAAGAAGGGCTGGCGCGCGTCCGGGATGATCAGGCCTATGAGGTCCGTACGCCGGGACGCCATCGCCTGGGCGACGCGGTCGGGCCGGTACCCCAGTTCCTTGATCGCGGCGAGGACACGCTCGCGCGTGGCCGGGGCGACCGGCCGGGGTCCGTTGTTGATGACATAGCTGACCACGGCAGTGGAAGTCCCTGCCAGCCGCGCCACATCATCCCGAGTCACCTTGGCCACGCGCGGAGTCTACGCGGATATACCCGCTCTGGGCAGGGCGTAAAGGAGCTTCCGTACGATATCCCGACCGCCGTCCGGGGGACGCCGGCGCGTTCCGTGCGGAAAGCGATGCCCAGGTGGGCACCGCAATACGCCTCTTTACGCCTTGCTGCGCGACTCAGCGGCGTCCAGATCGGCCGACTCGTCCGCGTTGTCCGGAATTTCCTTGGCCGCCCTGGCCTTCGCCTCCTCGGCGGCGCGCTCCACCTTCTCCGGCGTAACGAATCGATAACCGACGTTCCGGACGGTGCCGATCAGCGACTCGTGCTCGGGTCCGAGCTTGGCGCGCAGCCGCCGTACGTGCACGTCGACCGTGCGCGTACCGCCGAAGTAGTCGTAGCCCCAGACCTCCTGGAGCAGCTGGGCGCGCGTGAAGACGCGGCCGGGGTGCTGCGCGAGGTACTTCAGGAGCTCGAACTCCTTGAAGGTGAGGTCGAGGACCCGGCCCTTGAGCTTGGCGGAGTACGTCGCCTCGTCGACCGACAGGTCGCCGTTGCGGATCTCCATCGGGGAGTCGTCGCTGACGATCTGCTGGCGGCCCATGGCCAGGCGCAGGCGCGCCTCGACCTCCGCCGGTCCGGCGGTGTCCAGCAGGACGTCGTCGATGCCCCAGTCGGCGGTGACGGCCGCGAGACCGCCCTCCGTGACGACGAGGACGAGTGGGCAGCCGGGCCCGGTCGAGCGCAGCAGCTGGCACAGGCTGCGGACCTGCGGCAGATCGCGGCGGCCGTCGACGAGGATGACGTCGGCGCCGGGGGTGTCGACGAGGGCGGGGCCCTCCGCGGGGGCCACTCGCACGTTGTGCAGGAGCAGACCGAGGGCGGGGAGCACCTCCGTCGACGGCTGGAGGGCGTTGGTCAGGAGCAGCAGAGAACTCATACGTCTGGTTCCTCCTCGGTCCCTGCGAGGACGTTTGTTGGCACAGCACAGCTCTGCGATCCCGAAGGCCCCGTACACCTGCGGTTTCCCGCGTCGTATACAACGCTTCCGAAAGCACAAAAGGACCCGGGGGCTACGCTGCCCGAGTCCTCTGCCCAGCAGAATAGCCCACATGAGCACTGGTCCGGCAGGTCATGTGGCGCGTTCCACCGTTCGTCCGCACTCCGAGACGACCCGGGGAACGCCTGTGCGGCCGCAAACGCGGGCCTTTCTGCGCACGTCAGACGGCGTGGCCATCGACGCCGTATACGACCCGGGTGCGGTTGTATACGACACCTCACGATCGCCTGCCGATCACCCCGTGTTCGTCGTCGCCCACGGCTTCACCGGTGCGGTGGACCGTCCGCACGTACGACGGGTGGCGCGGACCTTCGCCCGTTACGGGGCCGTCGTCACGTTCTCCTTCCGGGGCCACGGGGCCTCCGGCGGGCGGTCGACGGTCGGGGACCGGGAGGTGCTGGACCTGGCGGCGGCGGTGGGGTGGGCCCGGGAGCTCGGGCACGCGCGCGTGGGAACGGTGGGCTTCTCCATGGGCGGCTCGGTGGTGCTGCGGCACGCGGCGCTGCACCCACGGCAGACGGACGCGGTGGTGTCGGTGAGCGCGCCGGCCCGCTGGTACTACCGGGGGACGGCCCCGATGCGCCGGCTGCACTGGCTGGTGACGCGCCCGGAGGGCCGGGTGGTGAGCCGCTACGGCCTGCGCACCCGCATCCACCACCGCGACTGGGACCCGGTCCCGCTCTCGCCGGTGGAGGCGGTGCCGAGGATCGCGCCCACGCCCCTGCTGATCGTGCACGGCGACGCCGACGGCTACTTCCCCGTCGACCATCCCCGCATGCTGGCCGCGGCCGCCGCCGACCAGGGCGAACTGTGGCTGGAGCCGGGCATGGGGCATGCCGAGAACGCGGCGAGCGATGAACTGCTGGGCCGGATCGGGGAGTGGGTGGTGGGCCGGGCGGGCTAGCCTGACGGGGTTCACCGACAAGCAGAACGAGGAAGCAGATGCCAAAGGTCACGGTGCGCTACTGGGCCGCCGCCAAGGCCGCGGCCGGGGTGGCCGAGGAGCCGTACGAGGCGGTCACGCTCGCCGAGGCGCTCGACGGGGTACGTGCGCGACACCCCGGCGAGCTGGAGCGCGTGCTGCGGCGGTGCTCGTTCCTCGTGGACGGTGACCCCGTGGGCACCCGCGGACATGAGACGGTACGGCTGGCCGACGGCGGCACGGTCGAGGTGCTCCCGCCGTTCGCAGGAGGGTGACGATGACCGACCAGCCGACCAACCAGCCGTACGAGGGCTACGACGGCTACGACCCCTACGGGCAGCAGGCGTACCCGCAGGGGCAGCAGGGGTACCCGCACGGGCACCAGGGGTACCAGCAGGGGCACCAGGGGTACGACGACCCGTACGCCGGTCAGCAGTACACGCAGCAGTGGCAGGGCCAGACCTGGGAGACGCAGACGCAGTCGCCGGTGTCCGCGCAGGTGACGGCGGCGGAGGAGACGGCGTATCTGCCGCCGCAGGGGCACGGGGCTCCCGCTCCTGCTGCCACCCCTGCTCCCGCCCCTGCTTCCTCCCCTGCTTCCTCCGCCGAGTACGGCCCGGCCACCGTCGCCGGGAACCCTCGGATCACGGACGCGCAGCGGGCGCGGGCGGAGGGCCGGTCGCCGATCATCGAGCCCGGGATGCAGCCGGCCGCGCTGACGGCGCTGCTGGGGCTGCTGCTGGCGGGCGCGGCGGCGGTCGGCACGTACGCGCTGCTGGTGCCGCTCGTCGTCCTCCAGGCCGTCACCGCGGCGGGCTGGTTCCGGCTGAACGGGATGTGGCCGGCGCGGCAGGGCATCGCACTGGGCTTCGCGGGTGCGCTGGCCGCGGACGCGGCGCTGCTCGCGTCGGACCGCTCGCCCTCGGCGATCCTGGGCACGCTCGGGGTGTGGGTGCTGCTGGCGCTGGTGCTCCAGCTGCGGTCGCACGCCGACCCGGACGAGCGGATGTACGGCCTGATGGCGACGGTCGCGGCGTCGGCGCTGGCGATCGTGGCGGGCGGGTACCTCGCGGCCGAGGCGGACGCGGTGACCGTGGGCGCGATCGCGGTGGCGGTCGCGGTCCTGGCCCGCGCCCTGCCGCTGCCGACCCCGGCGTCGGTGGTGGTGGCGCTGCTCGCGGGTGCGGGCGGCGGCGTCGCGGCCGGCTCGCTGACGGGCCTGGGCACGTCGGGGGCCCTCCTGGGCGCGGGCGCGGCAGCCTGCGCCCTCATCGGCCACCGAGTCGCCTCCTACGACTACCCGTCCCGCTTCGTCCACTTCACGGCGGGCGTGGCGCTGCCCCTGTCTGCAGCGGCCCCGGTGGTCTATGTACTCGGGCGGGCCCTGGACTAGCGCCTGACGCCGGATGGTGGGTCGGGGCCGCGCCGGGGGGTGTCCGTCCTCGGAACGGCGCGATGGGGTTGCGTACCGACTCACTCCCTGTTGACGCGCCAACCGCTGCGGGCGGACACCCCCCGACACGTCCCCTTCCGTGCGTCGGCGCCTGCGGGTGCGTCGTGGCTCAGCTGCCGCAGGCCGCCGCGCTGCGGGCCGCTGGTCCCGCCTAGCTGCGGGCAGTCGTGCCGCTTGGGGCGGCACGGGTGGGCGCAGCGGCACCCCGCCACGCCGGGCTGCGGACCCACCCGGCCCGGGCATCGACGCCGAGCGTCCGAGCTGTCACAGATGATCGACAAACCCGGAGCCCCCGCCCCCCACGGAGTTACCCTCACGCAAGGACGGCCGCTCGGTCGTCGAACACCGGACCGCCGTCCAACCGCCTAGGTGGGGGAAACACCGCATGCGCGCACTGCGAATACTGCTGATCGTCGTCGTGATTTTCGGCGGGCTCTTCGTGATCGCCGACCGCGTCGCCGTGAACTTCGCCGAGGGCGAGGCCGCCGACCGCCTGAAGGCCACCGAGAACCTCTCCGCCACCCCGGACGTGTCCATCAAGGGCTTCCCGTTCCTCACCCAGGTCGTCGGCGGCTCCCTGGACGACATCGAGGTCGGCATCACGAACTACGAGGCCGCCGCGGGCAACGGCGCCGAGAAGATCCGTATCGACGACCTCCGGGCCGACATGCGCGGCGTCGAGTTCTCCGGCGACTACAGCTCCGCCACCGCCACCAGCGCCACCGGCACCGCGACCATCGCCTACGACGAGCTGCTGAAGACGGCCAAGTCCGAGCCCACCCAGGTCGCCCCGGGCGTCACCGCCAACGTCGTCGGCCTCTCCGACGGCGGCAACGGCAAGATCAAGGTCACCGTCGAGGCCACCGTCCTCGGCACCAAGCTGCCCGAACCGGTCTCCGTGCTCAGCTCGGTGACGGTGATCGACGGCACCGTGCGGGTGAAGGCCGACGGTCTGCCCAAGTTCGGCGGCGTCGAGATCGCCGAGTCCCGGGTCCGGGCCATCACCGACTTCCAGCAGAAGATCGACGGCCTGCCCGGCGGCATCAAGCTGGACAAGGTCCAGGCCGCGCCGAACGGCGTCGAGATCACGGTGAAGGGTTCCAACGTCCGCCTGGCCGGGTAGGAAAGGCGCCGGACGGACCGGGACCTGGGCTGTCCGGTGGGCGAGACGGTGACGTCCGTAGCTCAGATGTGACGGCGGATACATTCGGGCACAAGCCGTGCCCGACGCCTCCTCGAACCTCCTCGATCCCACATCGTGGATTTTCTCATCTCAGCATGCGACACACCGGTGACACGCGTGCCTGACCGTCCCTACGATCGACGGCATGAAGCGACAGGCGGATCTCACGAAGCGGCGGGCAGTAGACCTGTGCCGCGTCGCCGCCATGCTCTGTCGCACCTTCTGAGCGACCGCGTCGGCCCATGCGCCGACGCGCGCATCCCCGCCGCCCTGCACCAAGGGCACCCGTGCGCCGCCCTCGTCATGGGCGCGCCCCGCAGACCTCGCACGCCCCGCCGTAACTGCCCCGGAGGAGAAAGAGCATGAGCCGCAGCGACGTCCTGGTCGACGCCGACTGGCTCCAGGAGCACCTGGACGACCCGACCATCGCCATCGTCGAGGTGGACGAGGACACGTCCGCCTACGAGAAGAACCACATTCGCAACGCGATCCGCATCGACTGGACCAAGGACCTCCAGGACCCGGTCCGCCGTGACTTCGTCGACCAGGAGGGCTTCGAGAAGCTCCTGTCGGAGAAGGGCATCGCCAACGACCACACCGTGGTCCTGTACGGCGGCAACAACAACTGGTTCGCCTCGTACGCGTACTGGTACTTCAAGCTGTACGGCCACGAGAACGTCAAGCTCCTCGACGGCGGCCGCAAGAAGTGGGAGCTCGACGCCCGCGAGCTGGTCGCCGGCGACGAGGTGCCGGAGCGTCCGAAGACGGACTACAAGGCCAAGGCCCAGGACACGTCCATCCGTGCCTTCCGCGACGACGTCGTCGCCGCCATCGGCTCGCAGAACCTGGTCGACGTGCGGTCCCCCGACGAGTTCTCCGGCAAGCTGCTCGCCCCGGCCCACCTGCCGCAGGAGCAGTCCCAGCGCCCCGGCCACGTGCCGAGCGCCCGCAACATCCCGTGGTCCAAGAACGCCAACGACGACGGCACCTTCAAGTCGGACGAGGAGCTCAAGGAGCTCTACGCCGCGGAGAGCGTCGACCTGGCCAAGGACACCATCGCCTACTGCCGCATCGGTGAGCGCTCCGCGCTGACCTGGTTCGTGCTGCACGAGCTGCTCGGTGTGGAGAACGTCAAGAACTACGACGGCTCCTGGACCGAGTACGGCTCCCTGGTGGGCGTGCCGATCGAGCTCGGCGCCAACAAGTAAGCGAACCGACCGACCTCTCAAGACCTCTCTTCAGGAGTACGACATGTGTGGAGCGAAGGCCGGCGGCCCGGACGCCTCGACGATCAAGCCCGGTGAGACCACCATCCAGGGTCAGGTGACCAAGGACGGCGAGCCCGTGACGGGCTACGTGCGTCTGCTGGACTCGACCGGCGAGTTCACGGCCGAGGTGCCGACCTCGGCGACCGGACAGTTCCGCTTCTACGCGGCCGAGGGCACCTGGACCGTCCGTGCCCTCGTGCCCGGCGCCACCGCCGACCGCACGGTCGTCGCCCAGAAGGGCGGCCTGGCGGAGGTCGCGATCGCCGTCTGACGGCGACAGTGCCACGAAGGGCCGCATCCCACGGGTTGGACGCCTGGGGTGCGGCCCTTCGGCCTGCCCGGACCTACGCTGGTCGTATGTACGCACGACGGCGGCGCACGTACTTCGCGATGATGGGCGGCTGCATCGCCCTCTTCGTCCTGGCCTGGGGCGTCGTACGCCTGTGGTCCATGCCCGTCGCCGTCGGGATGTGCGTCGTCGCCATGGTCATCCCGCCCGTCGCGGCGATGGTCGCGAACCGGCGCGGCCCGGACGACCGCTGGTGGGACGACCCCTCCGGCGACCCCAAGAGCGACGAGTGGTGGGACGAGCTGGACGGCAAGAAGCGCCGGTACTGAACCGACGAGGGGGGAGCGCGACTGTGCGCCTGACGGCGGCGACTCTGGACGCCCCGAACGCCCGTGAGCTGGCCGCCTTCTATCTGCGGCTGCTGCCCGGGTGGCGGGTGTGGCGCGGGGAGGACTGGCAGGACTGGGTGCACATCCGGCCGCCGGACGGCGGTACCGGACTGTCCTTCCAGACCGAGCCCGCCTACCGGCCGCCCGTCTGGCCGAGCACGCCGGACGGACAGCAGATGATGATCCACCTCGACATCGAGGTCGACGACCTGGAAGCCGAGACCGCACGGGCCCTGGCCGAGGGCGCGCGGCTCGCCGAGCACCAGCCGCAGGACGGCGTCCGGGTGCTCCTGGACCCGGTGGGCCACCCCTTCTGCCTGTACACGGAGGCCGCGCAGGCGTCTCAGTAGACGAGCGCCTGGGCGTCCTCCGCCATCGCCTCCTGGACGAAGACCTGGGCGCCGGCGATGCGGACGCCCTCGAGGACGTCCTGCTCCGTGATCTCGCGACGGGCCGCGCACTGCGTGCACAGGGTGACGCGGCCGGCGGCCAGGACCGAGTCGAGCAGGTCGGGGAGCGGGGCCGCGTGCGGCAGCTCGAACTCGGCGGCGCGGCCGGGCAGGGCGAACCAGGCGGACTCGCCGGTCAGCCACAGGGAGACGTCGACGCCGCTCGCCATGGCCACCGCCGCCACCGTGAACGCCTGGGAACACCGCTCGGGGGCATCGGCCCCCGCCGTCACCTTGATCACGAGCTTTTTCGCCATGGCCGAATCGTAATCAACGCGCCTACAACTCCGGGCACTGCCTGAAGGTCTCCTGTGCGCGCGCATACGGAATGCGCGCTTCACGTTCTGTGGGGGGACGTCTTGGAAGTACCCGAAGAAGTGGCCGCCGAGTCCGAGGCCGAGCCCGGGCCCCGTCGCCGTGGGCGGCGTACGGCCGCGCTGATCGGTGCCGCCGCCGTGCTCGGACTGGTGGCCGGCACCTGCGCCGGTTACCTCGTGCAGGTGGACCGCGCGCCCACGAAGCTGCCCCCGCTCGCGCAGCCGTCGCTCGCGCAGGCCACGGGCGACGGCCCCGAGCCGCTGTCGGCCGCGCGGGACAGGCGTGTGAAGACCGACGGCGACCTGCGGAAGCTGCTGCTGAAGAAGCCGCGCGGGGCGCGGGACGCCGGGTATCTGATGGGCGACGAAGGCTGGCTGGACCTCGCGGGCTACGCGGCCTACTACAAGAAGCCGGGCGAGATGTTCGGTGAGCTCGTCAGCAACGAGTTCCGGCGCGCTGCCGTCACCGGCTGGCGGGTCGACGGTTCGTACCAGGTGGAGATCCGCCTGGTGCAGTACCGGCAGGAAGAGGTGCTTACCGCCGTCGACAGGACCGGCAACAGCCAGTACTGGGCCGAGGCCGAGGGCGGCACCGACAGCTGGGCCGTGCCCGGCACCGGGGACGGCCGGGCCTACGTCCATAACCGGCCCGAGACCGAGCCCGGCTACGTGCCGGTGTACACCGCCGAGGCACACGCCTGGCGCGGTGACATCGCCGTGGAGATCTGGCTGACGGACACCAAGCCGATTCCCAAGGCGAAGATCATGAACCTGGCCGAGCGGCAGATGGAGCGGCTGTGAGCGACACATTGGAGCCGGTGGAGCCGGCGGAGTCGACGGCCGTGTCCGAGCCCGTCCCCGAGCCGCAGAAGCAGCCCGTACGCCGTGGCCGTGTCGCCGCCGTCACCGCGTCCGTCCTGCTGGCGGTCACCGTCGCCGGCGGCGCGGGCTACACCGTCGTGGCCGTGAACGGCGCCGACCGGGACGCGGGCGCCCCGGTCTGGACGCTTCCCCGGAACAAGACCAAGGCCGAGGCGGAGGAGAAGGCCGCTCCCACCGGGCTCGCCGGCATGCTCGTGCCGTACGGGGCCCCCGGGGCCAACGGGTGGGGGCGCGGCCCGGACCTCGGTGAGTACGGCTCGGACGCCGCGCTGAGCGGGGAGCAGGCCACGGCCCTGCGCAAGGAGTCCCTGAGCGGCCTGCCGCGCACCCAGCGCAAGCGGCTGGAGAAGGCGGTCGACCGGTTGCGCATCACCGGCATCGCCATGCGCAGCTACCTCAGCACCACCAAGCTCTCCGACGCCTACACCGACGACGCCTACACGGTGCGCGTCGAGCTCGCCCAGATGGAGAACAGGGCCGCAGTCCGGGACGCCTCACGTTTCCGGAGCGCGGTCGTCGACGCCCTGGGCGCCTTCCGCAAGGGTCCGGAGATCAAGGGCCACAAGAACGTCCACTGCTTCCTGCCGCCGAAGGACGCCGACGGGGACCTGGAGACGATGTACTGCTCGGCCCACGTCGGGAACGTCCTGGTCACCGCCGTCGCGGCCGGCGCGGAACCACTCGACACCAAGGGGGCCGCGATGCTGCTGCGCGAGCAGCTCGACCGTATAGCGGAGCCTGGGGAGGCGGTATGACCGAGCAGCAGCAGATCGCCGTTCCGGCCGTGCCCGAGATGCGGCCGGACGTGCCGTCGGGCCCGGTGCGCAAGGACCGCCGGGTCCTGCGGGCCGTCCTGCGCTGGACCGCCGCGGTGGCCGTCTGCGCGGCGGTCGGCGCGGCCACGGCGTTCGGCATCACGCGCATGGACCGGACCGATGTCCCCGGGCTCGCGACGGAGCCGGACGGGCGCTGGGAGTACCCGGTGCTCACCCGCCCGCCGCTGCCCTCCGGCAGTCCGGGCCCCTTCGCCGAGGCGAACACGGCCGGCACGCACCACGCCGACCCGCGTGCCCTCCTCCTGCCCGCTCCGGAGGGCGCCAGGGAGGACAAGGCGCTGCGGGGCTCGGCCGGCTGGGCGGCGAAGAAGGACTTCCTGGCGGAGTACGCCGCGAAGGACGACCGCGAGGAACTCGGGCAGCACCTCACCGACCACGGTCTGCGGCACATCGCCGCCCGCGGCTGGACGATGCCGGATGGCACCCGCACGCGGATCTACCTGCTCAGGTTCGACACCGCGGCCGTCGTCGACGGGCTGCTCGCGCCCTACCTCGCCCCCTACAGCGCGCCGAAGTTTCCCCTGCGCGGCGCCGGGACGTCCGCGAGCGACAAGACGTTCCCCGACGAGGCCGTGGTGGACGACATCGAGAGCGTGGTCTACGACGAGGCCCGGCCGTACGGCGGCGAACAGGTCCGCCACGCCTACCTCGCCGCCGGTGACACCCTCGCGCTGGTCGTGCAGTCCCGGAAGGGCGGTGCGCGGGCCGTGCCCTTCCAGCAGACGGTGACCCTGCAGGGCCAGCTGCTCGGCTGACTCCCGCCCGGGGCTACCTCACAGCAAGGCCCGGGCCCCGGCCGCGTAAGCTGGGCCCGGCCCTGCGCACACATCCGCACCCCGCTCAAGGAGCACCCCGTGGAGCTTTTCTTCGAAATCCTGTTGGTCCTGGTCGCCGTCGGCGTCCTGGCCTTCGCCGGACTGACCGTGAAGAAGCTGTACCAGGGCCAGCGCTGACCCACGTCTAGGAACCTCTCATGATCGAGATCCCGTCCGACCTCCACAAAGACCTCGTCCCGCTCGCCTTCCTGCTCGGCAACTGGGCCGGTGCCGGAGTGCACGACTTCCCCGGCTCGGAGAAGTGCAACTTCGGGCAGGAGGTCGCCTTCACCCACGACGGCCGGGACTTCCTCGAGTACCGATCCCACAGCTGGGTGCTGGACAAGGACGGCAACAAGGTCCGGCCGCTGGAGTCCGAGCACGGCTTCTGGCGGATCGACGCCGAGCGCAAGGTCGAGGTGACGATGACCCGCGACGACGGCGTCATCGAGATCTGGTACGGCGAGCTGGCCGACAAGAAGCCGCAGATCGACCTCGTGACGGACGCGGTGGCCCGCACCGCCGCCTCCCAGCCGTACACCGGCGGCAAGCGGCTCTACGGCTACGTCAAGAGCGATCTGATGTGGGTGGGCGAGAAGCAGACCCCCGAGGTCGAGCTGCGCCCCTACATGTCGGCCCACCTGAAGAAGGTCGTCACCCCGGAGGAAGTCGAGCGCTGGGCGAAGGCCCTGCCCGACGACATGCCGGACGACGGGATCGCTTTCTTCAAGTAGTTCTAGACTGGCCGGTGTGGTGAGCACCGACTGGAAGAGCGATCTGCGGCAGCGCGGCTACCGGCTGACCCCGCAGCGGCAACTCGTGCTCGAAGCCGTGGACACCCTGGAGCACGCGACCCCCGACGACATCCTCGTGGAAGTGAGGAAGACGGCGTCGGGGGTCAACATTTCCACGGTGTACCGGACGCTGGAGCTGCTGGAGGAGCTCGGCCTGGTCAGCCACGCCCATCTGGGGCACGGCGCGCCGACGTACCACCTCGCGGACCGGCACCACCACCTCCACCTGGTCTGCCGTGACTGCCAGAACGTCATCGAGGCGGATGTGGCCGTGGCCGCCGAGTTCACCGCGAAGCTGCGGGAGACGTTCGGCTTCGACACCGACATGAAGCACTTCGCGATCTTCGGCCGGTGCGAGGACTGCACTCTCAAGGCTTCAACTACCGAGTCGTAGGCTTACGCATATGAAGAGCCCCCTGCTGACCCTGCCCGGCGCCGTCCCCGCCGAGGGCGTGGACGAAGGCGTCGCCGCCCACTACGGCGATCTGTTCCGCGAGCAGCGTGCCCTCGCCGACGGCACCGGTTTCGTGGACCTCTCGCACCGGGGGGTCGTCACCGTCACCGGCGAGGACCGGCTCGCCTGGCTGCACCTGCTGCTCACCCAGCACGTCAGCGACCTCCCGGCGGGCCAGGCCACCGAGGCGCTGATCCTCTCCGCGAACGGCCACATCGAGCACGCCCTCTACCTCGTCGACGACGGCGAGACCGTCTGGGCCCATGTGGAGCCGGGCACCCAGGAGGCGCTGATCGCCTACCTGGAGTCGATGAAGTTCTTCTACAGGGTCGAGGTCGCCGACCGGACGGCCGACATCGCGGTGGTGCACCTGCCGGCCGGCTCCATCGCCGAGGTGCCGAAGGGCGTGGCCGTACGGGAGACGCCGTACGGCCGGGACCTGTTCCTGCCCCGCACCGACCTGGAGGCGTACGCCGGGCAGGCCGGGCCGCCCGCCGGGATCCTCGCCTACGAGGCGCTGCGCGTGGAGCAGCACCGGCCCCGGCTCGGCTTCGAGACCGACCACCGCACCATCCCGCACGAGCTGGGCTGGATCGGCTCGGCGGTGCACCTCCAGAAGGGCTGCTACCGGGGCCAGGAGACGGTCGCCCGGGTGCACAACCTGGGCAAGCCGCCGCGCCGGCTGGTCTTCCTGCACCTGGACGGCAGCGAGGTCCACCTGCCGGTGGCCGGCACCGAGCTCCGGCTCGCGGACGACGGTCCCGACGGCCGGAAGATCGGCTTCATCACGACCTCCGTACGCCACCACGAGCTGGGGCCGGTCGCCCTCGCCCTGGTGAAGAGGAACGTGGCCGTGGACGCCCCGCTGGTGGCCGGCGACACGGCCGCGGCCCAGGAAGTCGTCGTCGAGCCGTAAGGCTTGTCGTTCTTTCGGGTCAGATCTCGATCAGCACGGTGAACGGGCCGTCGTTCGTCAGTGATACACGCATCGCCGCTCCGAAGCGGCCCGTGGCCACCGTCGCGCCCAGCGAGCGCAGCTGGGCGACCACCTCGTCGACGAGCGGCTCGGCGACATCGCCGGGGGCGGCCGCGTTCCAGGTGGGGCGGCGGCCCTTGCGGGCATCGCCGTACAGGGTGAACTGGCTGATCACCAGGAGCGGGGCGTCGATGTCGCTGCACGACTTCTCGTCGTGCAGCATGCGGACCGACCAGAGCTTGCGGGCCAGCTGGGCCGCCTTCTCCTTGGTGTCCTCGTGCGTGACGCCGACGAGGACGCACAGCCCCTCGCCCTCGATCGCCCCTACGGTCTCGCCGTCCACGACGACGCTCGCGCCGTCGACCCTCTGCACCACTGCTCGCATACGTCCATCATGCCGGGAGGTGATGTCAGGGCCGCGGGCGGTTCGCGCGTGGCCCGAAAGGGTGGTTTGCACTGGGCGCCAACAGGCCGCGCACGGCCGTATTTTGCTGCTTAACCGCCCATCTGGGGTCTATCGGGGGCACTCGTTCCCATAGCGGCCACTTGGGGTGGCACGATGCTTTCACACACCGGTCGAGGGGACGGTTGAGGCACATGAGCACATCCAGTACCGGACATCCGCTGGGGGCCGTCTGGTCCAGCCACACGGGGGCCGGGGCGGCGGAGTACCACCGGCCGCCCACACAGCGCACCGACAGCCCGCCGCTGCCCTCGGACGCACCCGAACGCGAGCTGGCCGCGCTGAGCCTGCCCGCGCTGCGCACGCTGCGCCGCGAGGCCCAGCGCGACGAAGCCGACCTCAGCTACCTGCGACGGCTGCTCCAGGGGCGGATCGACATCCTGCGGGCGGAGCTGACGCGGCGCACCCCGGTGGGCGCGGCCTCGGTGGCCGGTCCCGCGGAGGCGTCCGTGGTCGAGCGGCTCGCGGAGATCCTGCGGGACGCCCCGGCCCGGCACCGCTCCTCCGCCCGTCATCTGACCCTGGGGACGCCGCAGGGCGAGGAGTACCGGCAGCTGGCCGCGGAGATGCTCGCCGAGGTCGAGCTGTCCGACCTGGACGCCCGGACGGACCTGGAGCTGAACACCGCCATGGGGCGGCTCGTGCGCTACGAGCAGCAGGTCTCCCGGCGGCGGCAGCGGCTCCAGCGCACGGCCGACGAGTGCAGCACGGAGATCGCGCGCCGGTACCGCGAGGGGGAGGCCCAGGTCGACGACCTGCTCGTGTGAGTCGCTCGGGGGTCCGGGGAGGGCCGGTCGGATATTTACGCGACACCGACCGGCCCTCCGCCTAGCGTGATGCCATGACCGCCACTCCCCGCACCGACGGCATCGACGTACGCCCCATCACCGAAGCCGAGTTCGCCGACTGGCTGCGTGCCCTGAGTACCGGCTTCCTGCGGTCGCAGGCCCTGTCCGAGGAGGAGATCGAGGGGCGTCGCCGGCAGTTCGTCCCCGGCCGTAACCTCGGCGCTTTCGACGGGGGCCGGTGTGTGGCGACCTTCAAGTCCTTCGACCAGGAGGTCACGGCCGTGGGCGGGGCGAGCGTCCCGGCCGACGCCGTCTCGGGCGTCACCGTCACCGCCACCCACCGCCGCCGCGGGCTGCTCAGCCGGATGATGGCGCGGGACCTGGCGGCCGCGAAGGAGCGCGGGGACGTCGTCGCGACGCTGATCGCCGCCGAGTACCCGATCTACGGCCGGTACGGCTTCGGGCCGGCGACCTGGATGTCGGAGTGGACGGTCGACGTGCCGCGCGCCGGTCTCGACGCCCGCTGGGCGGGCCCGGCGGACGGCGGGCGGATCGACCTGGTGGACGGCGAGGACGTCCGCAAGCTCGGCCCGGAGCTGCACGAGCGGCTGCGCCGCACCCAGCCCGGTGTCATCACCCGCGACGAGGTGTGGTGGAAGCTCAACACCGGCGCCCTGCGGTTCGACCCGTCGTGGAAGCTGCCCTTCTTCGCCGTGTACCGCTCGGCGTCCGGCGAGGTCGAGGGCATGGCCGCCTACGAGGTCGACGACCACTGGGGTGATGCCAAGCAGCCGTTGAACACGGCCACCGTGAAGTGGCTGCTCGGCGCGACACCGGCCGCGGAGCGCGCCCTGTGGCAGTACCTGTGCTCCATCGACTGGGTCGTGACGGTCAAGAGCGGCTGGCGGGCGCCCGACGACCTGCTCCCGTTCCTGCTGCCGGATCCGCGGGCGGCCAGGATCACCACGCTGGCGGACTGGCTGTGGGTGCGGATCCTCGACGTCACACGGGCGCTCGAGGCGCGGACGTACGAGGGCGAGGGGACGCTGGTGCTGGAGGTCGCCGGAGTGGACGGTCTGACCGGCGGGCGCTACCGGCTGGAGGCCTCGGCCGCCGGGGCGTCCTGTACGCCGACCACGCAGAGCGCGGACGTCACGCTCGGGCTGGGCGAGTTGGGGGCGCTGTGGCTCGGCGACGAGTCGGCGGTGCGGTTGGCGGCGCTGGGCCGGGTCGATGAAGAACGAGCGGGCGCCGCCCGGAAGGCCGACGCCCTGCTGCGTACGTCCAGGCGGCCTTGGTGCCCGGACATGTTCTGAGCCGCTCCCTTCCGCCGACGACAGGGACCTCGTATCCGTAGCGAGCTGCCGGGGCTCCCGGCTCCCCTCCGGAAGGGAGCCCCATGATGGATGGCCAACCCCTTGAAGGCCTGACCATGTCATCCAAGTTGGCGACCAACTTCACTGTACTTATCTCCGCTTGGAAGCGGCTCATAACCACCTGGTGCTGAACTGCCGGAAGATGGCGGGAAGTTGTACTGTTTTGTTGTGGACCCGGAACACGCCCCCGTCAATGGACGGAAGAGGTCGCAACGGCCACAGAGGACACATCACGAGGTGGCCGACGAACTGCGCGCCCGGATCAGGTCGGGAGAGCTGCAGCCGGGCGAACGCATGCCCACCCAGGCCCAGCTGGCACACGAGTTCGGCGTCGAGCGCGGTGCCGTACGCCAGGCCCTGCGCATCCTCCAGTCCGAGCGGCTGCTGACCAACGTGTCCAAGGGCAGCCCGGCGACCGTCGCCCCCGACCCGGCCGGGGCGCTGACCGGGCCACAAGCCCCGCCGCTGCCCACCACGGTGGCCCTCGCGCCCCGGATCGCGGCGGCCTTCGCGGCGGAGCACGTCGAGATCGACGCCGTGTGCCTGACCGCCATCTCCCTCACGCTCGCCATCGGTGAGCCGCTGCGGCAGATCCACGCCGGACGGCTGAAACCGGCCAAGGTCGACGTCCGGGTCCTGCTGCCGAGCCGGGACATCGACCTCGCCTTCCCGGTGCCGGTCGGGGGGCACGGTGACGACTCGGTGCACGAGCGGTGGCTCGCGATGCGCAACGCCCAGGGGCAGGTCCTCCGGCACAACCTCCTGGCCCTGCGCGCCACGCACGGCATCGACGTGCACGTCACGTTCCGCGCGCTGCCCTTCACCCCGCCGGTGAAGCTGTACCTGCTCAACAACGCCGAGGCGCTGTTCGCGTACTACACGCTGATGCGCCGGGAGGCCGAGATCGACCACGAGCACCTGGAGATGTACGACGCCCGGGGCACCCAGTCGATGCTGTTCTCCTTCCAGCAGGGCCCCGGCCTGCGCGACACGACGTTCGTCGAGCAGTCGCACCTGTGGTTCAACGCGCTGTGGGAGACGATCAGTTCGGAGCTGGTGCTCACGAGCTGACGTCATCGGGCGGGGCCCGTCATCAGCAGGGCGAGCACGACCGCTCCGGCGGAGCTGACGGCCGGGCTCTTGGCCTTGATGCCCACGGTGAGAAGGATCAGCCCGACGATTCCGGCCGGGCCGTACTTCCACTGGACGAGCTGCTCGAAGGCGACGACGAAGGCGGCGGAGAGGAGAGCGAGGGCAGGCATCGGAGTTCCCCCTTCGGAAGCAAAACTTCCGCCAACTCTGGCGAGTTGGCAACCAACTCTGATTAAGTTGTCCCCACTTGGCTACTGGTAATAAACAACTTTCAAACAACTCCCGCCAGATGGATCAGAGTTGTAGCGTTTGGTCGTGGCCCAGGAGAGCGTGGCAGTGAACGGCAGCAGCAGGCATTCGCCCCAGAAGATCGCCGACATCCTGCGGGAACGTATCCGCGCCGGTGAGCTCAGGCCGGGCGACCGCCTGCCCACCCAGGCCGAACTGGCGGAGGAGTTCGGCGTGGAACGCGGCGCCGTCCGTCAGGCACTGCGGGCGCTCCAGGAGGACGGCCTCCTCACCAACGTCAGCAAGGGCAGCCCGCCGCGGATCGCCGCGCCCGCCCCGGCCCGCGGCGAGCCCCAGCCGACGATGGTGGGCCTGGCGCCGCGGCTCACCGAGGCGTTCTCCGCCCGCCGGGTCCGCGTCGACGTCGTGTGCCACACCGCGGAGACCCTGATGGTCGCCATCGGCGAGCCGCTCCGCCTGATCCACGAGGGCCGTATCCACCCCGAGTCGATCGACGTCCGCATCCTGGTGCCCTCCCGGGACATCGAGCTGGCCTTCCCGGTCCCGGTCGAGGCACACGGCGACGACAACCCGGTCCACCGGCGCTGGCTGGCCATGCGCAACGCCCAGGGGCAGGTCCTCCAGCACAACCTGCTCGCCCTGCGCTCCACGCACGGCATCGATGTGCACGTCACGTTCCGCGCACTGCCCTTCACCCCGCCGGTCAAGCTGTACCTGCTCAACGGGGAGGAGGCGCTGATCGGCTACTACATGCTGACCAGGCGCGCGGAGGAGTGGGGCAGCCAAACCCTGGACATGTACGACGTCCTCGGCTCCCAGTCGCTCCTCTTCTCCTTCGTGAAGCGGGCGGGCCTGCGGGACGCGGCGTTCGTGCAGGAATCGCAGAAGTGGTTCGACGCCCTCTGGGAAACCATCACCACGGACCTGACACTCTCCTAGTGACTTCTGATGCGACGCAGACTGGTTCGGTGACAGTCGAGAACGAGAACGATCAGTACCATCTTCCGACTCTGATCAAAGGCGCCCGTGTCGTGCTGTGGGACTTCGACGGGCCCATCTGCCGGCTGTTCGCCAGGCACTCGGCGGACGGGGTGGCGACCGACCTGGTGGCCTGGCTGGAGGGCCGGGGGCTGCACGGCCTGCTGACGGACGGGGAACGCGAGACGCTCGACCCGCAGGTCGTCCTGCGCGCCGTGGACCGCCGGCATCCCGGCAGCGACCTCGTCGCGGAGCTGGAGGAACGTCTCACCCAGGAGGAGCTGCGGGCCGCCTCCTCCGCGATGCCGACCCCGTACGCGGATCCGCTCATACGCACCTGGTCCGCGGTGGGCTCCGGCCTCGCGATCACCACCAACAACTCCCCGCGGGTGGTGCGCACGTACCTCGAGGGCCGGGGCATCGCCGGCTGCTTCTCCCCGCACATCTACGGCCGCGCCCAGGAACTCCACCACCTGAAGCCGGACCCGCACTGCCTCAACCGGGCGCTGAACGCCATGGGCGCCGCCCCGGCCGACGCCCTGATGATCGGCGACGCCCCCTCGGACCACGAGGCCGCCGTCCGGGCCGGGGTGCCGTTCCTCGGGTACGCGAGCAACCCCCGCAAGGCCAAGATCCTCAAGGACGCGGGCGCCGGCACCGTGATCGAGTCCCTGGAGCCGGTGCTGGCGTTGCTGCGCGGCTAGGGGCTCCTGGCCCCCTGGGGGCTGTGGCCGGGCGGTCGAGGCCTGTCGCTCAGGGGCGCCGGTTCACCTGGGAGAGGGGAGTTCGGATCGATAGCCCGGTTCTCCCCTGATGACGGCGTCCGGAGGAGTAACGTGCCTTCCCCCTTACACCCTCCGCACCACCGGGGCAGGCTGAACCACCCAATGACACACCCACCGGTCTCCGGTGCCCGGCAGCGAGCAGTCGAGCTGAGCGGCGACCCGAGCCTGGTCAAGGGGCCGCTCAAGGGGTACCACCACGAGACCTACGTTCTCGCGCTGCCCGGTGGGACACGAACCGTCAAGGTCCGTGAGCCGCGCTCCGAGATCCTGTGGTTCGACCGGCGGTGCTTCCGGTCGGAGGAGGCGCTGCTGCGCGCCCTCCAGGAGCACATCAGCCGCGTTCCCGGCATCGTCGAGGTCGCCGGCATGGGATTCCAGGGCTTCATCGAGGGGCGGACGCTCGGTGAGCAGCGGCGGCCTGGGCGGCGCGTCCCCGACGCGGTGTTCCGCCAGATCGTCGATCTCTTCCGGGAGATGGTGCGGGTCACGCCGGACATGCTGCGGGTGGAGCGGCGCTGTGAGGACCGCGACCGCGCCGAGGACGGGGACAGCGAAGGATTTCTGGAGCGGCTGGTCGTCTTCGTCGAGGAGCAGGTCTACCGGAAGAACCACGCGGAGTTCGCCGGCCTGTTCCACGCGCTCGGCATCTCGGACGAATCGTTCACCCTGCTCCGGAAGCACGTCCTCGGGCTCCAGAAGCGCCCGTTCTGTCTCCTGCACGCGGATCTGCACCGGGAGAACTTCGTCCTCGATCCGGGGGGCCGGCTCTGGGCCATCGACTGGGAGCTGGCGATGCTGGGCGATCCGCTCTACGACCTGGCCACCCACCTGTACCTGATGCGCTACCCGGGCGACCAGGAGCACCGTATGGTCCGGGAGTGGTGCGACCTGGTCGAGGGGATCCGGCCGGGCAGCTCGGCCGGGTGGGAGCGGGACCTGCCGCTGATCCTCGACTTCAAGCGGGCGCAGTCGGTCTTCACCGATGTCATCCGGGTGTCGCTGTCCCTGCGCGAGGACGCGGCCTTCAACTGGGTGGCCCTGCCCGTGGCCGCCGGCAAGCTCCAGAAGATCCTCACCGCCGCCGCGCGGCCGCTCGGCCTGGCGCAGGTGCCGAGCCGCTCGCAGATCATGGCCGCGCTGATCCGCTGGCACTCGTCCTGACGCGGAAGCCGGTCTCGCGCCACTGCGTAGGCTCGCCGCATGAGTGAGATCGGGCTGCGGGAGCGCAAGAAGCAGCGGATGTACCAGGTCGTGTCGGACGTCGCGATCCGGCTCTTCCTGGAGAAGGGGTTCGACGCGGTGTCCGTCGCCGAGGTGGCGGCGGCGGCCGAGATCTCCAAGCCGACGCTGTTCCGGTACTTCCCGGCGAAGGAGGACCTGGTCCTGCACCGGATCGCCGACCACGAGGGCGAGGCCGCGCGGGTGGTGGCGGCGGCGGAGGGCGATCCCGTGGAGGCGCTGCGGCGGCACTTCCTTCAGGGGCTGGAGCGGTGCGATCCCGTGACCGGGCTCAACGACGATCCCCGGGTGCTCGCCTTCCACCGGCTGCTCTACGGGACGCCCTCCCTGGTCGCCCGGGCGCACACGCACCAGGAGCGGTCCGAGGCCGCGCTCGCCGAGGCGCTCGGGGGTGATCTGGACGCGCGGCTCGCGGCCGGGCAGATCATGGCCGTGCAGCGGATCCTCGCGCTGGAGAACTGGCGGCGGATCGCGGCGGGGGAGCGGGTGGCGGACGTACGGGCGGACGCGGTGGCTGCGGCGGAGCGGGCGTTCGGATGGCTGGCGGCGGGGCTGCCACCCGGCGTCCGGGGCGATGCTCGGCCATAGTGACACTCGACCATAGCGATACTCGGTAATAAATTTAACTCGGTTACGTTTCACGGTACGCTCTGTGGAATGACGTCGACCGAGCCCGCCCTTCAGCATGTCCTCGCCCGTGAACGCGCCCACCACGACCGGTGCCGGGCCGCCCTCGCCGCGATGGTCGAGGGGGCCGGGGAGCAGGTCGTCATCGGGGAGGACGTGTCCGCGTCCGGCGCCGATGCCGAGGTGCTCGGGTACCGGCTGCGCAGCCACGCCAAGGCGCTGCGCGAGCTGCCCGAAGGGCCTCTGTTCTTCGGGGCCTTGCAGCGCGAGGACGGGCAGTTGCACATCGGCCGGCTGCGGATCTCCGAGCATCCGGCCGAGCCGCCCCTCGTCGTCGACTGGCGCGCGCCCGTCTCACGCGCCTTCTACCAGGCCTCGGCCCGCGACCCGCAGGGCGTCGCCGTGCGCCGCCGGTTCGGGTGGGCGCCCGGCAGCCGGGGCGACTCCGGGGACCTCACCGGCCTGGAGGACGAGCACCTGGGACAGGGCGAGGCGCGGACCAGCGAGATCGTCGCCCGGGAGATCGAACGGCCGCGCGTCGGGCCCATGCGGGACATCGCCGCGACCATCCAGCCCGAGCAGGACGACCTCGTACGGGGGGAGCTGGCGGTGTCGGTGTGCGTGCAGGGGGCGCCCGGCACCGGCAAGACGGCCGTCGGGCTGCACCGGGCCGCGTATCTGCTCTACACGCACCCGCAGCGCATCCGCCGCGGCGGTCTGCTGATCCTCGGGCCCAACCGCACCTTCCTGTCGTACATCGCGGAGGTCCTGCCGTCCCTCGGCGAGACCGGCGTGCGGCAGTCGACACCGGCCGAGGAGATCGCGCGGCATCCGGTCAGGGGCCGTGACGAGCCGGCGGCCGCCGTCGTCAAGCACGACGCCCGGATGGCCGAGGTACTGCGGCGGGCGCTGTACGCGAGGGTGCGCGCCGCGGGGGCCGGCTCCCTCGCCGTGCCGGACGGGTCGTACCGCTGGCGGGTGCCGGCGCAGACCCTGGAGAGGATCGTGGCGGACGTACGGGAGGAGGAACCGCCCTACGGGGTCGGGCGGGAGCGGGTGCGGGCGCGGATCGTGCGGTGCCTGCGCGAGCAGGCCGAACGGCGGGCCGGGCCGCCCCCCGACGCCTGGGTGCGCCGGATCGAGCGGGCCCGGCCCGTGTCCGCGTACGTCGACGCCGTCTGGCCCCGGGTGCGGCCCGAGGAGGTGGTGGCCGGACTGCTCACCGACCCCGGGGTACTGGCGGAGGCCGCCGACGGGCTGCTGGACCCCGACGAGCAGCGGGCGCTGCTGTGGCGCAAGCCGCCCCGGTCGTGGAAGTCGGCGCGCTGGTCGGCCGCCGATCTGGTGCTCCTCGACGAGGTCGCCGGGCTGATCGAGCACCCGGAAGGGTACGGGCACGTCGTCGTCGACGAGGCGCAGGACCTGTCCCCGATGGAGTGCCGGGCCATCGCCCGCCGGGCGCCCTTCGGCTCGCTGACGGTCCTGGGCGACCTGGCGCAGGGGACGACACCGTGGGCTGCCCGGTCGTGGCCGGCCGTCCTGGCACACCTGGGGCAACCGGACGCGGCCGTGGTCGAGCTGACCACCGGCTTCCGTGTGCCGCGCGCGGTCGTCGCCCTCGCCAACCGGCTGCTGGAGCGGCTGGACGTGGACGTACCGGCTGCTCGTTCGCTGCGCGGTGACGGGGAGCTGCGGATGCGCGAGACGGACCCGGACGGCGTGCCCGGCGCGGCCGTCGAGGCCGTCCGGGACGCACTGGGGCGGGAGGGCTCGATCGGGGTCGTCGCGGCGGACGCGGACGTGCCCCGGATCCGGGCGGCCCTCGACGCGGCCGGCATCGACGCGGCCGGCCCGGAGGAACTCGGCGCACGGGTGTCCCTGGTACCGGCGAGCGTCGTCAAGGGCCTCGAGTACGACCATGTCGTGGCCGTAGAGCCGGCGGCGATCGCCGAGGCGGAGGAACGGGGACTGCACCGGCTCTACGTGGTGCTGACGCGGGCGGTGACACGGCTGGACGTGGTGCGGGGGCGGCCGTTGCCGTTCTAGGCCGAGCCGGCCCGGCCCTCCTGAGGGCTCACCGCCGCCCGATGACCTCCGCGATCCGGATGAAACCGTCCGTCCCGTGCCCGAGCCCGATCGCGCGACGGGCCATGCCCTCGGCCGCGCGCATGACGCCGGCGTCGATGCCGTGGGACTCGGAGACGTGGACGATGTGGGCCATGGACGACACCGCCGAGGTGAGCGGGTTGCCCTCGCCGGAGTAGGTGCCGGCGTCGACGTCCGCCGCGGCCTCGGCGAACACCGGCGGCAGGATCGCGCCGATGCCCTGGGCGAAGGGCGCCAGCTCCCCGGCGGTGACACCCTCGGCGCGGGCCACCGCCAGGGCGTGCGTGTAGCCCGCCATCGCCGCCCAGAAGATGTCGAGCAGGGCGATGTCGTAGGCCGCGGCCCGGCCCGTGTCCTCGCCGAGGTGGGTGTGGGTGCCGCCCAACGCCTGTCGCACGGGCGCCAGTTCCTCGTAGAGGTCCGCCGGTCCGCTGTGCAGGAACACGGCGTCGGGCGTGCCGATGGTGGTCGTCGGGGTCATGATCGCGCCGTCCAGGTAGCGGACGCCGTGCGCGGCGGCCCAGTCGGCGGTGTCGCGGGCCCGGGCCGGGGTGTCGGCGGTCAGGTTCACCACCGTACGGCCCTTGAGTGCGGCGGCGACGTCGTCCTGGCGCAGGACGGCGTCGACGGCGTCGTAGTTCACCACGCAGACGACGACCACCTCACCGGCGGCGACCGCCTCGGCCGCCGAGCCGGCGCCCACCGCCCCACGTTCGACGAGTTCCCGGTCTCTGCCCGGCGTGCGGTTCCAGACCGTGGTCGGCAGTCCCGTGTCCAAGAGGGCACCGGCGAGCGCGCGGCCCATCGGGCCGAGACCGAGGACGGTGACGGCGGGCCGCGCGGAATGTTCCGGGGACGAGGACGTGCTGTACGTGGACACGCTTGAACTCCCTTGAAGGCATGCGCAATTGATGAGGAATGGGGCTGAAGGATGACGCGCCGGCGCCAGGACCCGAACGTCTGCGGAGTGACCGCCGCGATCGCCGTGATCGACGGCAAGTGGAAGACGACCCTGCTCTGGCTGCTGGAGTCGGGCCCGCACCGTCCGGCGGAACTGCGCAGGCGGCTGCCGGGCCTCACCGAGAAGGTGCTGACCGAGGCACTGCGCGAGATGGAGACGGACGGGCTGGTGCGGCGGGAGGTGTACGACGTGCTGCCACCGAAGACGGTCTACTCCCTGACCCCGTTCGGCCGCGAACTCGCCGAGGCACTGGCCCCGCTGTCCGACTGGGGTCACCGGCGCCTGGAGAAACTGGCCGGGACGCAGGCCACCCGGTCGGCCTCCTGACGCCCGCGTTCACCTCCGTCCCCTTCGCATCCGGCGCCTCACCGACGACCCACCTCCAGGTTCGCCCCACGCCGGCGCGCTGCCAAGTACCCACAAAAAAGTGGGTGTTCCCCGTACGCGTACTACGTCATGAACCCGCCGCGAAGGGGCCGTCCTCGGTGAAGGCCAGGGCGTGGAAGCGTTCGCCGATGCGGCGGTGGGCGGCGGCGTCCGGGTGGACCTCGTCGGGGAGGGGGAGTTCGGCCGCGTCGGAGGCGCCGTAGAGGTCGAGGCCGTCGAGGTAGTGGATGTTCGGGTCCTCGGCGGCGCGCTGCCGCACGATGCGGGACAGTTCCTCCCGGACGACGTCGAGCGTCAGCTTCCCGGCGGGCACCTCCGCCGGGTCGCCCATCGCGGCGAACCGCAGCCGGCCCTCGCCGAGCGCGCTGATGTCCGGGGCCGTCGGCCCGGGCGTGGTCTCGTGGATGGCGCAGTGGACGGAGGAGACGACCAGCAGCGGGGCGTCGGGGTGCCCGTCGCGGATCGTGTCGAGGAAACCGTGCACGGCCGGACCGAACGCGCGCAGCCGCATCGCGTCCGCGTTGACGAGGTTGATGCCGATCTTCACGCTGATCAGGTCGGCCGGGGTGTCCCGCATGGCACGCGCCGTGAACGGATCGAGCATCGCGCTGCCGCCCAGACCGAGGTTGACCAGTTCCACACCGCCGCGCAACGCGGCGATCGCGGGCCAGATGGCGGTCGGGCTCGCGGCGTCGGAGCCGTGGCTGATCGAACTGCCGTGGTGCAGCCACACCCGGCGGCCCCGGTCCGGCACGGGCGCCACGGGCGCGTCCGTGCGCAGGGCGACGAGCTCGGTGGTCTCGTTGTGCGGCAGCCAGATCTCGACGTCCTTCTCGCGCGCGGGCAGCCCGGTGAAGCGGACGGTGCCGACCGGGCCCGGCGTGACCTCGCCGTCCCAGGTGGCCATGTCGATCGTGAGGACGTTGCCGCCCGTGCCCGCCGCCTGGCCGGCCGGGCGGCCGTCGACGAGCAGGTCGTACAGGCCGTCCGGCCGGGGCGGGAAGCCGGCGTAGTCGCGCTTGGTGCGCAGCGTGTCCAGCTCGACGGCGGTCGCGGCGGTACGGAACGCCAGCCGTACGCCGGAGGGCTGGGCCTCCGCCATGGCCAGCTGGGCGTTGGTGTTCTGCGCGCGGGCCCGGGCGGGCAGCCGGTGCGGGAGCAGCCCGTGTTCGGTGCGCTCCAGGTCGAGGGCGCCGCGCAGCAGGTCCGCAGTGAGGGGGGTGGTGATCCAGTCGTGCTCGGAGTGCATGGGTGTCAGCCTCGGGGGTCGGTGGGGGGCTCGGGCCAGTTCCGCAGCAGCGTGTCGAGGGCGTCGAGGATCCGGGTCCAGGTGGCGTCGGTGTCGGGGGCGCTGTGACTGAACCCGCCGCCCATTTCCAGGCTGACGTACCCGTGGAAGACGCTGCCCAGCAGCCGGACCGCGTGGGTCTGGTCCGGTTCCGTCAGGTCGTAACCGCGCAGCAGCGCCCGGGTCATCTGCGCGTGCCGGACGCCGGCGCTCGCCGCCGCCGTCTGCGGGTCGAGCCGCAGCTGGGCGGCGGCGTAACGGCCGGGGTGCTCCCGGGCGTAGTCGCGGTAGACGTTCGCGAGGGCGGCCAGGGCTTCCTTGCCCGACCGCCCGGCCAGGGCGTCGGCGGCCCGGTCGGCGAGTTCCGTGAGCGCCAGCAGGGCGATCCGGGTCCTGAGGTCCTGGGAGTTCTTCACGTGCGAGTACAGACTCGCGACCTTGACGTCGAACCGGCGGGCGAGCGCCGAGACGGTCACCTGATCAAATCCGACCTCGTCGGCCAACTCGGCACCTGCCCGGGTCAGGCGTTCCGGTGTCAGTCCTACGCGTGCCATACGGGCACTCCCTTCTGCCAGAAGGTAGTGTGCATCTGCCTAATATCTTTAGGCAAATTCCCGCTCTGTTAGGAACACCGGATACTGGCTGGCTCAGGCGTCCTGGAGGGCACGCGGGGCGGGCGCCCGCAGCCTCCTGCCCCGCCTGGTCGGGCCCCAGGGCTTCAGGACGGAGATCACCGTCATGAAGACGTAGGCGGACAGCGAGACGACCGGCCCGAACAGCACGTCACCGGCATCGGGCAGAGGCCCGCCCGCGGCGACCGCGGTAACCGCGGAGTTCACCCCGGGGCGGAGGGCGAACACCGTGGCGGTGGTCGTGGCGAGGGTCAGCCAGAACTTCGTGTACACCCAGCGGTGCCGGGCGAGTCCCCACGGGGTGCCCAGGGACAGCACCAGTCCGCTGAGCAGGGTGAGGAACGCGACGGGGAGCAGGAGCCAGTCGGCGAAGAGCTTCATGGCCCGGACGGACGACTCCACGGTCACGGCGGACCCGGTGGCGGCCGCGGTGGTCCCGAGCGTGAGCAGCCCGAGCGTGAGCCCGAGCCAGCACGCGGAGGCGAGGACGTGGACGACGAGAACGGCCCGGCGCGCCGGGCGGCCGAGTTTCGGAATCGGGCGGGGCTTCTGCTTCGGCTTCACGCTGTCACGGTGCCGGGCGGGGGGTGGCGGTGGCGTCTTACGGGAGGAGTAAAGCGGCGTACTGGCGTCGGAGTACGAGTCGGAGTCCGAGCGGGGCGGGCGGGGGAGTACGGGCGGGGGACCGGCATGTGCTCGCTCGGCGTGACGGCCCGGCCCTGTCAGTGCCGTCGTCTACCTTCACGGCATGACCGAGCCCTCCCACCTCACCGCCGTCCGGGAGTCGTACGACACCGTCGCCGCCGACTACGCCCGGCTCGTCAAGCAGCCGACCGAGCTGGACCCGGTGTCGCGCGCGATGCTGGCCGCCTTCGCCGAGCTCGTCCGGCCGCCGCACCCCGGGCCGGTGGCCGACCTCGGCTGCGGCCCGGGCAAGGTGACGGCACATCTGGACGCGCTGGGCGTACCGGTGTTCGGCGTGGACGTGTCGCCGGAGATGGTCGGGCTGGCCCGGGAGGCGTATCCGGATCTCCGCTTCACCGTCGGCTCGATGACCGCGCTGGAGATCGGCAGCGGCGAACTCGGCGGCATCCTGGCGTACTACTCCACCCACCACACCCCGCCGCAGTGGCTGCCGGCCGTGTTCGCCGAGTTCCACCGCACCCTCGCGCCCGGCGGCCGGCTGATGCTGGCCGGCCCCGTGGGCGGCGGCGAGCACCTGCGCCCGTCGCACGCCTACGGCGACCACCCGGTGTCCTACGAGTCGTACCTGCTGCCGCCGGAGCGGATCGCCGAACTGCTGCACCGGGCCGGGCTGGTCGTCACGACGCGTGTGGTGCAGGAGCCGGACGAGGGGACCAAGCGGCAGATCGGCACGTTCCTGGCGTACAAGCCGCGGTAGCGGGCGGCGGGCCCCGCCACTACCCGCCGCTACCCTCCGTGCAGCCACACCCGCAACGGGCCGGCCGGCTCGAAGCCGTACCGGAGGGCGGTCCGCAGGTCGTCGCCGCTCTCGTAGCCGACCACGGGCAGGGCGGGGAAGAGCCGCCCGAGCAGGTGCAGCAAGCCTGGCCAGGCCGCGTCGGGCCCGCCCTCCCGCCCGAAGACGTTGGAGACGCCGACCACGTGCGCGCCACGGGTGGCCACCGCTCCGGCCACGACCCGCCCGTCACCGGACCGCCCCGCGATCACGAAGGTCTCCGGGCCGGCGAGCAGCCCGTCCCGCCAGAGGTCCGCGTTCCCGGCGCCGCCGTCCCAGGCCAGTGCCCAGGCGCGCAGCGCGTCCGGATCGCGCACCACGTCCCACGCGAGGTCCGTCGGCCCTGGGGTGCGGGCGGGCGCGGCCGCACCCGCCGGGCGGTGGATCCACCGCGCCTCGAACAGCACCCGGAACCCGGCCCCCGTCAGATCGAGATCGGCGAAACTGTCCTTGACCGAGGCGCCGGGGGAGCCCGTGTCGACCCGCGCCACGAGCGCGTCCGGGTCGGCGCCCGGCTCCAGCGTCACGGCGTCGGGGTAGTAGAGCGGCGCCCGCCCCGAGGCGGCCCACGCCTCGCCCCCGAACTCACCCGCCACGCCGTGCGCCCGGCACATCGCCGCGCACCACTCGGCGTTGTTGAGGGCGGCGGCCCGGACCAGGAACTGCGGCGAACTCGTCATGGGAGCGGATCATGGCTGCGCAGGGCCCGACAGTCGAACGATTTTGGGCCGGGCCGCTTCTAGGGTGATCGCGAGTGTCCACCGACGATCGGGCCAGGAGGCCGGCATGTCCGTACAGATGAAGTTGAGCGCCATAACCCTGGACTGCCCTGACCCGCTCGCGCTGGCGGCGTTCTACCAGGCGGCCACCGGCCTCGGACCGCACGCGAGATCGAACGCCGACTTCGCCTCTCTCGGCGGTGGGGACGGGCTCTCCCTCGGTTTCCAGCGGGTCGACGACTACCGGGCCCCCAGCTGGCCCGGCCAGGACGTGCCCCAGCAACTGCACTGCTGTTTCAGGGTCGCGGACCTGGAGGAGGCCGAGGCCCGGCTGCTGGAACTGGGAGCGGGCCGGCCGGAGCGGCAGCCGAACGAGAGCAGGTGGCGCGTGCTGACGGATCCGGCGGGGCATCCCTTCTGCATCGTCGGAGGCCTCAGTTCTTGACGGCCTCCGCGATCCGCAGGGCGGCCTGGTCCGGCGTGAGGTGGGTGGTGTCGACGACCTCGGCCTCGGCGTGCAGCCAGGTGCGGGCCGCCTCGGCGTAGGGCTCGAGGTACTGGAGGCGGAACGGGGAGTTGGGGCCGAGAACGGTGTCGCCCGCGATGCGCCCGCGCAGGGTCTCCTGGTCGGCGTGGAGGACGAAGTGCCGTACAGGGATTCCGTGTTGGGCCAGACCCGTACTGATCTCGCGCCAGTACTGCTCGACCAGGACCGTCATGGGTATCACCAGGGTGCCGCCGGTGTAGTCGAGTACGCGGCGGGCGGTCTCGACCACGAGCGGCCGCCACGGCGGCCAGTGCTGGAAGTTGTCCGTCTCGGGCAGCCCCGGCTTGATGTCCATGAGCGTCTCGCCGACCTTCTCGGCGTCGAACACCCGCGAATCCGGGATCAGCCGCTGCACGAGTGCGCTGGTCGTCGTCTTGCCCGCGCCGTGGGTGCCGTTGAGCCATACGATCATGGGGACCCACGCTAGCGGCTCCGGCGTGTGACTGAGCACGGTAGGTGTCGTCATCTCGTCGTGACCCGGCGGTCCCGCCCCGCTCCGATCCGAGGCGTGGCGTCAGTCCGCGGAGCCCCTCTCCTGCGCCCCGTCGCCCACGGTGTCCGGAGGTGAGACGTGGCTGGCGGACTGGTCGTCGGCGTGGTCCGCCCCTTGCGGGTCGATCGTGGCCGCCCAGCGTTCCGCCCAGCGGGCGAGGGGGTTCAGGGCGTGGCGCGCCTCCTGTCCCAGCGGGGTGAGCTCGTAGCGGCTGTCCGGTAGTTGGTGAATCACCTGGGCATCCAGCAGTTCGGTCAGGCGCTGCCGCATCACGCTGGAGGACATGTCGTCGCACCGCTTCTGCAAGGGGCGGAATCCAAGCGGACCCGCGCGAAGCTCCCACAGGATGCGCAGACTCCACCGCCGCCCGAACAGATCGAGTGCGGCCATGAGGGGGCGGCCGGTGGTGGAGCCGCGAACAGGACTGCCAGGCCTGGGTGTTGCCATGTCGGGATGTCCAGCTCTCCAGGGTTGATGCTTCGAATTCCGACACGCTAGCATCGGTGACCGCTTCGGAAATCGAAACGCCCGGAACCTGTTCGTCGCGGGGGACGGGTGACCGGTACGCGGGAGGTCGAGTGCAGGATCCACCAGGTCCTCTGAACCGGCCCAGCGGAACTTCAGTGCTGCCTCGTCAGCGGTTGCCGCCACAGGCCAACGTCCCCTCAGAGCTGGAGACCAGATGACCACGACCGAGTTTCCCTCGGCGGCAGCACGGGCCGCCGTCGCTGCCGCCCTGGCCGAGGACGCGTCAGGGAAGGACATCACCACCGAGTGGAGCGTTCCCGAGGACCTGGCGGCCAGGGCCGAGATCCGCACCCGGCACAGCGGCATCGCCGCCGGCCTCCCCGTGGTCGCCGAGGTCTTCGCGCAGGTCGACCCCGAGGTCAAGGTCGAGCCGGCCGTCGCCGACGGCGCCCGACTGGCCGACGGGCAGGTCCTGGTGCACCTGTCCGGTTCGGCGCGCAGCCTGATCACCGGGGAGCGTACGGCGCTGAACTTCCTGCAGCGCATGTGCGGCATCGCGACGCTGACCGACCGCTACGTCCAAGCTGTGGCAGGGACCAGGGCGCGCATCCTGGACACGCGCAAGACGGCGCCGGGCCTGCGCGCCCTGGACAAGTACGCGGTCACCGCCGGCGGCGGCCACAACCACCGCCTCGATCTCGCGGCGATGGTCCTGCTCAAGGATGTCGAGGTGCAGACCGTCACCCAGGCCGTCGAGGCCCTCGACGCCGGAGCCCGCTGGATCATGCTCGACAACATGCCGGTGGCCGACATCGAGCAGGTCGTGAAGGTCCGGGCCGGGCGGGCCGACGCTTCCCGGATCCTGCTGGAAGCCTCGGGCACCATCCGCCTGGACACAGTTCCCGCCATCGCCGGTACGGGCGTCGACCTCATCTCGGTCGGGGCGTTGACGCACAGCGCGCCCGCACTGGACCTGACCATGCTGCTGACCACCGGCCCGGTGCCATGCCCGAGGTAGCGGTCGTCGACGCGTGTCAGCGAGACGGCGCGGGTGGCAGCCCGACCGCCGTTCTGGACGACGCGCCGTTCACCGACGAGGAGCGATGCCGCATTCCCACGGAGTTGGGAACATCGCACGCCGTCTTCCTCCGCGCGACCGGAACCGAGCGTCGTCAGCCCGCGTACACACTGCGGTTCTTCACCGCCCAGAAGGAACTGCCCGCCTGCGGTCACGGCACCGTCGCCGCCCTCGCCGTGCTCGCCGAACGCGAAGGCGGCGACCACGACTACCGCGCCGTCCTGCGTACGGCCCACCGCAGCTTCGACGGTCGGGCAAGCCGAAACGGTGACGGCCTGACGGCGTCGTTCGACCCGGGCCCGGTCAGCCTGCGTAGCGCCGGTGGACCCGAACTGAGGGCAATCGCAGGCGGCCTCGGACTGGCGGAGGACGCGATCGCCGGCGACGCCTGCGTGGCGTCGAACGGACGGCCGAGGCTTCTGCTGCCCATCCGATCCCGCGCCGCACTAACCGAACTCACGCCGGACTCAACCCAGTTGCGCGCAGCCTGTGACCGCTACGGTCTGCTGGGCTGCTACGTCTACTCGCCCCCGGACCGACACGGCCGAGCAGCAGCCCGGATGTTCGCCCCGTCGATCGGTGTCCCCGAGGACATCGCCAACGCCAACAGCACGGCCTGCCTGGCGGCGCATGCTGCCGGGTTCGGCACACACCGCCTCGCTGTCGACATGGGTGACCACCTCGGCAGCCCGTCCACCATTACAGCGACCGTCCACCGCGACCGCACGGGACACCGGATCCGAGTCGGCGGCCGGGCAGCGATCGCGCGCAGGGTCATGCGATGAGGCCCGCGCGCTCTACTTGTCGGCTCCTCTTCGTTCCAGTTCAGGCCGCCGCCCTTCCGGCGAGGCCGGCCATGGATCTGAGCAAGCTTCCGAGCATCAATTTCGAACACAGGAGATAACTGTGGCCAAGGGCTACTGGGTCAGCGTCTACCCCACCATCACAGACCCTGAGGGGCTTGATGTCTACAACGAACTGGCCGGTCTGGCCGTCCAGGCCGCAGGCGGGCGGGTGCTCGCCGGCATCGGCAGCCGGGTCGTCGCACACGAAGCCGGAATCGCCGAGCGCGTTGTCCTGATCGAGTTCGACAGCTTCGAACAGGCGGTCGCCGCATACGAGAGTGCGGCCTATCAGAAGGCGCTGGCCGAACTCCCCGACGGCTTCGAGCGCGACTTCCGCATCATCGAAGGCCGCTGATCAGAACAACCGGCACCTGTTCACTTCGCCGATCAGATCTAGCGGGAACCGCTCACTCCCACTGGGAACGGACAGCGGGTACTCGGCGGACGCATCCGGGGTGGCGTGGCGCACTTTTGCAAGCGGGTGCTTGCAATAGTTAGCGGGGTGCTGCACTCTGGAGTCATGGCATCGCTCAACGTCGGCAATCTCGGTGACTACCTGCGCGAACAGCGGCGCAACGCGCAGTTGTCGCTGCGGCAGCTCGCCGACGCCGCAGGGGTGTCCAATCCGTATCTGAGCCAGATCGAGCGCGGGCTGCGCAAGCCGAGCGCGGAGGTGTTGCAGCAGGTCGCCAAGGCCCTGCGGATCTCCGCGGAGACGCTGTACGTCCGGGCCGGCATCCTCGACGCCGAGCGGGACCGGGACGAGGTGGAGACGCGTGCCGTCATCCTCGCGGACCCGGCGCTGAACGAGCGGCAGAAGCAGGTGCTGTTGCAGATCTACGAGTCCTTCCGCAAGGAGAACGGGTTCGGGACCGGCGACGGCTCCGCGGTCGTCGGCCTCGTGGTCACCGAGGACGCGGCGGACAGGGACGGAGACGGGGACGCCCCCGGCGGCGGCACCGGGATACGACGGACCCGCACGGCCGACGGCGGCCGGCCCGCCGAGCGCCGTACCCGCGACAGCGACGGGAGCGACGGCAGTGACGGCGGTACGTCCGCGTCACCGTCGGCGACCCGCCGCACGCGCAAGGACGGCAGCGGTACGTCACCGTCGCCCGCCCGTCGCGCTCGCAAGGACACCGGCGGTACGTCCGCCGCCCGCCGGGCCCGCAAGACCACCGGCGGCAGTGACACCGACCCGCAGCAGACGGCCGGCTAGCCGGACCAGGGCACCGGCCGTACCGCTGCGGATCACACCACCCTCAGCCGAACCCTCAAGCGAAAAAGAATCCGGGAGGACCATCACCATGGCCATCACCGACGACCTGCGCAAGACCCTCAGCGACCCGACGCCGCTCTACTTCGCCGCAGGCACCGCCGACCTCGCCCTTCAGCAGGCCAAGAAGGTGCCGGCCCTGGTGGAGCAGCTGCGTTCCGAGGCCCCCGCGCGGATCGACGCCGTACGCAACACCGACCCCAAGGCCGTCCAGGAGAAGGCCTCCGCCCGGGCCAAGGAGGCCACCGCCCGCGTCAAGGAGACGCAGGAGACCCTCCAGAACAAGGTCACGGAGTTCATCGGCTCCATCGACATCGACGTCAAGAAGCTCGGCAGCACGATCGACGCCGACCTGAAGAAGATCGGCGAGACCGCCCAGGACGTCGCGCTGCGCAGCGTCGGCGTGGCCGCCGAGTACGCCGTCAAGGCCCGCGAGACCTACGAGAAGGTCGCCGAGCACGGTGAGCAGGCCGTGCGCACCTGGCGCGGCGAGGCCGCCGAGGGCATCGAGGACGTCGCCGAGGGCGTCGAGGAGCTGGCCGTGGCCGTCGAGCCGAAGGCCCGGCCGGTCGAGGTCAAGGAGGAGCCGGCGAAGCCGGCCGCCGCCACGGCCGCCCCGGCGAAGAAGGCCCCCGCGGCGAAGAAGGCCCCGGCGCGCAAGACCACCACCGCCACCGCCAAGAAGAGCACCCCGCCGGCCAAGTAGGACGGCCAGGGGCGCAGAGTGACCGCAACGGGCCGGGCACCCTGAGGGTGTCCGGCCCGTTGTACGGGTACGGTGACCGCGTAGGGACGAGCCGAGTCAGGTGGTGGACGTAGTGCTGATGCAGGGCTTCGCAGGGTTCATGTGGCTTCTGAGCATGGCCCTGATCATTTTCAGCGGCTTCGCGTTGTTCGACGCCGCCGTGCGGCGTGAGGACGCCTACCGCGCGGCCGACAAGAAGACCAAGCCGTTCTGGATGATCATCCTCGGGCTGGCCTTCGTGGTGAACCTGCTCTTCCCGATCCTGTCGTTCCTGCCGATCATCGGGCTCATCGCGACGATCGTGTACATGGTCGACGTGCGTCCCGCCATCCGGGCGCTCCCCGGCGGCGGCCGCAGCAGCCGCGGCTCCAGCAGCGACGGCCCGTACGGCCCCTGGAACGGCGGCCGGTAAGACCCCGGGCAGGACCGGAGCCGGCCGGGGCTACGGCACCCGGTCCAGCAGCAGTACCGCCACGTCGTCCGTCAGCTCGCCACCGTTGAGCTTGCGCACCTCGTTCACCGCCGCCCGCAGCAGTTCCTCGCCCCGCAGTCCCTCGGCGATCTGGCGGCGCACCATCTCCGTCATGCCGTCCTGGCCGAGCCGCTCCCGGCCCTGGCCGACATGGCCCTCGATCAGGCCGTCGGTGTAGAGCATCAGGCTCCACTCGGCGCCCAGCTCCACCTGCATGCGCGGCCAGCGGGCACCCGGCAGCAGCCCGAGGGCCGGCCCGTTGTTGTCGTACGGCAGCAGGCGGGCCGGCTTGCCCGGGCTGGCCAGCAGGGGCGACGGGTGGCCCGCCAGGCACAGGCCGGCGCGGCGGCCGTCCGGCGCGATGTCCACCGTGCACAGCGTCGCGAAGATCTCGTCGTCGGCCCGCTCGTGCTCCAGCACCTGCTGGAGCGTGCCCAGCAGCTGGTCGCCGCACAGCCCCGCCAGCGTCAGCGCGCGCCACGCGATCCGCAGCTCCACACCCAGGGCGGCCTCGTCCGGGCCGTGACCGCAGACGTCACCGATCATGGCGTGCACGGTGCCGTCCGGCGTGCGCACGACATCGTAGAAGTCGCCACCGAGCAGGGCGCGTGAGCGGCCCGGGCGGTAGCGGGCGGCGAACCGCAGCGGGGAGCCGTCCAGCAGCGGGGTCGGCAGCAGACCGCGCTCCAGGCGGCGGTTCTCCTGGGCGCGCAGCCGGCCCTCGGCGAGCCGGCGCTCGGCCGACTCGGAGCGTTTGCGCTCCACGGCGTAGCGGATCGCCCGGCTCAGCAGCCGGCCATCCAGCTCGTCGCGGAAGAGATAGTCCTGGGCGCCCACGCGCACCGCCTCCGCGCCGCGCTCGGCGTCGCCCGAGGCGGTCAGCGCCAGTACGGCATGCCGGGGCGCGAGCTCCAGCACGTGCTTGAGCACGGCGAGCTCGTCATCGGAGTCGCTGCGGCCCGGAGCCGGCAGCGCGAGGTCCAGCAGGATGCAGTGGACGTCGTCGGTCAGCAGCCGCCCGGCCTCGGTGAGGTTGCGGGCCGTGCGGACGCGGATCGGCTTGCCCGCCTGGTCGAGCATGTCGGGCACGATCGGCGACCCGGCCGGATCGTCCTCGATCAGCAGCAGGGTCAGGTTCGTGTGGGCGGTGTTGTTCTCCACCTTGTCCGTGATGTTCCCGGCGGTGTCCGGCGTGCGCGGGGCGGCTGCCGAGGCGTCCGTGGCGGACTGCTCGGCGGGGCCGTCGCAGCGGGACTCGGCCTGCGCCTGACCACTCTCCACGGCCGGGATCGCTCTCTGCCGCGGTATGGGTACGGGCATCGTCTTGGGTTCCTTCCCTCCCCCCGAGGGCATGGCGGGGGCGAGGGACCTCGACCCACCGACCGGGACCATAGCGGGTGTCGGCGCCCCATTGGAATGGTGTGAGCCACGCCGCTGCGCCATCGGCCAGTGTCATATGCCGCGATATGCGCCCCAGTTGGACACCGCCGGGATGCTGCGGGGATGACGAACGTCACGTCAGCACGCGGTTTGGCGGTGGTCCGGGGTGGGCTGGGTCACGTGGCCCGGGCCGCGTGACCCAGCGGGTGACCCATGGGCCGGTGTCTTCCCGCGTTCAGCCGGCGTCGGCGGCGGCGTCCGGTCGTACCACCCCGAGGATGGGCATCGTCCCGGCTCCCGCGATGGTCACCGTCCGCCCGGGCCGCGGCGCGTGCACGATCGCCCCGTCGCCGACGTACATCGCGACATGGCTGGCGTCGTCGAAGTAGATGATGAGGTCGCCGGGCCGCATGTCCTGGATGTCGATGTGCCGCAGCTGCTTCCACTGCTCCTGCGAGGTGCGCGGAACGCCGCGGCCGGCCGATATCCAGGCCTGGGAGGTCAGCCCGGAGCAGTCGTAGGTCTTCGGGCCCTCGGCGCCCCACTGGTACGGCTTGCCGATCTGGGCGGTGGCGTAGGCGACGGCCTTCTTGCCCTGCTCGGAGGCCTTTCCGCTGATCTCGTCGAGGATTCCGGAGTCGAGCCAGGCGGTCTGCGCCTTGCCGGCGGCCTCCTTCTCCAGCTCGGCGAGGCGCTCCTGCTCCTCCTTCTGGAGCGCGGACTCGAGCTTCTCCGCCTGCGCGATCTGCTTCTCGACCTTCTTCCGCGCGGCGGCCTTGGCCTTGCGGCCCGCCTCCAGCTTCTTCCACTGCGCGGAGGCGTCCTGCGCGTACCGCTCCAAGTCCTCCTGGGTGCGGGACAGTTCGCCGATCAGGCCCTTGGCCGCGTGCTGGCCCTGGCGCACCCGGCCCGCCCCGTCGAGGAACTCCTGCGGATCGTCGCTCAGCATCAGATGGGCCTCGGGGGGCAGTCCGCCGCCGCGGTACTGGGCGGCGGCCGAGGCGCCCGCGCGGTCCTTCAGCTTCGCCAGCTTCTCCTGGCCCTTGACGATCTTCTTGGCCAGCTTGACGATCTCGGCGGACTGCTTGTCGGCCTTCTCCTCGGCGGCGTTGTACTCGTCGGTGGCGCGGGCCGCGGCGCGGTAGAGCTTGTCGAGCTTCTCGCGTACGGCTTCCAGGTCCTTGCTGGGCGCGAGCGTGGGGCCCGCGCTCGGGGTGGTGGCCGGGGTGGGTGCGGGACTGGGGTTCGCGAACGCCGTGCCCGGTGCCGCCAGCACCGTGAGCGCGCAGACCACGGTCACGGCCGTCGCGATCAGGCCACGCTTGCCCGGTCCCATACCTCAGCCCCCAAACTGATTAACCGTCAGTAACATCCGGTACGCCTGGGGATGCTGCCACGTCGGCGCGCGAAGCGACAGGGGTAGTACTTCCCTCGGTCCCCTCCCCGCTATGCCCCCGGCATGACGATCTCCCCGCCGGTGTGACGAACGACTCAAAGAGATCGTTCCCGGAGGGCCGGTCCGGTCCGGGCCGGGTCGGGTCGGGCCGGTCCGCGTGGATTCACCCCCGCGGTGCCAACGCCTCCCACCGCACCGTCACTTCTCCCTGCCGCCACCGCACCGGCCCGTCGGCCACGGGCCAGTCGGCGGTCAGGTCCCGTACCGCCCGTATCCAGCGCTGGCGGGCGCCGTAGGACGCGTAGGGCGCGGCGGCGGCCCAGGCGCGGTCGAAGTCGCGCAGGAAGGCGTGCACCGGCTCGCCCGGGACGTTGCGGTGGATGAGCGCCTTCGGCAGGCGTTCGGCCAGGTCCGAGGGGCGCTCCAGGGAGCCGAGCCGGGTCGCGAAGGTGACCGTGCGCGGTCCCTCCGGGCCGAGCGCGACCCAGACGTGCCGGCGTCCGATCTCGTCGCAGGTGCCCTCGACGAGCAGCCCGCCGCGCGCCCCGGTCGCCGGATCGGCCGGCGCGAGCCGCCCGCACAGCCGGTGCCAGACGGCCTCGACCTCGCCCTCCGCGTACTGCCGCAGCACGTTCGCCGCGCGGACCAGCAGGGGCCGCTGCGGGATGGGGATCTCGAAACCGCCGTGCCGGAAGACGAGGCCCGCCCGCTCGTACGGCAGCGCCGCCGCGACCCGGGCCGGCTCGATCTCCACGCCCACCACACGCGCGCGTGGCGCGACCGTCCGCAGGCGGTGCAGCAGCTCGACGGCCGTCCAGGGGGCGGCGCCGTACCCGAGGTCGACGGCCACGGGGTCGGCGGTACGGCGCAGCTCGGCGCCGTGCGTGGCCGCGATCCAGCGGTCCATGCGGCGCAGGCGGTTCGGATTGGTCGTCCCGCGCGTCACCGTGCCCACGGGGCGGCGGGCGGCGGCGCGGGATGTCATGCGTACGAGGTTAAGCGGCTCCCGGGCGTGAACGGTCCCCGGTGCCGAACGGCTGCCTAGACCCCGGCCCCGCCCCCGTACGTCCCGAACCCCGGAACCCCCGCCGACTCGAACACGTGCACCGACAGACCGCCCGGCGTCGTCCGGTGGTCGGCCAGTCGCAGCCCGGCCGGTGCGCCGCCGTCCGGGAAGAGGCGACGGCCCTGGCCGACCACGACCGGGGCGATCACGAGCCGCAGCGTGTCGATCAGCCCGGCGGCCAGCAGGGACTGGGCGAGCCGGGCGCTGCCGTGGATCTGGAGCTCCCGGCCGGGCTGCCGCTTCAGCTCCGCCACCTGGGCGGGGACGTCACCGGACAGGATCGTGGTCGGGTCCCAGGCGGCCGTGGTCAGGCTCTGGGAGGCGACGTACTTCGGCAGGCCGTTCATGATCCCGGCGAGGGGATGGTCGGTCATCGCCGGCCAGTCGCGGGCGAAGTTCTGGTACGTGCGTCGCCCGAACAGCAACGCGTCCGCCTCGCCGAGCCAGCTGCCGGCCAGCCGCTCGAACTCCTCGTCCAGATGCGGCACGAACCAGCCGCCCCGCTCGAAGCCGTCGCTGGTGTCCTCGTCCGGGGCGCCCGGCCCCTGGGAGACACCGTCGAGCGACAGGAACTCCTGCACCACGAGCTTCATCGCGCACCCCAGCTGTTTTCTCGCTCACGCCAACACTGATGGAGACACTGTGGGGCGCGGAAACTCATCGGCCCCGGCACCATGCCGACGATCTCCGCCCCGGGGAACCGCACCGGTGACCGCCCGGTGACCGCGCGGTTCCCCGGGCGGGGAGAACCGTCAGTCCTGCCGGACGACGTCGGTGCCCGGCCCGCCGGAGAGTGTGTCCGCTCCGGGACCGCCGTACAGCTCGTCGTCGCCGCTGTTCCCCCAGATCCGGTCGGCGCCGCCGTTTCCGTGCAGGATGTCGTTGCCCCTGCCGCCGTGGATCTCGTCGTCGCCGGCCCCGCCGTGGACCGTGTCGTCTCCGTCGTCGGCTCGCATGACCTGGTCGCCCGCGCCGCCGCGGAGGACGTCGTCGCCCGCGCCGCCGTCCACGATCTCGCCGTCGACGCCGGCGTGGAGGGTGTCGTCGCCGTCACCGCCGCCGGCGTATCCCAGCGCGCCCACCCTGATGATGTCGTCGCCCGCCCCGCCCAGGGCGGAACTGCCGTCGACCCGGTCGCCGGTGGCGCCGGTCCACTGGTCGTCGCCGGCGGCCAGCTCGATCCTGTTGAAGTAGTAGACCTGGTCGGTGGCGTTGCGGAAGGAGGCGGTGTCGTCGCCGTCGGCGAGGTCCATCTCCATGGAAGTGACCGGGGACTGGCTCTCAGGGGCCTCGACCGTGCAGGAGATCTTGGTGTGGTCCGCGCTGTCGGGGTGGCGGCAACCGTTCCCGGCGTCGATCGGGACGGCGTCGTCGATGACGTAGGTGAAGTGGGAGCGGTCGCCGGTGAACGACTGTGTGACGGTCACCTTGTTGGCCTGGCCGGGGGCGGCCGTGTAGGTGAGCTGCCAGCCGTACTCGTTCACCGCGGCGGTGGCCGTCGGCTCCGCGGCACCGGCCGGGCCGGCCAGGGCGACCGGAACGGCCAGGGCCATGCCGAGAACCGGCGTCAGAACCGATGCGGCGCGTAACAGCCGGCGGCTGACCAGGCGAGAGGGCATTGCGTAACCTCCGTGCGGCAGGGGTGGATCCTTCCGCAGGCTGTGACCGGTCGGGCAGGCGCCGGGTTGTCCGCGGTACCGGCCTCGTCGTCCTTTCCACTGCCTTTTCATCGCGGAGACAGCGCGTGTGGCCTGCGATGTCCGATCGCGTTCAGCTGCCCGTCACCCTCGAACGGTTGAGCGGGGAGCGGTAATGATTCGGTAAAAGTCGCGAATCAGGAAATGGAACTCAACCCTCCGCTGTTGAACCGCTGGAGGGCACGTGCGCCCTGCCATGGCATGCCCGGAGCGAGGAGGAACGCCACGTGAGCCAGTACATCGGCAGGCTCGGGCGGCGCTCCGCGTCCCCGTCCACGCGCCTCCGGCTGCACCGCAGGCCCCGCCGGGTGGCCATGCTCTCCGTGCACACCTCCCCGCTCCACCAGCCGGGCACCGGCGACGCCGGCGGCATGAACGTCTACATCGTGGAGCTCGCGCAGCGCCTCGCCGCGATCAACATCGAGGTAGAGATCTTCACGCGCGCGACCTCGGCCGCCCTGCCGCCGACCGTCGAGCTCGCCCCGGGCGTCCTCGTCCGGCATGTCGACGCCGGCCCCTACGAGGGCCTCAACAAGGAGGACCTCCCGGCCCAGCTGTGCGCCTTCACGCACGGCGTGATGCAGGCCTGGGCCGGCCACCGCCCCGGGTACTACGACCTGGTCCACTCCCACTACTGGCTCTCCGGCCACGTCGGCTGGCTCGCCGCCCAGCGCTGGGGCGTCCCCCTGGTGCACGCCATGCACACCATGGCCAAGGTCAAGAACGCCAACCTGGCCGACGGCGACACCCCCGAACCGGCCGCTCGTGTCATCGGCGAGACCCAGATCGTCGCCGCCGCCGACCGCCTCATCGCCAACACCACCGAAGAGGCCGACGAACTCGTACGGCACTACGCGGCCGACACCGACAAGGTCGCCGTGGTCCACCCGGGCGTGAACCTCGGCCGCTTCTCGCCCGCCGACGGCCGCGCCGCAGCCCGGGCCCGTCTCGGCCTGCCGAGGGACGCGCTGATCCCGCTCTTCGCCGGCCGCATCCAGCCCCTGAAGGCCCCCGACGTGCTGCTGCGCGCCGTCGCCGTCCTCCTCGACGAGCGCCCCGAGCTGCGCTCGCGCATCCTCGTCCCCGTCGTCGGCGGCCCCAGCGGCAGCGGCCTCGCCAAGCCCGAGGGCCTGCAGAAGCTGGCCGCACGCCTCGGCATCGCGGACGTCGTACGGTTCCACCCGCCGGTCGGCCAGGACCAGCTGGCGGACTGGTTCCGCGCCGCCTCCGTCCTGGTCATGCCCTCCTACAGCGAGTCGTTCGGCCTGGTCGCCATAGAGGCGCAGGCGGCGGGCACGCCCGTGCTGGCCGCGGCGGTCGGCGGCCTGCCGGTCGCCGTGCGCGACGGGCACACCGGCTTCCTGGTACGCGGCCACCATCCCGCCGACTACGCGCGCGTGCTGCGCGACTTCGCCGACGACCCGGAGCTGTCGCCCCGGCTGGGCGGGCAGGCCGCCCGCCACGCCCAGTCCTTCGGCTGGGACGCCGCGGCCGCCACCACGGCGGACGTGTACACGGCCGCGATGCAGGCACACCGCCGTCGCGTACGCTCGCAGCATGGGTGAAACCGATCTGGAACAGCGTGCGGCACAGGTCGTCGAGGGAGTGCTGAAGGACGCCGACCTGGAGTGGGAGAGCCCCGAGCCCGGCACCTACGTGGCGCAGCTCCCCGGCACCCGCAAGCTCAAGACGACGGTCTCCCTGATCGTCGGCCGCCACTCCCTCTCGCTCAACGCCTTCGTCATCCGCCACCCCGACGAGAACGAGCAGGGCGTCCACCGCTGGCTCCTGGAACGCAACCTCAAGCTCTACGGCGTCAGTTACGCCGTCGACCAGCACGGCGACGTCTACGTCACCGGCCGGCTCTCCCTGTCCGCCGTCACCGCCGACGAGATCGACCGTCTGCTCGGCCAGGTCCTGGAGGCCTCCGACGGCAGCTTCAACACCCTGCTGGAGCTGGGCTTCGCCTCGGCGATCCGCAAGGAGTACGAGTGGCGGGTGTCCCGCGGGGAGTCGACGCGCAACCTGGACGCGTTCGCCCACCTCACCCGACGTCCCGACCGGTGAACCGTCCCGCCCGGTAACGCCCGGGCGGCACGCCCACCAGCTTGCGGAAGTGCCGGGTGAGGTGCGACTGGTCGTAGAACCCGGTCTCGGCCGCGACCTCTCCCGGTGAGCGCCCTTCGAGCAGCAGCCGGCGGGCGCGGCCCACGCGCAGGGACGTCAGGTACTGGTGCGGGGCGATGCCGTAAGCGGCGCTGAACGCCCGTACGAGATGGGCGGGATGGGCCCCGACGAGCCCGGCCGCCTCCTGCAGCCCGACGCCCTCCACGACCCGCTCGTCCAGCAACTCCCGCAGCCGCCGCGCGAGCACGGGATCCGCCGGACGGGGCTTGCCGCCGTCGCCCCGCAGATGCCCGCGCAGCCGCTCCCCGACGAACAGCAGCCTGCTCTCGGCCTCGAGTTCCTCACCGGGCCGCAGCAGCGCGCCGTGCACCTGCCCCACGCGCATGCGCAGCAGCGGATCGCGCAGGTCCGGCCGGTCGACGGCGGCCCCGATCAACTCGTCCCCGAGATACGTCCGGTCGAGATACAGCACCCGCTTGCGGAAGCCCTCCGGGGTGACGGCGGAGCCGTTGTGCGGCACGTGCGGCGGCAGCAGCGACACGGTGTCGTGCGGCGTGCCGTGCTCGTGCCGGTCGAGGTCGTACCGCACGGCGCCGGTGTCGACGATCAGCAGCGTCCAGGCGTCGTGGACGTGCATCGGGTACGCGTACTCGGTGAAGCGGGCGTGGAAGACCTCGACGACGCCGGGCACGGCGGGCCGCCAGGCGGAGACGATCCGGGCCGGCTGGGAAGCCATGCAAAAAACGTACAAGACCCCGGCCATGGCCGCCGGGCACGCTCGCATCATGAACACGCACACCGAACCGGCTGTGGAGCCGATCCGCTTCGACACGAAGATCGCCGTACTGCTGCGCGCCGACCTGGAGCCCTGGCAGCGTCTCAACGTCACGTCGTTCCTGGTCAGCGGCTTGGGTACGCAGGTCCCCGAGGTGATCGGCGAGCCCTACGAGGACGCGGACGGCGTGCCCTACCTGCCGATGTTCCGCCAGCCCGTCCTGGTCTTCGAGGCGACGAAGGAGACCCTGACCACGGCCCACACCCGCGCCCTGTCCCGCTCCCTGCCCCGTGCGATCTTCACCTCGGACCTGTTCGCCACGGGCAACGACCGCGACAACCGCGCGGCCGTACGGTCGGTTCCGACGGCGGACCTGGATCTGGTCGGCCTCGCGGTCCACGGCCCGAAGAACGCGGTGGACAAGGTGGTGAAGGGGGCGCGGATGCACCCGTGAGGCGGGGCGTGGCCGTGAGGCGGGGCATGGACGCTCTCGGCGACCAAAGTCGCGGACGCGTAGACCAACGGCTGACGACAGGGCATGCCCCGCCCGCCGAGACTTGCCCCATGGAGGACGCGAGGAAAGTTCAGTTGGGGAAGCAGGCCGTCCCGTCGGCGGGCGCGGGCACGGAACTGTCCGAGTCGGCCTGGGTGATCACGCTGTTCTGCGTGGCCTGCGGCGCCGGCGTCGGCGCCGTGCTCCCGCTCCTCGCCCGCCTGCTGCTGAAGCTGCCGTGGGCCCCGCTGGAGGGCCCGGCCGAACTGCTGACCTCGGTCCCGGAGCCCGCTCTCACCCTCGGCACGGTCGCGGTGGGCGCACTCGGCGGCCTGCTGCTGGGCCTCGTCGCCGTGCACGAGTCGCTGTCGGTCCGCGTCTCCGACACCCACCTCGCCCTGACCATCAGGGAGAGCACGCGGGAGTTCACCCGCGAGGAGATCGCGGTGCTGTGCAGGGACGGCAAGCAGCTCGTGGTGCTGGCCCCGGACGGCATGGAACTGGCCCGGGAGCACTGCGGCCTGCCCTGGCCACGCCTCGCCGCCACCGTCACCGGGCACGGCTACCGCTGGGCGGAGGAGGACCCGTACCGCGCGGAGTTCCGCCGCTGGGTCCCCGGCACCCCGGGTCTCCCCGAGGGCGCGGACGCCCTGCTGCGGGCCCGCGCCCAGACCCTCAAGAGCGACGACGACGCCGAGGACGCCCGAGAGCTGCGCCGCGAGCTGCTGAGGCTGGGCGTGGTCGTACGGGACGAGGAGAAACGGCAGTACTGGCGGGTCGTCGGCGGGTGACGTCAGCGGGTGACCTCGAACGCGGCGGCCTGGGGCACGAACGTCGTGTCGCCGTCCTCGGCCGTCGCCGGCGCCGAGACGTACCAGGTGCCGGTGGCCGGCTCCGACGCCTCCCCCTTGGTGGCCCGCACCGTGTACGTGCTGCGCCCGGGCGCTGCGCAGGGGTGACAGCGCGCACTAGGCGTCAGGGGTGCACGCCGCGGCGATCGACGCGCTGTTCTCGTAGAGGTGGTGGCGGGTGATCCGCCCGCCCTCGACGGTGAGCCGCAGCGCGAAGGGCCCCGAGAAGGACTTGCCGGTCGCACGGACGGTCCCGGAGAGGTGCCCCATCAGAACGGCGTCGGTACCGTCGACGAGGATCGTGTCGATGGACGCACGGGCGTCCTCCGGCACGGTGTACTCGGCCAACTCATCGGCCTGAGCGGCACATTCGGCGGCCGAGGAACGAGGCCGGATCCAGGGAACACCGGGGTTCTCGGCCAGCATCCAGTCGACCTTGTCCGCGAAGAGCTCGGTGAGCCCTTCGGTGTCGCCGGCGAGCCGGAGTTCGAGGAACCTCTGGACGGTGGCGCGGGTGGCGTCCGCGGTGCTGGTGGCTGTCATGGGAGCCAGCTTGCCGGGACGCCGAAGGCCCGTCGATTACGTCGGAGGTAAGGACGTGGCGCCGGGCTGCTGCGCCGTCCCCGGCGGGTCCGCGCCGGCGGGCCCGTCCCAGGGGTGCTGCGACTCGTACTGGCGAAGGAGATAGCCCGCACGCGCCCGGCTGCGGGCGCCGAGACGTTTCATGATCTCGTTGATGTGGCGTTGGCACGTTCGCACCGACATGCCCATGCGGCGGGCGATCGCCTTGTCGTCCTCGCCGGCGATCAGCAGCCGGACGATGTCCGACTTCATGGCGTTCGATGCGGCGATGGCCTGTCGGCGCCCCATCCTGGCCGGGAAGACGGTCGCCTGGGTCCAGAGCCGCTCGAACGTGCCGACGATGAAGTCCACCGTGCTCGGGTCCCGGACGATCAGCACGCCGTGCGGGTCACCGCGCAAGGGGATGACGGCCACGGAGCGGTCCACCACGACGACCTCGCCGAACCGGTCCCCCAAGGTCCTGGCCTGGGCACCCAGGTCCGTCAGCTGCTGGACGCGGGCGACCGTGGCGGCGTTGAACTGGGCGGTGTGCTGGTACAGCGTGCGGACCCCGACCCCGCGGGCGAGCGCCGCATCGACCTGCTCCGAGGGCTCCCACGGCCCGTTCCGCGTCGTACCGCCCGGGTTGGCGAGGAGGATCTCCCCGGCCGTGTGCGAGATCAGGCCGTCGACCCAGCCGCGCACCTGGGCGACCCCCGTGACCGACTCGGTGCTCAACTCCTCGCGCAGCCGGTGTGCCACCCCGTCGTGGTAGAGACCGGTCAGCGCCGAGAGCTCGCCCCGCACGCGTGCCAGGGCCTCCTGGAGCTCCGCGACCTTGCGCACCGCGGGCTGGAGGACGTGCAGTTCGGCAGAGTCCGGGGAGACCGCGGTCACCCGGGTCGGGTCGTCGTGCGCCGGTCGCAGCAGCCGCAGCCGCAGCAGAACCCGGATCGACCGCGCGATGTCGCCCTCGGTACGGCCGGTGAGCCGGACCAGTTCGGGCAGGCCGATGCTCACGGCGCGCGACGCGTGCTCATAGACCTCCACCGCCCCGGGTTCCAGGGGCGCGAGGCCCACGAGCTGGTGGAAGTCCATGTCGTGGAGCCCCGGTTGGTCGGCGGGCATCCCTTCGCTCTGCGGGACGGGGCCGGTGCCGACCGGGACCGGGCGTGCGGCGCGGACGTGCGCCGCCGCCCCCGGTCCGGTGGCCGGCGCGTCGATGTTGTGAAGAGAGGTCGCCACCCCTGTACCTCCTGCCGGAGCGCCTTACCAGCGCTTGGTCTCGCCGATGAAGTCCGGGATCTCGATGGCGGTGCCGCGCTGCCGGGTCTCCCGCAGGACGTGGTGGCCGACCGCGAGGTCCAGGATGCCCAGGCCGAACGGGGAGAAGACGGTCGGCTTGTCCGCGTCGAGGCCGACCCGTCCCTGGAGCAGGGCGCCGAGCGTTCCGGTGATGAACTCCCGCCCGCCGCTGAGCTGTTCGGCCAGGTGCGGCGAGGTCTGGGCCTTGAGGCAGTGGTCGACGTCGTCCACGACGTTGTTGCAGCGCAGCAGGAGCTCGGGGGCGATATCGCGCAGGGACACGTTCAGCAGCACCTGCCCCGGCCGCAGTTCGGTGTCCGCGGGCACGTACGGCGTGGCCGCCGTGGTGGCGAAGACCACCAGGTCCCGGGTGAGGGCGTCCTGCAGTGTGCCGGTCTCGACGGGGACGCCGAACCGCGCCGCGGCGTGCTCGCTGAGGTGGTCGGCGCTGGTGCGGTCGAGGTCGTGCACGAACACGTCGGCGACCGGTATGCCGCCCGCGTGCAGGTAGTCGACGATGGTCCGGGCGATCACCCCGGCGCCGACGACCGCGAGCCGTACCGGCTCGGTGCCGGGCAGCAGCTTCATGGCCGCGACCGTGGCCGAGGCGGCGGTGCGGGTCGCGCTGATGCCGGCGGCCTCCAGGCAGGCGAGCGGGTACCCGGTGGCGTAGTCGTTGAGCAGCAGGGTCGCCGAGGCGCGGGGCAGGCCCTCCTTGATGTTGTCGGGGAAGCTGGCGATCCACTTCATCCCTATGGTGTCGACCTCGCCGCCGAGGTAGCACGGCAGCGCGATGACCCGCGCGTTGGGCTTGTCCGGGAAGCGCAGGAAGTAGCTGTCGGGGTTCACCGAGTGGCCCTGCTCGTGGGCGACGTAGGTGTCGGCGACGATGCGCAGGATGTCCTTGTGAGCGTCGGCGAGGACGTCGGCGACGGCGGGTCCGGGGACTACGTGGAAAGACGTCATGGTGGTTCCCATCAGAGGTGCCTCAGGCGGTGGATTCAGGTGGTGGTGATCTGGTCGAGGTCGGCCAGCTGCGGGATGTCGGTGTAGCGCTCGGTGACCCAGGTGTCGGAGTAGACGGTGTCGACGTACTTGTCACCCATGTCCGGCGAGATGACCGCCACCCGGGCCCCGTCGGGCAGGGTGGGCGCGAGTTGCTGGACGCCGGCGAGCACGGTTCCGGTGGAGCCTCCCACGAGCAGGCCGTACGTCTCGGCGACCCGGCGGCACATGGCCACCGTGTCGGGCTCGGAGATGAGGGTCTTCTCGAAGTTGCCGTTGTCGATGAAGAGTTCGGGGCGGCGACTGGTGCCGAGACCGGGAATGAAGCGGGGGGCCGCCGGGGCGCCGAAGGTGACCGAGCCCATCGCGTCCACCGCGACCACGCGGGTCTGCGGGCTGTGCTCGGTGAAGTATTCGACGCACCCCATGAGCGTGCCGGTGGTGCCCGCCCCCACGAACAGCGCGTCCACGGTGCCGAGACCCTGGTGCACGGCGGCGGCCGTGCGGTCGCGGTGGGCCGCGACCGCGGCGGAGTTGGCGTACTGGTTGAGCCACACCAGCTCCGGGTTCCGCTGCAGGCACTGGCGGATGTAGTTGATCCTGGTGTGCAGGTAGCCGCCCTGCGCGTCCCGGGTGGTCACCACGACCACGTCGGCGCCCAGGCTCTCCATGACGCGGATCGAGTGCCGGGCCGCGTTGGGGTCGGTGACCACGGTCAGCGCGTAGCCCTTGGCCGCGCACGCCACCGCCAGGGCGACGCCGAGGTTGCCCGAGGAGGATTCGATGACACGCGAGCCGACCCGGAGCGAACCGGCTCGCTCCCGGGACTCGAGCAGGGCGACGGCCGTTTTGAGCTTGACCGAGCCCGCGGGGTTGAGGCCCTCCAGCTTCAGGAACACCTCTCTGCCGGGCAGGAAGCCGGCCAGGCGGAGAAAGATGTCGTCGATGACGACATCGGACGTGCGTTCGAAAATCATGTCGATCGTCTTTCTGCCAGGCCCGTGTGGTCGTCACGGGCCCGGACCGGTCCGCATCTGACAGCAACGGGGCAAGGGGCATGTCGGACGTGCTTGACGGGCCTCAGCGACGGCGTACCGGAGTGACCCCCACCGTCCTCAGATGCTTGTCGACGACGGCCGCGATCTCGGCGAGCGGTTTCGGTCCGGTCATCTCCAGGTGCCGGCAGTCCACGACGTGGTTGTGGACCCGGCCGGTGACGTACGGCTCCCAGGAAGTCGCCAGCGAGCCTTGGTGCGGCTCGTCCCGGCCCGCCGTGAAGAAGAGCAGGTTGCCCTCGAACGGCCGGGCGGGCGGTTCCGCCCCGATGCAGGCCTCGTTGCGGAAGACGGTGTACACCGCCCGCAGCGTCTCCTCGTCCAGGGCGGCCGGCGGCGACGCGGCCGCCTGGTCGCCGTGCTCGCCCAGGACGGCGGGCAGCGCGTCGAGGGTGAGCGGACCGGCACCGAACGCGGCCCGGTCGAGTCCGGCCTCGTGGAGCAGGTGCGCGACGAAGTCCGCCTCGTCGCGTACGCCGGGCTCGTCGTCGTACGGTTCGGAGTCCAGGATGGCCAGGAGCGCCACCTCGTGACCGCGTTCCTGCAGCTGCACCGCGACCTCGTGGGCGATCCGGCCGCCCCATGACCAGCCGAGGAGCTGGAAGGGGCCCGTCGGCTGGACGGTGAGCATCTGCTCGGCGTAGTCGGCGGCCATCTCGGCGGTCGTGGCGGGTGCCAGGTCGGGCCGGGTCAGACCGCGGGCCTGGAGACCGTACAGCGGCTGCTCGGCGTCGAGGAGACCGACCAGCCGGGCGAAGGGCCAGGCCAGACCGCTGGCGGGATGCACGCAGAACAGCGGCGGCCGGTCGCCGGTGCGGCGCAGGGGCAGTACGACGCCGAGACCGGCGGCGCGGTCGTCGGTGCCGAGCCGCGCGGCCAGCCCGGCGACCGTGGGTGTCTCGAAGAGCAGCCGGACCGGCAGGCGAACGCCGAGGGCGGCGCGCACCCGGGCCGCGAGCCGGCCCGCGAGCAGCGAGTGACCGCCGAGATCGAAGAAGTCGTCGTCCACACCGACCGACGGCAACCCCAGTACCTCGGCGAACAGGCCGCACAGGGCTTCTTCGCGTGGGGTGGCGGGAGCCCGTCCGCTACCGGGGGCGGGCAGGTCGGGCTCCGGCAGCCGTTTGCGGTCCACCTTGCCGTTGTCGCTCAGGGGCAGGGCCGGCAGCGACACGAGCACCGAGGGAACCATGGTGGCGGTGAGCGTTCGGGTGACGGCGGCGCGGACCTCGTCCGGCAGCGGCGTGCCGGTGTAGTAGCCGATCAGCCGGTTGTGCCCGGCGGGGTCGGTGCGGACGACGACGCATGCGTCCCGCACACCGTCGCAGGTGCGCAGCGCGGCCTCCACCTCGCCCAGTTCGATGCGCTGGCCACGGATCTTCACCTGGTGGTCGTTGCGCCCCAGGAACTCCAGCTGCCCGTCCGGGCGGTAGCGCGCCTGGTCGCCGGTCCGGTAGAGCCGTGCGCCCGGCTCACCGGAGAACGGGTCCGGCAGGAAGGCGTCGGCGGTCCTCGAAGGGTCGCCGATGTACCCGTAGCCGACGCCGGTGCCGCCCACGTACAGCTCGCCCACGGCGCCGAGCGGCACCGGGCGCAGCTGGGGATCGAGGACGTAGAGCCGGGTGTTGCGGATGACCCGGCCGATGGGCACACGGTGGCCGGACGCGAGCGGGGCCTCGGCGCTCAGCCAGGCGTGCGTGACGTCGTCCGAACACTCCGTGGGTCCGTACGCGTTGACCAGCGGTATGCCCGGGAAGCGGTCGAACCAGCGTACGCACAGGTCGGGCGGGAGGGCTTCGCCGGTCACCATCAGCCAGCGCAGGGCCGGCAGTCCGGGGATGTCCCCGGTGACGTCCCAGCCGTCCAGGGCCGTCCGCAGCAACGAGGGCACCACCTCGACGCCGGTGATCCCCTCGGCGGAGACCACGTCGAACAGCCGGTCCGGGTCGGCCGCCAGGTCGTCGCCGACGATCCGGGTCCGCCCGCCCACGACGAGCGCGGTGAGCATCTGCCACACCGAGATGTCGAAGCTCAGCGGTGCGTTCTGCAGCACCACGTCGGACGCGGTGAGCGTGAGGTCCTCGACCTTGGCGAGCAGATGGTTGTGCATTCCGCGCCGGTGCACCATCGCACCCTTGGGGCGGCCGGTGGTGCCGGAGGTGAACAGGACGTAGGCGAGGTCGTCCTCGTCCCCGGCGGGCGGGACGAGATCACCGGGCGCGTCGCATCGAGCGTCGAGTTCGAGCACCGTCACGTCGTCGCAGACGGCGGCGAGTTCACGTGCCGCCGCCGCGTGCTCGGGGTCGGCGAGGACCGCGCGCACCCCGGCGCGGGTGAGCATGTCCGTGTTGCGGGCCGACGGGCCCGACGGGTCGAGCGGCAGGTAGGCGGCGCCGGCGCCGAGAATGCCGAGCAGCGCGGTCGGGACGGCGGCGGAGCGGCCGGCGAACACCGCCACCACGCTGCCGCGTCCCGTGCCCGACTCGGTCAGCCGGCGTGACAGGGCGGAGGCGCGCCCCGCGAGAGTGGCGTAGTCGACCGTGCCGTGGTCGTCGGCGAGCGCGACCGCGTGCGGTGTCTCGGCGGCGAAGCGTTGCACCCGGGCGACCACGTCGGTCAGGTCCGTCGGACGCTCGGTGCGGTTGAACTCCTCCAGCAGCAGCGTACGTTCGTTCTCACCGAGGACGTCGAGGGCGTCCACGGGGAGCGACGGGTCGGCCGAGATCTGGCGCAGCACCCGCACCAGGCGGTCCGCCAGGGCGCGCGCGGTGGACGCGTCGAACAGTTCGGTGCTGTAGTCGAGCCGGCCGGTCATCCCGGCGGGCCCGGACTCGCCGGTGCCGGCGTGGAGTTCGAAGGAGAGGTCGAAGGGGACGGCGGTGGCGCCGACCGGCTCGGCGGCCGCGGTGACGCCCGGCAGACCGGGCGGCTCGCCGAGGCCCTCGAGCACGCCGAGTTCGACCTGGAACAGCGGGTTGCGGCCGGGCACGCGTGCCGGGTTGACCACCTCGACCAGGCGATCGAAGGGAACGTCCTGATGGGCGTAGGCGGCGAGGTCGCCCTGGCGGACCCGTTCGAGGAGTTCGCCGAAGGACGGGGCGCCGGAGACGTCGGTGCGCAGCACCAGCGAGTTCACGAAGAACCCGACGAGGCCGTCCAGGGTGTCGTCGGGCCGCCCGGCGACGGGCGTGCCGACGACGATGTCGGTGCCCGCGCCGAGCCGGTGCAGCAGGGACACGAGCGCGGCGTGCACCACCATGAACAGGCTGGCCTGCCGCTGGGCGGCCAGGCGGGTGAGGTTCTGGTGCAGGCCGGCGTCGATGGTGAACAGCTCGGTCGCGCCGGCGTTGCCGCTCACGGCGGGCCGGGGGCGGTCGGTGGGCAGGGCGAGTTCCTCGGGCAGCCCGGCCAGCACGGTCTTCCAGTACGCGAGTTGCCCCGCGACGAGACTGTCGGGGTCGTCCTCGGAGCCGAGGCGGTCCTGCTGCCAGACGGCGTAGTCGGCGTACTGGACCGGGAGCGGCTCCCAGCCGGGTGCCGTCCCGCCGAGCCGCGCCGCGTACGCCTGGGACAGGTCGCGCATCAGCGGGTCCATCGACCAGCCGTCCGCCGCGATGTGGTGCACCACGAGGAGGAGGACGTAGGAGCGCCCCCCCAAGTCGAAGAGGGTGGCCCGCAGGGGCGGCGTGGTACGCAGGTCGATGGGCCGAAAGGTTTCGGCAACCAGTTCGTCGGCCAGCTCCGCCGAAAGGGTCGGCCGTACCCGGAGCACGGGAGCGGCCTCGTCGGCGGGCAGTACCACCTGGTGCGGCTCGCCGTCACGGTCGGGGTAGACCGTGCGCAGCACCTCGTGCCGGCCGATGACGTCCGCGAGGGCGCGCTCCAGCACGTCCCGGTCCAGCGCGCCGTCGAGGCGGAGGGCGAGAGGGATCTGGTACGGGGAGTGCTCGGGATCCATCGTGTCCAGGAACCACAGCCGGCGCTGCCCGAAGGAGGCGGGTACCGCCGCGCCACGCGGCCGGGGCCGCAGAACCGGACCCGCGTCCTGTCCCGTACCGAGCTTTCCGGCGAGGTCGGCCACGGTCGGCGCGTCGAAGACGGCACGCACCGCGAGTTCGGCGTCCAGGACGGTGCGTACGCGGGAGGCGAGCCGCATGGCCAGCAGCGAGTTGCCGCCCAGGTCGAAGAAGCTGTCGTCGATGCCGACCCGTTCGGCGCCGAGAAGCTCGGCGAACAGACCGCACAAGGTCTCTTCGAGAGGGGTGCGCGGCGCCCGGCTCTCCGCCCTCCCGGACAGTTCGGGCGCGGGCAGGGCCCCGTGGTCCAGTTTGCCGTTGGGGCTCAGGGGCAGCGTGTCGAGGACGACCACGGCGGCCGGGACCATGTACTCCGGCAGTCGTTCGGCGGCGTGCCGGCGCAGGACCGTGGCCGGCGTGCCGGCCTCCTGCGGGGGCGCCGGCTGTTCCCCGTCGGCCGCCACCACGTAGGCGACGAGCTGCTTGCCGCCGCCCGTGTCGTCGCGGGCCAGCACGGCCGCCCGCGCCACGCCGGGGTGCTCCTGGAGCACGGCCTGGATCTCTCCCAGCTCCACCCGGAAGCCGCGGATCTTCACCTGCTCGTCCGCGCGGCCCACGTACTGCAGCTCACCGCTCGGCAGCCAGCGCACCAGGTCGCCGGTGCGGTACATCCGCTCGCCGTCACCGAAGGGGCACGGCAGGTACCGCTCGGCGGTCAGTCCGGGACGGCCCAGGTAGCCACGCGAGACCCCGGCACCCGCGACGTACAGTTCGCCGACGACACCGACGGGGGTGGGCGCGAAGTCGGCGTCCAGGACGTAGACGCGGCCGTTCCACACCGGGCGCCCGATGTTCTGGCCGCTGGTTCCGCGCATGCGCTGCGGGCTCGTGGCGTCCGCGGTGCACTCGGTGGGGCCGTAGCAGTTGTACGTCTCCAGGCCCGGCATCGCCTCGACCTCGGCCAGCAGCGCCTCGCCGATCGCCTCGCCGCCCATGACGAGGACGGCGGGGTGGCGGCCGTCGAGCAGCCCGGCGAGCACCAACTGCTCGGCGAAGGAGGGGGTGACGTCGACGATGTCGATGAGCTGTTCGTCGACGAAGCGCACGAACGCCGCCGGATCGTACCGGCACACCTCGTCGACCAGGTGCAGTTCGTGCCCGTCGAGCATCCACATCATGCCGGCCACCGAGGCGTCGAACGAGATCGAGGCGGCCAGCGCCATCCGCAGACGGTCGGCCCCGGCGCGCCGGGCGGCCGGGCGGAAGTACTCGCTGCGGTGATTGTGGAAGAGGTTGACGGCGTTGCGGTGTTCGATCACCACGCCCTTGGGGGTGCCGGTCGACCCGGAGGTGTAGATGACGTACGCGGCGTTGGCCGGGGCGAGCGGGGCGGTGCGGTCGGCGTCGGTGAGGTCGGCGGCGGACCGGGCGGCCACGGCCGCGGCGACGGCGGGATCGTCCAGGAGCAGCGTCGGCGTGCCCTCGGGCAGCCGCGCCGCGTCCTCCCCGCTGGTGACGACCAGGACCGGTGCCGCGTCGGTCACCAGGTGGGCTATGCGGGAGACCGGGTACTCCGGGTCGACGGGTACGTACGCGGCGCCGCTCTTCTGGATGGCCAGTACCGCGGGCATCAGCTCGGGGGAGTGGCGCAGTGACAGGCCCACCAGACGTTCGGGTCCCGCGCCGTGCGCGACGAGCACCCGCGCCAGCTGGTTGGCCCGCGCGTTCAGCTCGGCGAAGGTCAGGGCCGTTCCGGCGAACACGGTGGCCACCGCGTCGGGGGTGCGTGCCACCTGTAACTCGAACAGTTCGGGCAGGGTGAGGGCCGGCACCCGGTGCGCGGTGTCGTTCCATTCGACCAGGAGGCGGTGTCGCTCGGCCTCCCCGAGCAGGTCGACCGCCGACAGCGGCTGGTCGGGGTCGTCGGCGTACGCGGTGAGCAGCCGTACCAGCCAGTCGAGGAGCCGGTCCGCGGTCTGCTCGTCGAGCGCGTCGCGGCGGTGGTCGATGCGGAGCCGCAGGCTGGATCCCGGCAGCACGGTGAGACCGAGGGGGTAGTGCGTGGCATCGATGTCGTACAGGTCGACGACGCGCGGCTCCAAGCCGTCCTGCCGGCTGCGGGCCGGATAGTTCTGGAACACCATGAGGGTGTCGAACAGCGGCCCGGAGCCCACGAGTTGCTGGATCTCGGTCAGCCCCAGGTTCTGGTGCGGGATGAGGCCGGCCTGCTCTTCCTGCAGGGCCCCGAACAGGGTGGACAGCGACGCCGACGAGGAGACGCGCAGTCGCGCCGGCAGGGTGTTGATGAGCAGTCCGATGATCCCGTCCACGCCCGGCAGCTCGGCCGGGCGGGTGGAGGCCGTGACGCCGAACACCACGTCGTCCCGGCCGGTGAGCCGGGACAGGGCCAGTGCCCACGCCCCCTGCACGACGGTGTTCACGGTGAGCAGTCCGCCACGGGCCCGCTCGGTGAGCGCCGCGGTCAGTTCCTCGCCGAGTTCGGCCTCCACCGTGCGCGACGGCTCCGCCACGGAGCCGGTGACGTCCGGGGCGACCAGAGTGGGTCCGTCGAGTCCGGCGAGCGCCTCCCGCCAGGCCGCGCGCGCCGCGGCCCGGTCCGTTCCGGCCAGCCACTCCAGGTAGGTCTCGTACGGGACGACCGGGGGCAGTCCGGCGCTGTCGCCCCCCTGGCGGTAGAGGGTGAGGAGTTCGTCGACCAGCGGCGGTACGGACCAGCCGTCGAGCAGGATGTGGTGGTGCGTCATGACCAGACGCCACCGGGTCGCGGACCGGCGTATCAGGGTGAACCGCAGCAGCGGCGGCTTGGCCAGGTCGAACGGGATCACCCGGTCCGCCGCCATGATCCGGGCGATGTCGGCCTCGCGCTCGGTGTCGGGCAGCCGGGACAGGTCGTGCTCGCGCAGCGGGACGTCCACCGTTGCGGGGATGAGCTGGGCCGGAGTGCCCTGCTTGCGGCTCATGCGGAAGCAGGCGCGCAGGTTGGCGTGGCGTTGCGTCAGCGTGTGCACGGCCTCCCGCAGGACTCCCGCGTCGACGTGCCCTTCGAGCTCGATCACCAGCTGCGGCATGTAGAGGCCGGCGGACCGCTCGTCGTACAGGGAGAGGAAGAGCATCCCCTCCTGCAGGGGCGACAGGGGCAGGACGTTGCTCAGTGCCCGGCTGTCAGAAGTCATTGGCCCACTCCTGCGTGAGGTCGTCGATGTCGTCCTGGCTCAGTGCGAGCAGGCCGGGGCCGGCGGATGCCGTCGTCGGTGCCTGCTGCGGCGCCACCGGTTCGAGCAGGTCGGCCAGGGCCGCGACCCGCTGCTGGGCGAACACGTCCTTCGGGGCGAGGGCCCAGCCCGCCTCACGGACCCGCGCCGCCAGGCGGATGGCCAGCACGCTGTCCCCACCGAGGTCGAAGAACGCGTCGTCGGGTCCGACGTGCTCGATGCCGAGCACCTCGGCGAACAGCCCGCACAGCAGTTCCTCGCGGGCGGTGCGCGGTGCGCGTGCGGGAGCCGAGCCGGACCGTTCGGGGGCCGGCAGGGCACCGCGGTCCAGCTTTCCGTTGCGGGTGACCGGCCACGCGTCGAGCAGCACCACCGCGCTGGGCACCAGGTACTCGGGCAGCCGGTCGCCGAGGTACCGGCGCAGTGCGACCGGGTCGGGGGCCGCGCCGTCGGCGGGTACGGCGTAGGCGACCAGGCGCTTGCCGCCCGGAGTGTCCTCCCTGGCCACGACCACGCTGTCCGCGACCTCGGGGTGCGTCTCCAGAGCGGCCTCGATCTCGCCGGGCTCGATCCGGAAACCGCGGATCTTGACCTGCTGGTCGATCCGGCCGCGGAACTCCAGATTGCCGTCCGCCCCCCACACGACGAGGTCGCCCGTACGGTACATGCGCTCGCCCGGCGGGCCGAACGGACACGGCAGGAACCGGTCCGCGGTGAGGCCGGGCCGGCCCAGGTAGCCGCGGGCGAGTCCGGCGCCGGCGATGAACAGCTCGCCCTCCTCGCCCGCGGGGACCGGCCGCAGGTCCGCATCGAGGACGTACACCCGGGTATTGACCACGGGGCGGCCGATCGGCGGCACGCGGACGCCGGCGGTGACCTCGGCGGCCAGAGCGTCCACGGTGGCCTCGGTGGGGCCGTAGGCATTGAACATCCGCCGCCCCGGGGCCCATTGGGCCACCAGCTTGCCGGTCAGCACGTCGCCCGCCGTGGCGATGGTCCGCAGCGTGGGGTAATCGGCGGCCGGCAGGGCCGCGAGTATCTGCGGCGGGATGGTCACGTGGGAAGCGCCCGTACGGTCGATGAGGGCGCCGAGTTCGTCCCCGGACAGGCAGTCCCGCGGACGGATGACGAGGGCCGCGCCCGAGCACAGGGCCATCACCAGGTCGCCGACGGAGCAGTCGAAGTTGAACGACGCGAACTGGAGCACGCCGTCGCCCTCGACGATGCCGAACCGCTCGATGTGGTCGACCGCGAAACTCGCCAGCCCCGTGTGCGTGACCACCACGCCCTTCGGCGTACCGGTGGACCCGGAGGTGTGGATGACGTAGGCGGCGTTGTGGGGGTGCAGCGGGCCGAGTCGCTCCGCGTCCGTCAGGTCGTGCCGGTGCTGCGCCGCGATCCGTTCGGCGGTGCCGGGGTGGTCCAGCACGAGGTGTTCGGTGCCCTGCGGCAGCACGGTCGAGGCCGACTCGGTGGTGAGGGTCAGCAGCGGTGCCGCCGAGTCCAGCAGGGCGGCGATCCGGGCCGGTGGGTACTCCGTGTCGATCGGGACCCAGGCCGCGCCGGACTTGGCCACGGCGAGGAGCGCGACCACCGTCTCCGCTGAGCGGGGCAGCGCCACCCCGACCAGGGTCTCCGGGCCGGCGCCCCGCTCGACCAGGATCCGGGCCAGCTGGTTGGCCCGGGCGTTGAGTTGCCGGTAGGTGAGGACAGTGTGGTCGTACACGACGGCCGTGTGGTCGGGTGTACGCCGGGTTTGTGCCTCCACCAGCGCGGGAAGCGTCGTCGTCAACCCGTCTCGGGCCGTGTCGTTCCAGTCCGCCCACGTCGCCCGGGTCGCCTCGGGCTCGGTGGCGGGCAGCGCACTCGTGTGCATCGGTCTCCCCCGTCGAATGGATCAGTCGCGTCGCCGGTACAGCGGGCGGCGGTCACAGCCGCCCTCTGCCACGTGCGAGGCCCGGCCTCCCCTGAGCGCGGGGCGCTCGGGACCACCCCGCACGACGCCTCAGCGGTGGGCGGGTGTGGCGTCACCGCGCTCCGGCGCACCACTCCAGAACGGCCATCGCCGCGTACATCTTGTTCTCCGACTGGTCGAAGGCCAGGCTGTGCGGGCCGTCCAGGACCTCCGCGGTGACGTCCTCACCGCGATGGGCCGGAAGGTCGTGCAGGAACACCGCGTCGGGGCTCTTGTCCCACAGCGCGGTCGTCACCTGGAACGGCGCGAAGACCGTCCGCCAGTCGGGATCGGGCTTGTTGGTGCCCGTCGTCTGCCACCGGGTCGTGTAGATGACGTCGCAGCCGACCGGGGCGCTCTCCATGGAGTGCACCTCCTCCACGTGCGCACCGTGGGCCTGCGCGTACCGCTGGGCCCGACGCAGCACGTCCGGGTGCAGGCCGTAGCCGGGCGGGGTACGCAGTTCGAGTTCCACCCCGCGGAACCGGCTCAGGGTGAGCGCCAGCGCGGCGGCCGAGTTGTTGCCCTCGCCGATGTAGCACACCCGCAGGTTCTCGATCCTGCCGAAGTGACGGAGCATCGTGGTCAGGTCGGCGATCGCCTGGGTGGGGTGCTCGTCGGAGGTCATCGCGTTGACCACGGACATGCGCTGCTGCCGTGCGAAGGCCCGCAGTTCGGCCGGGTCCCCCGCCGTGCGCACCACGAGCAGGTCGAGCATGCGGGACAACACCTCGGCGGTGTCCTCCAGCGTCTCGCCCGTGTTGGTCTGCAGGTCACCGGGGCCGAAGGAGATGAGCCCGGCACCGAGCCGCAGGGCGGCGGCGGAGAAGGAGGTGCGCGTCCGGGTGGACGTCTTCGTGAAGTAGATGCCGGCGACCAGGCCCGCCAGCTGATGGCCGGACCGTACCTTTCCGGCGGAGAACTCGGCGCCTCTCTCGACCAGGGCGTGCAATTGGGCGTCGGTCAGGTCGGTGCTCGAAATGAGGTGCTGCACCGGGGCGTTCGTCACTGTCTGCCTTTCACGACCCGTCGGTCTGGATCTGCCCGTCATACGGTTCGCCGTTCGGCCGGCGGCCGCTGTGGCCTCGCGTGCGCGTGGCGTCGGTTGTCAGGCGGTCGCCGTGTCACGGCGGCGCAGGCTGGCGGGCCTCATGTCGGTCCACACGTCGTCGATGTGCGCAAGACATTCCTGCTTGACGCCCTCGAAACCTTCCGCGCGCCACCCCGCCGGGATGTCCCTGCCCACGGGCCAGACCGAATACTGCTCTTCGCCGTTGATTACCACGCAAAAACGTTGGTCGTCACTCATGAATCCCCCTGAACGCGCAAGGATTCCCCGTCGGAGAATCTTTTCGCGGTTTCGATCCGTCCAAGTCGCATGCAGGCACCAGTGGTTCGCCGGTTCTGCAGCCCCTGTTCGTATACGTGACACACCGTCCGGCGCCCTGCGCCGACGTGTCCACACGTGACTGCGATGTCCCCCCGATCCCCCTGGCGACTCGTGTACACGGGCCTTGAGCTGTGGCGCGCGTAGACAAGCAAGCTGGCGTGCCGCCGGCGGCGGTCACGACCGCGACAGGTTGCCATTGAGTTACGCCGCGCAACTATGACCAAGGTCACATGAGGAATCGGAAGCGCCGAAAGGAGGCAGTGTCGACACCGTTTTCGGCCATCGCGCCGTGAACCCGTTCCTGCCCGACAGGGCCCGGATTCCATGCCCCGGAATCGATCCCGGTCGGCAGAGCAATATCATTCGGGCAAATTGCCGTCGAATTTCAGACGGGCGCTTTTCGCCGGATCCAGGCGGCGGCTTTCGGTCAGGTGCGGTGTGTTTCGGTCGCGCGCGGGTGGAACGGGCACCGCCAGTCCGGCTCGGCTGCGCGTCCGGAATACTGCCGTGCCTCCGACACCTCGCCGAACTCCCCGAGGTTCGGATTGATCGACTCCTGCAGCCGCACCTCACGCTCCCGTATCCGGCGCTGGAGCCCCCAATACACCCCGTTCTGCTTCAACCGGTCGAACTGGTGGTGCGAGTTGAAGGCCAGCGCCGTGAGCGGGGCCCGGCGGGTGATCCGCGAGGAACGCTCGTGCAGGCCCACCACGAAGAACGGGTGACCCGCGACGCTGTAGGCGAACCGGGGCGACTCCGGGTCCCGTTCCACGTCCGGGGCCCAGCCGTACCGCCGCGCGTCCAGCTCGTGCAGGTGCGTCAGCTGCTCCCACAGGGCGGACTCGAACTGCTCCTCGGTGAGCCCGGCGGGGCCGTCGAAGACCGCGATGAAGGTGGCGAAGTTCTCCTCCGGCGTGAGTTTCTCGGCCACGAACCGCTCCAGCTCCCGGTGCAGGTCCTCAGTGGCCTCCGGCTCGCCGAGCCGCCCCAGCGCCGCGTAGGTGATCAGGTCGCGGCGCAGCGCCGCCTTGCCCGCCAGGCAGCTGAAGCCGCCGCTTGTGATCCACTCACCGATCCGCGAGCGGACTTCGGCCTCCCACTGGTCGAGCTTCTCGGACACGCGACTCTCCCCCTTGCCACGGTGCACTGACGGCGTACGCGGCCATCGTGGGCACGCATCACCACGAACCCGGCGGTGCGCACTCCTCGCAATGTGCAGGGGCGAGATCGGTGGGGTGAACAAAAACGAGCAAGCGGTGTATATGGCTGTGTCTGCAGGCAAATCCCGGCCTCGCCACAGCACTTCGTCGCCCGAACGGCTCGTCCGCCTCACCACCCAGGACGTGGCCTGAGTACCGTCGGTCAGGCCGAAGACAGGCAACGCACCGCCCAACCCCCTTTCCAGGAGAAGGACATGAGACTTCTTGTCACGCCGGAGGCTCGCGCTCTCGGACTGCACCACCCGCGCGCGTGGCGGCTCACCGCCGCCGAGCCCCTGCTCGGCGGGGACGGTCTGACCGCTGAGCAGGTGGCAGCGATGTACGACACCGATTCGCCGCTTCCGGAGGGGTACCGCAAGCTGCTGGCCGGGCTCGGTCACCCGGACGTCGTCCCCGCCGGTGAGCGGCTGCGCACCCTGCTGGACACCCGTGGTTGGCGCTCGCACGGGCCGGTGGTGGACGCGGTGACCGTGGCGACCCTGCGCCACGGTGCGGGCATCGGGCTGCACCGGCTGCTGCCCGGCGATGCCGAGCGCGACCTCGTCGTGGGCCGGGCCGCCGGCGGCGAGCGCATCGTCCCCGCCTTCTCCAGCCGCTCCCGACCCATTCCGGCCGGAGACCTCGTCTACGGGGTGCCGCACACCGAGTCGGATCTGGAGCCGTTCGCCTGGCTGGGCCGCCGCGACTGCGACGCGGCCGAACGGCAGCTCGGCGAGGCCGACCGTGAGGGTCTGCTGGTCGTCCTGGGCTGTCCCGGCGAGGGGGCCGACCACACCGAGGCCATCGGGGCGACGGTCGCCGAGGTGCTGCGCGAGGTGCGCCCCGACATCACCCTCACCCCGCTGCCCGGGAGCGAGGGATGACGGCGGCGCGGTGACCGAGGCCCGTACCTGGGCGGTTTCCGGCCAGCCGGCGCCTGAGCGGCGCAACACCGCCCTTGTGCGCCTCTTGAACTGTGCCTACGTTTCTCCCTGTCGTAGGAGACAGCTGAGCGATTGACGCTCAACACGAGAGCTCTGGCCGGTGTGGGCCAGGGAGACGCCGAGGACTTCGCCCGAGGCTTCGCAGGCGATGGCACAGGTCGCCGGTGCCCGTTCCGGGGCCTCCGGCGCGCCGGGTGCGCGCCAGGGTCCGGTGGCCTCCTCCCGGCGGGGTGCCGGACGGGTCGCGGCGACCCACTCTTCCAGGTTGACGCATGGGGCCGGCAGAGCCCGCGTGTGCGCACACCGACGCCGAGGCCCGGTCGCGGGCCGCGTCCGGTGCCGTGCCGCGGGCACCGTCGTCGCGACCGTGCGCGAGCCAGATCTCAAGGAGCTGTGTGTCCACCATGTTCAAGGGGCTGATCCCGCCTCCCGGCCCGCCCCGAGGCCTTGCCCTCGCCCAACTCGTGTGCAGGCTGGGGGACGGCGCCTACAACATCTGCGCCGCCCTGTTCTTCACCCGGATCGTCGGACTGTCGCCGCTCGAGATGAGCCTGGGCCTGACCATCGGCTGGTCGGCGGCGCTCGTGCTGAGCGTTCCGCTGGGGCACCTGGCGGACCGGGCCGGCCCGCGCGGCACGGCCGTCGCGCTGTTCACGTGCGCGGCCCTGTCGATCCTGTCCTTCATCTTCGTCTCGTCCTTCGTACCGTTCGTCGTCGCCTCGTGCGTGTACGCCGTGAGTCAGCGCGGCGGCTTCGCGGCCGAGCAGGCGCTGCTGGCCGGTCTGGTCCCCAAGGAACAGGTCACCCGGGTCCGCGCGTACGTACAGTCCAGCTACAACGCGGGCATGACGATCGGCGCCGGGCTCGGCGGACTCGTGCTCCTCTTCGACACCCGGGAGGCCTACTACGCGGCGTTCGCGCTGAACTCCGCCGCCTTCCTGGTCTCCGCCTGGATCCTGCGCCGGCTGCCCGCCGTGGCGCCCCAGCCCGCCGCTCCCGCCAAGCCTGCCGACGCCGCGGTCGGCCGACGCGACGGATCGGTGTTCCGGGACGCCCCCTACGTCGTCCTCAGCGTCCTGAACACCTTCCTGCTCCTGTACGTTCCGCTCATCGCCGTCGCCCTGCCCCTGTGGATCAGTGAGCACACATCGGCCCCCGTGTCGCTGCTGTCGGTGATGCTGATGCTCAACACGGTCGTGGTGGCGCTGTTCCAGGTCCGGGTCTCCGAGGGAGTGAAGAATCTCGCCGGTGCGGCGCGCTATCTGATCCTGGGCAGCTTCCTGCTGGCAGCCGCATGCGTCGCGTTCGCCTTCTCCGCGGCCGGGGACTCCGCCTGGACGGCGGGGGCTCTCCTCGTCGCCGGCGCGGGCCTGATGGTGGTCGGCGAGATGATGCAGGCCGCCGGGGAATGGGAAGCGAGCTTCGGCCTGGCGCCCAAGGGCAAGACGGGCCAGTACCAGGCGTTCTTCGGCAACGGGATCACCATCTCGGAGATGCTCGGCCCCCTGGTCCTCACCGGACTGATCGTCTACTGGGGGCCGCCCGGCTGGATCCTGCTCGGCGTCATGTTCGTCGTTGTGTCCTTCGCCATGAAGCCCGTCATCCACTGGGGTGCCCGCGTCCGCGAAGAGAAGGACCGCCAGGAGCAGGAGCAGGAGCAGGAGCAGGAGCGGGAGGCACACCACGCCATGGAGGCCGCCACGCCGGACCCGGCCCGGCGCGGGCAGGACCGGGCCGAGCCGATGGACGAAGCGGTGTAGGGCCTGCCCTGTGCCCGGGCGCGGGCAAGGGGTCCATCCCTGGTCGGCCAGAAGGCGGCCCCATCACAGCGAAAAGCCCTCGTGCCTGCGGAAAAGCCGTCGGCACGGGGGCCTCGATCACTGTCACTGTTGAGCGACCTCGGACGGCCCAGGGACGGCCCAGACAACGGCCCGGCGGCGGCCTACGAGCTGATGGGCAACTCCCGTGCTCTCTGGCGTGCTTGGGCCCGGAGCTCCTTCAGGCGACTGTGAAACGCGTTGTGGCGGTTCTGGTCGAGGTTCAGCGGGAGGTCGAGTTGGGAGATGAGCTGTGACTCCGAGGTCCACGGTTCGTCTTGCTCGACCCAGCACACCCGCGCGTTGTCCGCCATCCACTGGCTGAGGGCGGCTTCGCCGGCCTTGCCGAACGTCATCCGCTTGCCGCTGCCCACGCGGCGCAGCTCAAGTCCGAGCAGGCACCCAAGAGTGAGCCGCAGGGTTGAGCCGGCCGCGTTGCCCCGGCAGTGGTAGCGCACCCGCTTGCGCAGGTTCTGGGTGCTGGTCCGGTTGGCCATGTACCGCGGGGCTATCCCGACGTAGAGCAGGCGCCGGGCGTCCAGATCCGGATGAGGCGGTTGCACGAAGTGCCACCCGTACAGCCCTGCCACCGCCGGGACAGGGCTCGGACGCACCAAGACCTCCTGCGCTGACCACAGTCGGTCGGGACTGACGAGAGCGGTAGCGTCCACGAAGCCTCCAGGTGTGCCACGGCTGATCATCGCAGGCTACTGGTCGATGCTGACAAGGTCCCTGGCCTGCGCAACTGCGTGACATCAGCTTGGGAAGCTGCGAGCATTTGGGGCGGTTCGGGCTCTGGCCTGCGCGAACGTTGGGTCACTGATCTTCCGGGCTCGGTCGCTTTCACCGTGGTTCCCCGTTGTTCCCCGCTCGTTCTGGTGCGGCAGTGGTGCAGAGCTGTGGCGACCAGGAGGTGATCAGCTGGGTACCTGCCATTCATGGAGGCGGATCTTCACCTGGCAGTTGCGGTCCGTGTGCCAGATCACCTCACCGGCGACAGTCGCGCCCAAGGTGGGCAGTTGCATGTGGTGAGGCATGGCGGTGATCTCGGCAAGGCCGACTGCATTCGGCAAGCCATCGATGAGGAGGAAGACGCCGAATGGCTGCCGGCCGATGACCCGTCCGCTGGCGTGAGATCCGAGGGGCAATGCGGCAACTGTTGCTGGCCAGCTCCGGTCGACGGCATCTGAGGGTGGCACCAGGGAGCGGTCCGGCCAACTGAACTCGGGCATTGGCCAATCATGGCCAGAGCAGTGGATGTTGTCGACAGCGGGGCGCAACGCCACACTGCTCGGCCGCGCAGGACCAACACGCTCTCCAACTGTGTTGGTGGGGTGGTGTGCCGAGTCTGGGGCCGTTCACCTGCGTTCATAGACGGCCGGTCGTGAGAGCGGCTACCGGGCTTCCGTCCCGACTGAACGACCGTGAACGGCGCTGAATGAGACGGAAAAGACTGAGACGGGACCGAGCTGGGCGAACGCTGAGGCCCGTTCAGCGCATGCTTCGAAAGGCCCCATGTTGTGGTGCTGTAGGCCACACTGGGCGCCCGGTTAAGCCAAGGGGGAACCACGAGCAGCCCGCACATCAACGCGCCCATCCAAGCTCGTATGTACGCGAACACACTGCACAAGGTGATCTGGGTGGTTGTGGTCGTGGTGTCGGCCGGCCTTCTTGCCCCGCCCCTGTTTTTCATCGCCGCTAAGAAGCGTGTCGTCAGCATGGTCGTGCCAGCTGTCTACGCGGTGATTATCTACGGGTCCGCTGTTCTGGGGTCGGTTCTCGGCAACCCGAAGAACTGGGTGGGTGGGTCCTTGTCCGTAGCTCTACAGAGTTCAGTCAGGAAGACATTCATCTGGCGGCCGACGAGCGGTGTCCGTTGCACGCCGCCTGGCGCGGCCCTGGCGGTTGGCGTCAAGCGTTGGGCGTTTCAAGCTTCTTCCGACCGATCAAGAGCCGATCGGTCGGAAGAAGCTTTGGCCATCACCCAAGTGCGGCACGCTCTCGCGCATCGAGGTCAGGCTGGGCGCAGCGCCCCGTACTCCTTGTCCAGATAAGCGCGGCCGAAGTCGTCACTGTCGTCGCTGTAGCCGGCCGACCAGGGCACTGGGCAGGGACCACTGTGGTCCGGGTCGGGACACAGGACGCGAATGAGTTCTTCGCGCAGGCTATCCATTTCACGGCGCGTAGCCAGTAGCCCTACCCGGATCTCGTATACCTGCCGCTGACCTGGCTCCTCCTGGAGATGCTCGTCGCTCCACTGCTGGGGCAACTCGTCGTAGAACTCAGACAGCGTTATGCCACCCGGTCGAGTTCCCAGTCTTCCTTCGACAACTCGAAGCTTCCACGGCACTCGCTCCCCCAGGGCTCGCTTGCAGCCGTCGACAATCGCCGCGATGTCGCCATCCGCGGCGTAGATACCGAGTTGGATCTCAAAGAGACCGACACTGGAGGTCATGAACTCCTGTCTTCGCTTGGTCGAGGGGGAAGCTAGCGGCGGCCGACGCTCTTCACGTCACAGTGCTTGGCCCGGTAACCGGGGCCAGCCCAGTCATTGGCGTTCTTCTTTGCGGCCTTGATGGAAGTATCCCTCGTCGGTCCAGTGCCTTTGCCCTCGACGAAGCCGACGGCGTCGTTGGTCGAGATCTTGACCTTGGCGCACTTCACCTTGGCAGCCCATCCCCTGGCCATTACTGACACACCGTCAGTGGCACTGGCTGAGCCCACAGGCCCAGCCAGGGCTATAAGGGCACTCGCAGCGAGGGCAGCCGAGATCGCACGCATCCGCATCAACGTGATTCACTCCCCGTGTTCTGATAGCCGCACAGGGCGGCCAACGCTTGTAAGGGCACCAAGGCGCCCCTGGTCAGGCGCAACTGTAGCTTGATCACTTGCGGTGAGCTGTGATGGAGGCAATGGAACCAACGGCAGCCGTAACGCATCCGCACTCCTGGTCCGGCCCGAGTCAAGGCCTGTTCACGGATGGACGACAACCTCGTGCACGATCTCGCAGAGTGCGGCAGGCAGGATGTCCGCCGTCTCGGACGGTCGCCCGTGGTCGGCGTAGTACGTCCACTGAATGCGGGTAACTAGTGCGCTCCGCCGAATGACGACAAGAAGATCGAGGCGAGTATGTGGAAGCGGCGAAGATGAGTAGACCGGCACCTGCCGCACGCGCCTAAACGAAGAGCGGGCGTCTCCCATCAGGAGAAACACCCGCTCTCGCGTCGAACTTCATCTGCGGGGCTAACAGGATTCTCCTTGACAGCCACGACGGACAGATGCTCTCCGTGACCCAGGTCGGCGCTGACAGTCACTTCAGTAGCTGTGTCCTCGATAGATGAAGCATCAATCAGCCACTGTTGCTGCGAATGGCCCGTGATGCGATTGGGCAGAGCGGGCCCTCCGCCAGGGAGCCGACAGTTGGTGCCATTCAAGAAGACTCGCTCTGAGTAGATGCGCAGCGACGCGAGCTCTGTATCTTCCCGCCCAGTGTTCTTGACAGAGACCAGGACGGCCCGAACTGTCTCACCCGAACTCCGTGCAAGGCGATCAGTGAAGAGCGCTTTCAGCGTCACGTTGGGCCGCGCTCGTTCACTTTCGCGTTTGGCTAGACGGGCCTGAGACAGGCTGATCACAACTGCCACCACAGAGACAACGAGGCTGGCGATAGATAGCACCAGGGGGGCCAACTCGGCACCTTTCCCATCGGCAAGCATGGAGGTCACGGTTGATCCTTGCAGTTCTACGGTCCCGAGACCGGTGGTACGCAGAACTTCCGATACACAGGGCTTCGCCCACCACTACTCCGGCCGGCACTCGCGAACGGCGCCCCCTCCATCTCGGAGCCTGAGCGCCCCCGCCGGAGGCATGCTTTGAGCGTTGCCGCGCTCCGCGGTTCTCGACTCATGGCTGCGGCAGGTGCGGATGCCGCGCAAGGTGGACGCCGGGTTCCTTCAGGTGTCGGTGACCCTGCGGGAGGATGCCATGCCGTTCATACGGGACTACCGGGCCGTGCCTCACCAACTCACCCTCGGCGCCACGCTGTCGGGCAAGTCCATGTATCTGCGACACCTGATCGCCGGACTCGCCCCTCAGCCGGTCGCCCTCGTCGGCATCGACTGCAAGCACGGTGTGGAACTGGCACCGTTCGCGGCCCGCCTCTCCGCGCTGGCGACCGAACCGGAACAGGCAGCAGAGCTGCTGCTCGTGCTCGTGAAGCAAGCAGGGGTTGAGGGCCGCACCCGCGTCGGCGTGCGGCCCTGCGTATGTGCTTACGGGGTCCAGCCGCCGTACGGCACGGTGATGAGTTCCATGGCGTGGCCCGCCGGGTCCATGAAGTACACTCCGCGGCCACCGTCGTTGTGGTTGATCGCGCCGGGCTGCTTCCGGTGGGGATCGGCGTAGTGCTCGATGCCGCGCTGCGTGATCTGCGCATACGCTGCGTCGAACTCCTCCTCGGAGACCAAGAAGGCGTAGTGCTGGGGAGTGATCCGGTCCGCAGGGATCGTGGCGAAGTCCAGCGTGACGCCGTTGCTCAGGTCGACCGCGATGAATGGGCCCCACTCGGCGGTGATCTCAAGGCTGAGCAGGTTCGCGAAGAATTCTGCGGACTCCCGGTTGTCCCGGGCATGGACGATCGTGTGGTTCAACTCGACTGACAAGGAATGCCTCCGAAGGCATGTCCCGACACCTCCATGCCTCACCCAGTCGGTGACCGACACGCGATGTCGCCGCAGATTCTAATCGCTGCCGCCTACATAGTCAGGCGGCGGTGGCAGATGAGGGCTGCGGCTATGCCGACGAAGGCCAGGAAGTGCTCGGCCTTGTGCTCGTAGCGGCGGTGCAGGCGTCGGCAGCCGGCGAGCCAGGACACCGTTCTCTCGACGACCCAGCGGTGGCGGCCCAGCCGCTGCGAGGACTCGACGCCTTTGCGTGCGATGCGGTGGCGGATGCCCCGCTTGCGGAGCCATCGGCGCAGGTGGTCGTAGTCGTATCCCTTGTCGGCGTGGAGCTTGGCCGGGCGCCGGCGGCGCGGGCCGTGCCGGGAGCGGATCGGTGGGATCCCGCGTACCAGCGGCTTCAGGCCGAGGCTGTCGTGCAGGTTGGCGCATGGAGTCGCAGCTTCGGCTGCACGCGTTCTCCTACCTGGGGTCACGTCCTCTCGGCTCCTTCCAGCCCGCTCACATCCGTGACTGGGTGAGGCAGCTCCAAGAGAACGGCGTCCGTGGCTCGTACGCTCGGACGATCTACTCCAATGTGCGGGCGGCTCTAAGCGCTGCCGTGGACGATGGGCACCTTCCCCGGAACCCGTGTGCTGCTCGCTCGGTCCGGCCGCCGACCGTGGACAGCAAGCGAGTCGTCCCATGGACGGCAGAGCGGGTCTTCGCAGTCCGGGCCGGCATGCCCGAGCGGTACCAAGCCATGGTCAACATGGGCGGCGGCTGCGGTCTCCGCCAGGGGGAGATCCGTGGCATCGCCGTCGACGCGATCGACTTTGCGGCGGGCACGCTCCACGTGGTCCAGCAGCTCAAGCTGAGCCGCAGCAAGCCCGTGTTCGCCCCACCCAAGGGCGGCAAGTTGCGGGACGTGCCGTTGCCCGGTCCGGTCGCTGATGCCCTCCGGGACCACATGAAGCCGTTCCCGCCGGTGGAGATCACCTTGCCGTGGAAGGTGGCGGACGGCCCTCCGGTGACCAAGCGGCTGATCTTCACCGGCCCGCGTGGCGGTCATGTCTGGCGGACGTCGCTCAACGAGGAAGTGTGGAAGCGGGCGCTCGCCTCGGCCGGGGTGATCCCCGAGCGGAAGCCGGGCGAGTCCTACGCCGAGTCCCGCGAGAACGGCATGCACGCCCTCCGGCACTTCTACGCCTCGGTGCTCCTGGACGCTGGAGAGAACATCAAGGCCCTGGCCGAGTACCTCGGCCACTCGGACCCCGGCTTGACGCTCCGCGTGTACGCGCACCTGATGCCCTCCAGCCAGGAGCACACCCGCAAGGCCCTGGCGTCCGTCTTCGAGCGCCAGTGACGAGCCTCATCAGTACCCGACGTGAACCAGTTCTGTGCTGCTAAAGGGCAGCAGTCTCGGCGAGTGGATTCACCAAAGTTGATTCCGTTAGCAGCGTCGTGGGAGATTGGGAGGCAAGCTCCTAGATGGCTTGCATAGGTTCTAGGAGATAGAACGACGGAGGACCTGGATCCGGCTGCAACCAGATCCAGGCCCTCATGCAGTCAGCGAGCCCGGTCGCCCACTAGCAGACCGGGCTCGCTGCATGTACAGCTCCCGGTCGCGACCGTCCTCGCGCGTGACCCGCTCATCGAGCGAACTGCATCACGCCGGTAGCGATGGCCACCAAGAGACCGGCTCCCGTAAGCCAGACCTGCCACCTCTCGGCACTGGTCCACCTACGGGGCTCGTCCTTCTCAAGGCTCACCTCTACTGCCTCCCTTCCTCCTTCAACCGGCCCGCTTCTCGGACCGGTGCCTTGGAACTCCCGAGCCAGTGGGCGGAGTTCAGGGAAGGATCAGGTGAGGCGCGACCAGCATACCGGCCATGTTGTTAGTCACCGAGGGACGACAGAAGGCTTGACAGCGGCCCCAAATCCCTTTCACGGCCCAGCGACGGCCCCACTGCAGCAACAAGGCCCCTGCCAGCGGAGAAACCGCAGGCAGGGGCCTTGATCAGTTCGGCTTACTTCTTCTTCCCCTGGTTCTTGACCGCCTCGATGGCCGCCGCAGCCGCGTCAGGGTCCAGGTACGTCCCGCCCGGGTTCACCGGCTTGAAGTCGGCGTCGAGTTCGTAGGACAGGGGGATGCCCGTCGGGATGTTGAGGCCCGCGATGTCCGCGTCGGAGACGCCGTCCAGGTGCTTGACCAGGGCGCGCAGGCTGTTGCCGTGGGCGGCGACCAGGACCGTGCGGCCGGTGAGGAGGTCGGGGACGATGGCGTCGAACCAGTAGGGGAGCATGCGGACGACGACGTCCTTGAGGCACTCCGTCTGCGGGCGCAGCTCCGGCGGGAGGGTCGCGTAGCGCGGGTCGGAGAACTGGGAGTACTCGGCGTCACGGTCCAGCGCCGGCGGCGGGGTGTCGTAGGAGCGGCGCCACAGCATGAACTGCTCCTCGCCGAACTCGGCGAGCGTCTGGGCCTTGTCCTTGCCCTGGAGGGCGCCGTAGTGGCGCTCGTTCAGGCGCCAGCTGCGGTGGACCGGGATCCAGAGGCGGTCGGCGGACTCCAGGGCGAGCTGCGCGGTGCGGATGGCGCGCTTCTGGAGGGACGTGTGCACGACGTCGGGGAGCAGGCCGGCGTCCTTCAGCAGCTCGCCGCCGCGCGTCGCCTCCTTCTCGCCCTTCGCGGTCAGGTTGACGTCCACCCAGCCGGTGAACAGGTTCTTCTCGTTCCACTCGCTCTCGCCGTGGCGGAGGAGGATCAGCTTGTACGGTGCGTCGGCCATGCCCCAGAGCGTAATCCACGCATTCGCCCGTTCGCGTGGCTGCCCGGCAGGCGGACGGTTGACGGGTTCTGTTAATTGAGTGGCCTCCGTCAAGCGCGGATTCGTAACGTGTGACCCCTGCATGCGCCGCTTACATGCGCCGCCTACATTCTTGCGTCCCGGGGGAGCCCATGTCGTCCATGCCGTACGGCCTGCGTGCCAGACGTGCCGTCCGGGAGACCGTCTCCGGACTGCCCCGCGAGTTCTGGTGGCTGTGGACCAGCACCCTCGTCAACCGGCTCGGCGCCTTCGTCGCGACCTTCATGGCGCTGTACCTGACGCTCGACCGCGGCTACTCCGCCACGTACGCCGGTCTGGTCGCCGCCCTGCACGGGCTCGGCGGGGTGATCTCCTCGCTGGGCGGTGGCGTGATGGCCGACCGGCTGGGGAGGCGGCCGACGCTGCTGATCGCGCAGGCCTCGACCGCCGTGTCCGTCGCGCTGCTCGGGTTCGTGCACCACCCGGTCGCGATCGCCGGTGTCGCGTTCCTCGTCGGCATGGCCAGCAACGCGTCCCGGCCCGCCGTGCAGGCGATGATGGCCGACATCGTCCGGCCCGAGGACCGCGTCCGCGCCTTCTCCCTCAACTACTGGGCCATCAACCTCGGCTTCGCCGTCTCCTCCACGGCCGCCGGGTTCATCGCCGAGGTCAGCTATCTCGCCGGGTTCCTGATCGAGGCGGGGATGACGATGGTCTGCGCGGTCCTCGTCTTCGTGAAGCTGCCGGAGTCCAAGCCCGCCGAGACGCTGAAGACGGCCGTCGCCTCCGAGGAGACGGCCGCGACGTCCGCCGACTCCGTCAGCCTCGGGACCGTACTGCGCGACGGACGCTTCATGGGCGTCGTCGGGCTGTCCTTCCTCGTCGCGCTGATCTTCCAGCAGGCGTACGTGGGGCTGCCGGTGGCCATGGGCGAGGCCGGGTTCACGCCCGCCGAGTACGGCATGGCGGTCGCCGTCAACGGCGTCCTGATCGTCGTGCTCCAGATCCCGGTCACGCGGTTCATCGAACACCGGGACCCGCGCCGGCTGCTCGTCGTCTCGTCCGTCCTCGCGGGGTACGGCTTCGGACTCACCGCCTTCGCCGGGTCGGTCGGCGTCATCGCCCTCACGGTGTGCGTGTGGACGCTGGCCGAGATCGTCAACGCCCCGACGCAGACCGGTCTGGTCGTCCGGCTCTCCCCGCTCCACGGACGCGGGCGCTACCAGGGGATGTACAACATGTCCTGGTCCGTCGCCGCGCTCGTCGCCCCGCTGATGTCCGGGTTCGTCATCGACCGCTTCGGGGCCGAGTGGCTGTGGGGTCTGTGCGCGGTGATCGGGACGGTGGCCGGGCTGGGGTACGGGGTGCTGATGCGGCGGGTGCCGGAGGAGGAGCCGGCTGAGCCCGATGAGTGGGCTCAGCCGACTGAGCCGACCGCTCCGGCCGGGCCTGCCGCCGTGGCCCCGGCGCAGGTCCCGGAGCTGCCCTAGGGCAGGACCCGGAGCCTTCCGCGTCCGCTCCCTGATCCGTTTCCGGGGTGTTCCCGATGGTGTGGCGATACGGCGCTTGATGAGCTGTTCCCATGACCCGTCACCGTCACCGTCACCGCCACCACAACAGGAAACCGCAGGCAGCCCGCCGCCTCCTCGTCGTTCTCGCCGCCCTCGTCGGCACCGCCACCCTCGCCGTCGCCGCCTCCGCGGTGCCCGGTACGTCCCACCACCCGCCGCCCCGATTACAGCCGGACGGCCAGGCAGCCCAGAAGTACCAGGCAGTCCAGAAGAACCAGGCCCCCCATACGAGGACCCAGGCCGTGCTGAACCGGATCGTCGCGCAGGGCACCCCGGGCGTCATCGCCCAGGTCCGCGACCGGCACGGAGTGTGGGACGGCCGGGCCGGTGTCCGCAAGCTCGGCTCGGAGCGGCCGCGGAGCACCCACGAGAGGTTCCGTATCGCCAGCGTGACCAAGACCTTCACCGCCACCGTGCTGCTCAAGCTCGAAGCCGAAGGCAAGCTGTCGCTGGACGACAGCGTGGCCAAGTGGCTCCCGGGAGTGGTGCGCGGCAACGGGTACCGGCCCGGGCACATCACCGTGCGGCACCTGCTCAACCACACGAGCGGGATCTTCGACTACAACATGGACGCCGGCTTCCGGGCCAGGTACGCCGGTGACGAGTTCGACCGGAACCGGCACACCCGGTGGTCCCCACGGGAGCTGGTGGACATCGCGCTCGCCCACCCGCCGAACTTCCAGCCGGAGCAGGGCAGCAGGCCGGGCCGCCCCGGCGAGTGGGACTACTCGGACACGAACTACGTCCTGGCCGGCATCGTCATAGAGAAGGCCACGGGCTGCAGCTACGCGCACGCCGTCGAGCGGCTCGTCATACGGCCCCTCGGTCTGCGCGGCACGAGCGTGCCGGACACCGCGCCCGGACTGCCCTCGCCCCACGCGCGGCACTATTCGACGCTCTTCGAGGACGGGCCGCAGGCGAAGGTGCGCGACGTCACCGAGTTCAGTCCCACGGTCGCCTTCTCCGCAGGGCAGATCATCTCGACCGTGGGCGACGTCAACACCTTCCTGTCCAGCCTGCTGGCCGGTGACCTGCTGCCGCCCGCACAACAGCGGCAGCTGCTCGACGCCGTCCCGGTCGACGGGGACAAGGGCCACGGCGGCCCGGAGGACGTCTACGGCCTCGGCCTACGGCACTTCAAGCTCGCGGAGAGCTGCTGGGCCTGGGGGCACGGTGGCATGATCCCCGGCTCCGCGACCCGCACCCTCGCCTCGGCGGACGGCCGGCAGGTCATGACCATGAACCGCAACGGCGACTGGGGCGAGCAGCGGCTGGAGGACGCCGCTGTCGAATCCGAGTTCTGCGGGAGCGCGCCCTGAGGCCGGCCGATCGGCAGGCCGGCCGGCCGCACCGCTCACTTCACTGGACCGTCAACGGCACCGGGTGGATCTCGTCCGCCTTGTGCCCCGCGCGTTCGTGGACGCGCTGGACCGCTTCCGCGGAGGGTGCCTCCGAAAGGCAGTAGACGAGGCCGGACTCCGGGTCCGCCCAGGCCCTCTCGAAGTGCACCTTCTCATCCGCTTCGATGGCGAGGTCCGCGTTGTGGGCCTCGAGCAGCTGCTCTTCCGTGATGCCCTTCATGCTGCGGTGGACATCCATGAACTTGGCCATGACGTCACGCTCCTTCCCAGGATCCGGCGGCACGCCGATACAGCGGGCGTACCTCCATGGTCCGCCCGTACCGGCACGAAGGCACCACGACGGCCGAAACCTTCACAACGCCACAGGGCCCCGGCGGCGAACCACCGGGGCCCTGCTGGTCGTACGAGAATGCCGGCGTCAGCCGCACTGGCAGGGGCTGCCCGACTGGCAGCCGCAGCCGCAGCCCGAGCCGCAGCCGCACGCGGCGACCAGGGGCAGGTTCCTGATCTCGGCGGGCTGCTCGGTCTCGCGCTGCTGCGTGGGGTCGGGCGCGGTGCTGGGGGATTCGGCCATGGGTCCCTCCTCGAGGCTGGTGCCTGTGCCCATTGGATGCCCGTTCCGCTGGGCGCATCAACGGCGCACAGAGGCGCCCGCGCGCCCTGGCCAATCCCCGCAGGCCCCCGGCCAATGGCCGACTCACGCCGCGCTCAGGCGCTCTCCGCCCCCGTCACCGCCTGGATCTCCGGCTGCGCGTCCGCCTGGAGCTCGTCCGCGTGCTCACCCGTCACCAGGTACACCACCCGCTTGGCGACCGAGACCGCGTGGTCGGCGAACCGCTCGTAGTAGCGGCCGAGCAGCGTCACGTCCACGGCCGTCTCGATGCCGTGCTTCCAGCGGTCGTCCATCAGGTGCTGGAAGAGCGTGCGGTGCAGCAGGTCCATCTCGTCGTCGTCCTGCTCCAGCTGGAGTGCCAGGTCGACGTCCTTGGTGATGATCACCTCGGCGGCCTTGGCCATCAGGCGCTGGGCGAGCTGGCCCATCTCCAGGATGGTGGCGTGCAGGTCGCTCGGCACCGCGCGGTCCGGGTAGCGCAGGCGCGCGAGCTTCGCCACGTGCTGGGCGAGGTCGCCCGAGCGCTCCAGGTCGGCCGACATGCGCAGCGACGTGACGACGATGCGCAGGTCCGTCGCCACGGGCTGCTGCCGCGCCAGCAGGGCTATGGCCCTGGCCTCCAGGTCGTGCTGCAGTTCGTCGACCTTCTGGTCGGCCTCGATGACGTTCTCGGCCAGCTTCAGGTCGGAGTCGAGCATGGCGGTGGTGGCGCGCCCGATCGCCGAGCCGACCAGCCGGGCCATCTCCACCAGACCGTCGCCGATCGAGTCCAGTTCCTCGTGGTACGCGTCCCGCATCAGGCATCCCTCTCGTGCGTCCGTGTCGGGGGTTCAAGGGCCGGGGCCCACCGAACATCCGGCGGTACGACCGTCGTATTACCAACGGTCCGAACCCCACGCTCCCACGTTCCGTCCCGTACGCGTCCGTTTCCGTCATCCCAAATGAACCAATACTGGCTCCAAGGTGAACTCTGGGCGACGAGTGTTCGAGGTCGCAGCCCGACGGCTGTGGCCCGTGCCCGACCCATGCCTAACCTGGGTGCATGGACGTGAACGCGGCGGTCGCCGCAGTGGCAGCGATCGCCGGGGTGCTCACCGGCGTCATCGCCATGCTGGCGTTCCGCTGGAGTGAGCGTGAACAGAAGCGCCCCACCCGCAGCTCCCTCCACACGGACGCGGTGCTCCCGCCGGGCGTGGACACCGTCCTGTCGGTCCTCAGGTCCTCCGCCGTCGTGCTCGACGAGGCGGACGCGGTGGTCAAGGCCAGCTCGGCGGCGTACGCGCTCGGCCTGGTCCGCGGCGGCAAGCTCGCCGTCGAGCCGATGCTGCAGATGGCCCGGGACACCCGGCGCGACGGGGAGATACGCCAGGTCGAACTGGACCTGCCGAGGCGCGGCACCGGACGCGGAGAGGCCCTGGCCGTCTCCGCGCGGGTCGCGCCGCTCGGCTCCCGGCTGGTGCTGCTGCTCGTGGAGGACCTCACCGAGGCCCGCCGGATCGAGGCGGTGCGGCGCGACTTCGTCGCCAACGTGAGCCATGAGCTGAAGACGCCCGTCGGCGCCCTGTCCCTGCTGTCCGAGGCCGTGATGGACGCCTCCGACGACCCCGAGGCCGTCGAGCGGTTCGCCGGGCGCATGCAGATCGAGGCCACCCGGCTCACCAGCCTGGTGCAGGAGCTCATCGACCTGTCGCGGGTGCAGAACGACGACCCGCTGGAGGACGCCGAGCCGGTCCGCGTCGACGAGCTCGTCGCCGAGGCCATCGACCGCTGCCGGCACCAGGCCGGCACCAAAGAGATCACCATGGCCGCGGGCGGCACCGCCGACCTGCATGTGTGGGGCAACCGCGGCCAGCTCGCCGCCGCCCTCGGCAACCTCGTCGAGAACGCGGTCAACTACTCGCCCGCCCGCACCCGCGTCGGCATAGCGGCCCGCAAGGTGAACGCGCCCGGCGGGGAACAGATCGAGATCGCCGTCACCGACCAGGGCATCGGCATCTCCGACAAGGACAAGGAGCGCATCTTCGAGCGCTTCTACCGCGTCGACCCGGCCCGCTCCCGTGCCACCGGCGGCACGGGCCTCGGGCTGGCGATCGTGAAGCACGTGGCCGCCTCGCACGGCGGGGAGGTCACGGTGTGGAGCGCCGAAGGCCAGGGCTCCACCTTCACCCTGCGGCTGCCGGAGGCCGGTGCGGCCCGCGACCGCGCACATCAGCAGCCCGCCCGAGAGATACGCGCAGGAGGCGCGGGCCTCGACGAGGAGGCCGGGCGGTCCACCCCCACATCCCCCGAATCAACAGCGTACGAATCGCTTCCCGCCCCGGAGGTCCTTCCGTGACCCGAGTGCTCGTCGTCGAGGACGAGGAGTCCTTCTCCGACGCCCTGTCGTACATGCTCCGCAAGGAGGGCTTCGAGGTCGCCGTCGCGACCACCGGGCCCGACGGACTCGACGAGTTCGAGCGCAATGGCGCCGACCTCGTCCTTCTCGACCTGATGCTGCCCGGCCTGCCGGGCACCGAGGTCTGCCGCCAGCTGCGCGGCCGTTCCAACGTCCCCGTCATCATGGTGACCGCCAAGGACAGCGAGATCGACAAGGTCGTCGGCCTGGAGATAGGAGCCGACGACTACGTCACCAAGCCCTTCTCCTCGCGCGAACTCGTCGCCCGCATCCGCGCCGTGCTGCGCCGCAGAGGTGAGCCGGAGGAGGTGACCCCCGCCGCGCTGGAGGCCGGCCCCGTCCGGATGGACGTCGACCGGCACGTGGTCACCGTCGGCGGCACCAAGATCGACCTGCCGCTGAAGGAGTTCGACCTGCTGGAGATGCTGCTGCGCAACGCCGGCCGCGTCCTGACGCGCATGCAGCTCATCGACCGCGTCTGGGGCGCCGACTACGTCGGTGACACCAAGACGCTCGACGTCCACGTCAAGCGCCTGCGCGCCAAGATCGAGCCGGACCCGGGCGCCCCGCGCTACCTGGTGACGGTCCGCGGCCTGGGCTACAAGTTCGAGCCGTAGGCCGGCCGCGTACGACGAACGAAGGGCGGGACCTCCCAGGAGGTCCCGCCCTTCGTTCGTCGTACGACTGCCTCGCGCGGGCTCAGTGCCCGGCGCCCGCGCCCGTCGACGCGCTCGCGGAGGCCGCGTCGGTCGGCGTGCCCGGCGACGCGTGGCCGCCCGGGGTCTCACCGGTGGCGGGGCTCTCGGTGCCGGCCGGCGAACCGGAGGGGCTCCCCGACGGCGAACCGGACGGGGACGCCGAGCCGCCCGGCGCGGCCGGCACCTCGGTCGGGCCCCACTCGGCGAAGTAGTGCTTGGCGGGGACGACGAACGCGCGCAGGCTCACGTCGCCCGTCTTGCTGAAGGTGAAGGTCACCTTCTGGGCGTTGCCGTCCTGGACGGCCTCGCGGCTGCTCGGCAGCATGGCCGTGGCGTTGTCCTTGCCGCCGAGGATCAGGCTGCCGCCGGCCGGGATGCTCAGGCTGCCGCCCTTGGCGGGCTTGAGCTCGGCCTTCTTGCCGGTGCCGGGCAGGGTGATGGACTCCAGCGTCTCGGCGGTGTTGCCGGAGTTGAAGAAGGTGGCGGAGATCGCGGCCGGGCCGGTCGACTCGAGGTCGGGCTGAGTGATCACGATCGCGTTCTGGATCTTGATGTTGCCGACGCTCGTCGCCGCGTTGTCCGGCTTGATCTCGAGGGTCTGCGCGTCGTTGCCCGCGCCGCACGCGGCGAGCGAGGCGACGGAGAACGCGATGGCGGCCGCGGCGAGGACGCCGCGTCGAAGGCTGCTGCTCACGGCGGCGGCAACTCCTTGACTCGAGCAGAGCGGCCGATAAAGCCGCCCTAAGTGTCTGTCAGCAGGCCTCAGGTTACCGAGCCGTCCCCGCCCGGCCGCACCCGACCCCCCGGCACCCGTCGTCCCACCTGAGCCACAAGTGACACCCGCGTCACATTGCGGGGTGCTCGTCCGGCATTCACATAAGCGCCTCGAGGCGGCAGCGCAGATTTTCCGTAAGGAATGTGCGGACCACCTGGGAATTGATCACCGGCGGCTCGTCCGGACGGCCGGTGATCAATTCCGGATTCGACCGGAACCCGGCTCGGGCCACCGAACGGAGTAGCGGAAGTCGATCATACGGAACCGGACATATGGGGATGTTCGGCCGTTCGGAGGGGGGTCCGGATGTGTGTAACGTACGCGTTTCACTCGGCCCGGAGAGCCGCTCCGACCTGCGAATACCTTCTTCCATCCCCTGTCCGAAGCACGTTCCTGTTGGACTTGTCAAGCCCCGAGATATGCCCTGACCTGCGAAAACGCCATTCAGAACCCGCAGTTTCCGTGTTACCCTGGATAGCCACGGAAGGGGTACCTGTCACATGACGTTCAAGGTTGGCGACACCGTGGTCTATCCCCATCACGGGGCCGCGCTGATCGAGGCTATCGAAACTCGCCAGATCAAAGGCGTGGACAAGACCTACTTGGTGCTGAAGGTCGCCCAGGGTGACCTGACAGTGCGTGTGCCAGCGGACAATGCGGAGTTCGTCGGCGTGCGTGATGTGGTCGGTCAGGACGGGCTGGACCGGGTCTTCGAGGTGCTGCGCGCGCCGTACGCCGAGGAGCCCACGAACTGGTCCCGTCGTTACAAGGCAAACCTGGAGAAGCTCGCCTCGGGCGATGTCATCAAGGTCGCGGAAGTGGTGCGTGACCTGTGGCGTCGTGAGCGTGAGCGTGGACTCTCCGCCGGCGAGAAGCGCATGCTCGCCAAGGCCCGCCAGATTCTGGTGAGCGAACTCGCCCTCGCGGAGAACACCAACGAGGACAAGGCCGAGGCCCTGCTCGACGAGGTTCTCGCCTCCTGAGGCGAAGCCGGTCGCTCAGCACTCTGCTGATCAATCCTGCACATCGAAATGCCGCGGTGCCCGATGACATTCTCCAGTCGCCGGGCGCTGCGGCATGTTCGCACTCGGACGCCGAATGCGCCGTCACCGCCGGATGTGTTATCACTCACGATCCGGTGCTTGGCGTGCCGGGCCCGGGCAGCCGGCTCGACCAGCGTCACGGAAGGGTCCGGTCGAGCGCGTCGCGCCCGGCACTCCTCCAGGCCATACCCACGCCAGGGCAACACACAAACCTGACAGGAACCGATGTCTGACGATTCGCGTCCCTCGCCGTCGGCCGCCCCTTCGGCAGGCCGTACGGCGGCCGTGATCCCGGCCGCCGGCCGTGGTGTACGGCTCGGCCCGGGCGCCCCCAAGGCGCTCCGCGCGCTGGGCGGCACCCCCATGCTCATCCACGCGGTCCGCGCGATGGCCGCCTCCCGTGCCGTCTCGCTGGTCGTCGTCGTGGCCCCGCCCGACGGTGCCGCCGAGGTCAAGTCGCTGCTCGACGCGCACGCGCTGCCCGAGCGGACGGACTTCCTCGTCGTACCGGGCGGACCGACCCGCCAGGCGTCCGTGAAGCTCGGCCTGGACGCGCTGCCCCCCGGTCACGACATCGTGCTGGTGCACGACGCGGCCCGGCCGCTGGTCCCGGTGGACACGGTCGACGCCGTGATCGAGGCCGTACGCGAGGGCGCCCCGGCCGTGGTCCCGGCCCTGCCGCTCGCTGACACCGTCAAGCAGGTCGAGCCCGCCGCGGCGCCAGGCGAGCCGGAGCCGGTCGTCGCCACGCCGGAGCGCGCGCGGCTGCGGGCGGTGCAGACGCCGCAGGGCTTCGACCGGGCGACGCTGGTCCGGGCGCACGAGACGGTCACCGGGGATGTCACGGACGACGCCGGCATGGTCGAGCAGCTCGGCCTCACGGTCGTGGCGGTGCCCGGCCACGAGGAGGCGTTCAAGGTCACCCGGCCCCTGGACCTGGTGCTCGCGGAGGCCGTCCTGGCCCGCAGGAGGCTCAACGATGGCTTCTGACGAGACCCCCGCGAAGGGCGAAACTCCCGCGGTGGACGAAACGCCCGCGGTGGACGAAACGCCCGCGGTGGACGAAACGCCCGCGGTGGACGAGACGCCCGCGGTGGACGAGACGCCCGCGATGCCCCTGCCCCAGGTCGGCATCGGCACCGACATCCACGCCTTCGAGGAGGGCCGCGAGCTGTGGTGCGCCGGCCTGAAGTGGGAGGGCGAGGGCCCGGGCCTGGCCGGCCACTCCGACGCGGACGTCGTCGCGCACGCCGCGTGCAACGCGCTGTTCTCGGCCGCCGGCCTCGGCGACCTGGGACAGCACTTCGGCACGGGCCGCCCCGAGTGGTCGGGCGCGTCGGGCATCACGCTGCTGACGGAGGCGGCCCGGATCGTCCGCGCGGCCGGCTTCCGCATCGGCAACATCGCCGTCCAGGTCGTGGGCCCGAGGCCGAAGATCGGCAAGCGCAGGGACGAGGCCCAGAAGCTGCTGTCGGAGGCAGCCGGAGCACCGGTTTCCGTATCGGGCGCGACGACGGACGGACTGGGCTTCCCGGGACGCGACGAGGGCCTGATGGCGGTGGCGACGGCGCTGGTCGTGCGGGTCGGGTGAACGGCTCTGCCCCACACACCCCCCACGGCCTACTACCCTGGTCCCGTGACTATTCGCCTGTACGACACCAGCGCCCGGCAGATCCGTGACTTCTCCCCGCTCAAGCCGGGTTGTGTCTCGATCTACCTGTGCGGTGCCACCGTGCAGGCCGCACCCCACATCGGGCACATCCGGTCGGGTCTGAACTTCGACATCATGCGCCGCTGGTTCGAGTACCGCGGCTGGGACGTCACGTTCGTGCGGAACGTGACGGACATCGACGACAAGATCATCTCCAAGGCGGACGAGCAGAACCGTCCGTGGTGGGCCATCGGCTACGAGAACGAGCGCGCCTTCAACGACGGCTACACCGTGCTGGGTTGCCTGCCGCCCACCTACGAGCCCCGCGCCACCGGCCACATCACCGAGATGGTCGAGATGATGCGGGACCTCATCGACCGCGGGCACGCCTACGAGGCCGACGGCAGCGTCTACTTCGACGTCCGCTCCTGGCCCTCCTACCTGGAGCTGTCCCGGCAGGACCTCGACGAGATGCGCCAGCCGGCCGAAGAGGGCATCACCGGCAAGCGCGACCCGAGGGACTTCGCCATGTGGAAGGCGGCGAAGCCGGGGGAGCCCAGCTGGGAGACGCCGTGGGGCCGCGGCCGTCCGGGCTGGCACCTGGAGTGCTCGGCGATGGCGCACAAGTACCTGGGCGCCGCCTTCGACATCCACGGCGGCGGCCTCGACCTGGTCTTCCCGCACCACGAGAACGAGATCGCCCAGGCCAAGGCCTACGGCGACGACTTCGCCCAGTACTGGGTGCACAACGCCTGGGTCACCATGAGCGGCGAGAAGATGTCCAAGTCGCTCGGCAACTCGGTGCTGGTCAGCGAGATGGTCAAGCGCTGGCGGCCCATCGTGCTGCGCTACTACCTGGGCACCCCGCACTACCGCTCGACGATCGAGTACAGCGAGGAGGCGCTGCGCGACGCCGAGTCGGCGTTCGCGCGGATCGAGGGCTTCGTGCAGCGCGTGGTGGAGAAGGCCGGTGCCGTCGAGCCGGCCGCCGACGTGCCGCCGGCCTTCGCCGAGGCGATGGACGACGACCTGGGCGTGCCGCAGGCGCTCGCCGTCATCCACACCACCGTCCGGCAGGGCAACAGCGCGCTGTCCGCCGACGACAAGGAAGCCGCCGTGGCCCGGCTCGCCGAGGTCCGCGCCATGCTCGGCGTCCTCGGGCTCGACCCCCTCGACCCGCACTGGGCCGGGGAGAGCGACCGCGGCGCCGACCTGCACGGCGTGGTCGACACGCTCGTCCGCATGGTCCTCGACCAGCGTGAGGCCGCCCGGGCCCGCAAGGACTGGCCCACCGCGGACGCCATCCGCGACCAGCTCGGCCAGTCCGGCCTGGTCATCGAGGACAGCCCGCAGGGGCCGCGCTGGAGCCTCGGACCGCGCTGACCCGGCCGCGATCCGGAAGATCGATTGTGCCGCCCGGGCCTCCGGGCGGCACACTTCATAGACGTACGCACGTACCGCACCCACAGACAGGTAGGTCATGGCAGCCAACAACCGCCGCATGTCCGGCAAGAAGGGCGCGCAGGTCGGCAGTGGCGGCCAGCGGCGCAAGGGCTTGGAGGGCAAGGGCCCCACCCCGCCCGCCGAGATGCGCAAGGGACACAAGAAGAACCGTGTCGCCGGCGCCAAGGCGCGGCAGACCGCGCGCCGTCCCGCGCCCCGGGGCCGCGGCGGCAAGTCCACGTCCGAGCTGGTCGTCGGCCGCAACCCGGTCTTCGAGGCGCTGCGCGACGGCGTGCCCGCCTCCACGCTGTACGTCCAGCAGTTCATCGACAACGACGAGCGCGTCCGTGAGGCCCTCCAGCTCGCCGCCGAGCGCGGCGGGATCAACCTCATGGAGGCCCCCCGCCCCGAGCTCGACCGGATGACGAACGGGCTGAACCACCAGGGGCTCGTGCTCCAGGTCCCGCCGTACGAGTACGCCCACCCGCAGGACCTCGCCGACGCCGCCCTCGACGACGGCGAGGACCCGCTGATCGTCGCGCTCGACGGTGTCACCGACCCGCGCAATCTGGGCGCGGTCGTCCGCTCCGTCTCCGCCTTCCGCGGGCACGGCGTCGTCGTACCCGAGCGCCGGGCCGCCGGGATGACGGCCGGTGCCTGGAAGACGTCCGCCGGTGCCGCCGCCCGTACGCCCGTCGCCCGCGCCACCAACCTGACGCGCGCGCTGGAGGCGTACAAGAAGGCCGGCATCGTGGTCGTCGGCCTGGCCGCCGACGGCGAGGTCGAACTCGGTGACCTGGAGGCCCTGGGCGGGCCCGTCGTCATCGTCGTCGGCAGCGAGGGCAAGGGCCTGTCCCGGCTGGTCGGGGAGACCTGCGACCACCGCGTGCGGATCCCGATGCCGGGCGGCGCGGAGTCGCTCAACGCCGGTGTGGCGGCGGGGATCGTGCTGTACGAGGCGGCCCGCCGACGCAGCTGAACGGGCGTCCGGCACCTCACCCGTACGGGTTAATTCCGGGAGCAGCGGGGCGACGAGGACAAGCTTGACGGGGTCCGGACAGATCCGGCGAGTCAAAGCAGTGTCCTATCCCGACGTCACTCGGTTAGATGAGTGTGGACACCAGAACACCCCGCACACCCACGGGGGACCGCTCGTCGGGACTCGACGACGCTCCCGCGCTGAGCATGGTGAAGGTGCCGAGCGACCCGGCGCAGGTCATCGTCAATCACGCGAGTTTCCGCGTGCAGTTGGGCGTCTCGACGCGTCGCGTCCAGTCCCCCCGGGTCGCACGGCATCTGACCACCAGCGAGGACACCGCCCGCATCCCCGTCGTCACCGCCGGGGGCGCGGCGGACGGGGCCGCCACCCGCCGCCGGCCCGTCGTCTGGAGCGGCAAGTCCGCGCCCGACGACACCGGCGCCCACCGCCTCCTCCAGGCCGTCCGGCACGAGAGCATCCGCCACCCCGACGAGTCCGCCACGGACACCGGGGCCACCCAGGTCATCTCCCGCGTGGGCACCGCCCCGCAGGGCCCGGGCTACGGCGCCGGGTACCAGGACGGCGGTTACGGCGGCACCGGCTACGAGGGTGACGGCTACCAGGGCGACGGCTACCAGGACGACCTCACCCAGACCGTCGAGACCCCCGTCGTCGGCCCGCAGCGCACCCACGAGCCCGCCGACGGCACGCGGCTGCTGCCGCCCATGCGCACGGTCGGCAGCGCCTACGACGAACCGGCGTACGACGAACCCGCCTACGCGGAAGAGGACTTCGAGGACGTCACCGGTGAGTCGGACGACACCGGGCGGCCCGTCAGGCGCCACGGCGACGACCCGGCACGGCACGCCTACTACCCGGGCCGCCGGCTGAACCTCGGCGTCGTCCTGCTCCCGCTGCGCGTCTTCCTCGGCTTCATCTCCATCTACGCCGGCATGGGCAAGCTGTGCGACCCCGTCTACTTCGACGGCGGCAAGCGCGGCACCATGGTGAAGTGGCTGAACACGCTGCACCCCTGGGAAGTCGCCGAGCCGCTGCGCCAGTTCGCCTTCGAGCACCCGGTCGGCTCGGGACTGGCCATCGCCTTCGCCCAGGTCATCGTCGGCGTCCTGACGGTCCTCGGCTGCTGGCAGCGCGTCGCCGCCTGCTTCGGCGCCCTGCTGTCGGCCGCGCTGCTGGTCACCGTCAGCTGGAAGAGCGTCCCCGTCTACGAGACCCCCGACATCATCTACCTCGCCGCCTGGTCCCCGCTGATCATCGCCGGCGCCCCCGTCTACTCCGTCGACGGCCGCCTGGCCGGCAGCGCCTGGCGCCGCCTCGGACCCCGCGCCGACATCTGGGACCTGCGCCGCTACGTGCTGCGCCGCGGCGCCCTCGTCACCGCCGTCGCGACCGGTCTCACGCTGCTCGTCGGCTCGCTGCTCGGCGGCGCCGTCCGCGACGCCGACCGGGTCGTCGTCCCCGGACCCGGCGAGCCCCCGCGCAACGAACTGCCCGGCTCCCCGCTCCCGGACGCCCCCGGCAAGCGGCAGGACAAGCGGACCCCGTCGGCCTCCACGTCGCCCACCCAGGGCGCCACGGCCGGCTCGGCCAGCCCCAGCGCGGGCACCACGACCACGCCGGGCGCCACCCGGGACGCCGGCACGGTCACCGGCGGCTCGCCCAGCCAGACCCAGGGCAGCGGCGCGGGCCAGGCCCCGCCCCAGCAGTCCTCCCCGGCCGGCCAGGCCCCGAGCACCACCTCGGGCCCCACCTCCGGTGGCACGGCGACCGGCGGCACGGGCTCGACCGGCGGCTCGGGCGACGGCGGCGGCTCCTCGTCCACGGGCCGGCCGGGCCTGGTGGGCGGTTTGCTGGGTTAGCCGGCAGCAGATATCAAGGGCCCCGCACCTTCGAGGTGCGGGGCCCTTATGACGCAGAGCGGGGCAGCAGACGCAAGGGGCGCGGGGAACTGCGCGACAAGCCACCGCAAGCCCGCAGCCGCCACACGACCACAACCAACCGAGCTCTCAGCGCCCCGACGCCAGTTCCTTCGCAGCCTCCGTCAGATCCTTCGCCGTGTCGATCGCACGCCAATACGACCCCTGAGGGATCGTGAACCCGGCAAGCTTCCGCTCGCGGGCCAGCCGGGGAAACGTCGTGCGCTCGTGGTCCCCACGGTCCGGCAGCAGCCCCGCGAACCCGGGGGAGAAGACGTACACACCCGCGTTGATCTCGAAGGTCGACGGCGGGGCCTCGATGAAGTCCGTGATGCGGCCGAAGCCGTCCGTCTTCACGGCGCCCCACGGCAGCCGCGGCCGCGCGAGGGCCAGCGTCGCGACGGCGTCCCGCTCGGTGTGGAAGTCCGCCATGTCACGCAGCGAGAACCGGGTCCAGATGTCGCCGTTGGTGGCGTACCAGGGCTGGTCCGGGTGGGGAAGATGCGCGGCGGCGTACTTGAGGCCGCCGCCGCGGCCGAGGGGCTCCGACTCCACGACCGTGGTGACGGAGACGGGCAGATCGGCCGTCTCCAGCCACTTCTGGAGCACCTCGGCGAGGTGGCCGCAGGAGACCACCACGTCCGTCACGCCCTCCTCGGCGAGCCAGGACAGCTGATGGCCGATGATCGGTGTCCCCGTCCCGGGGATCTCGACCATCGGCTTGGGCCGGTCGTCGGTGTACGGGCGTAGCCGGGAGCCCTGGCCACCGGCCAGAACGACGGCTTGAACGGGGCGGGACGCGGCGCTCGGATCGCTCATGAGACCGAACTGTACGTGGCGTCCCGCCCGGGGCCGCGGCGGACGAAGGTACTCGCGTCGGCCGCTGCCGGCTTCTCACCTCTCTCGTCCGGCGGCAGGGCGGGGTGCTCAGCTGTGCGCGGCCGCGACGCCCGTGGCGAAGGCGGTGTCGCAGACCGGGCGGGCGTAGGACTGGGCGCGTGTCGGGCCGTAGACCCGGACGGCGGCCTGGCCGAGGGCGCGGGCGATGGACGCGCAGTGCTTCGCCAGCGACGGGCGGCCGTTGACGGCCTGCTGGAGATGGGTGAGGGCGACGCCCGGGTTCTCCTCCTGGAGCTCGGTGAGCAGCTTGTCGCGCAGGACGTCCTGCGGAGTGCGCTTGGCGGCCCGCGGCGTGCCGGCGGACGTGCTGGTGTCCGCGGCGGTGAGCACCGGGTCGGAGGTGCTCCCCGACCAGTTGACTCGGGTGACCGCGAGGGTCCCGGAGAGCACCAGGACGACGGGCAGGACGAAAGCGAGGGAGCGGCCGATCCGGCGGGCGGGGCCCCGGCCGCGTCGCGTCTGTTGGTTAGTGGAGTGCTTCACGCGTGTGAGGGTAGCGCGGGGTAATGGTTTGTAGACATTTAGTCACCGGTTCGGGGGATGAGAGAGTGCCCTTTTTTGGGTAAGGCGTTGACGCACACCGCTCGAAACGTCCGGTCTGCCGGGGTATTTGTCGACAACGAGCGGCAACGAGAAGGGCCCCGCAGCACGCTGCGGGGCCCTCTTCGTCAACTTGGGTGATTCACCCGGGGTTGTGCGTTTGCCGACGGGTCAGTCGGACAGGCGCTCGCCCGTGGAGGTCGAGAACACGTGGGTCTCGCCGGAGCGCGGGACGATGTGCAGCGTGCTGCCCTTCTCCGGGACGTCACGGCCGCTGACGCGGACGACGAGGTCCTTGGAGTCGTCGCCGACCTTGGCGGTGCCGTAGACGTAGGCGTCGGCGCCGAGCTCCTCGACGACGTTGACGGTGACCGCGAGGCCCAGCTCGGCGTCCGGGCCGGCCACGTCGAAGTGCTCCGGGCGGACACCGACCGTGACGGTCTTGTCGGTGGTGGCGGCGAGCGCGTCGCGCTGCACCGGCACGACCGACTTGCCGAACTTCACGCCGCCGTCGGTCACCGGGACCTCGACGAGGTTCATCGCCGGGGAGCCGATGAAGCCGGCCACGAAGAGGTTGGCGGGCTTGTCGTACATGCTGCGCGGGGTGTCGATCTGCTGGAGCAGACCGTCCTTGAGGACCGCCACACGGTCGCCCATCGTCATGGCCTCGACCTGGTCGTGGGTGACGTAGACGGTGGTGATGCCCAGGCGGCGCTGGAGCGAGGCGATCTGCGTACGCGTGGACACACGGAGCTTGGCGTCCAGGTTGGACAGCGGCTCGTCCATGAGGAACACCTGCGGCTCACGCACGATGGCGCGGCCCATGGCGACACGCTGGCGCTGACCACCGGAGAGCGCCTTCGGCTTGCGGTCCAGGTACTCGGTGAGGTCGAGGATCTTCGCGGCCTCTTCGACCTTCTGCCGGATCTCCGCCTTGTTGACGCCGGCGATCTTGAGCGCGAAGCCCATGTTGTCGGCGACGGTCATGTGCGGGTAGAGCGCGTAGTTCTGGAACACCATGGCGATGTCCCGGTCCTTCGGCGGCAGGTGGGTGACGTCGCGGTCGCCGATGCGGATGGCGCCGGCGTTGACGTCCTCGAGGCCCGCGAGCATGCGGAGCGAGGTGGACTTGCCGCAGCCGGACGGGCCGACGAGGACGAGGAACTCGCCGTCCTCGATGTCGATCTCCAGCGCGTCAACAGCGGGCTTGGTGGAACCCGGGTAGATCCGGGTCGCCTTGTCGAACGAGACAGTGGCCATGATGAGTGAACCCCTTCTACCGGCAGGAACGTGCCGGACGATCCGAGTAGGAAGGTGGTGCCACGACGGTGTTCCGTTGTGGTGTAGTCCACGCGTGTGAACTGGCTCAGGACGGTACCTGGCGTTCACGTGGTCTGTCAGTACCTCCGGGCCTGTGAACTTCGCGGAAATTTTCGAAGACGCCGCACGGCTGGCGCCTCACGGCCGCCCGTACCGGTCCGCCAGTGCCGCCACCGCCCGCGCCACGGCCTGCCGCAGCCCGGGCGGCCCGAGGACCTCCGCCTCCGGACCCAGCCGGAGCAGGTCCCCGACCGCCACGGCCTCCGCCTCCACGGGCAGTTCCACCTCCACCCAGCCCTCCGTGTCCGGCACCCCCGCGCTCTGAAGGGCCTGCGCACCCGCCGCCCCGAACTGCATCGGCAGCAGCCGCTGCCCCCGCGGTGAGAGACGCAGCCGGGCGACACCCTGCCGCAGGGCGGCCTCCAGCCGCCGGGACGACTCCTCCCAGTAGGAGGCCAGGTCGAAGCCGGCCGGACGGTCGAAGAGCTCCCCGGTCTCCTCCACGGCCAGCAGGCGGGACACCCGGTACGTCCGCACGGACTCCTCCGCCAGGGCGACCAGGTACCAGATGCCGCCCTTCAGGACGAGCCCCAGCGGCCGCACCTCTCGGTGCACCTCGCCCCGCCAGCTCCGGTAGTGCACGCGCAGCACCCGCCGCTCCCACACAGCTGCCGCCACCGGCTCCAGACACGGCACCGGATCGGCCTCCCGGAACCACGCCGGCGCGTCCAGATGGAACCGCTCCTGCACCCGCCGCGCCTGCCCGGCCAGCTCCGCCGGCAGCGCGGCCTGCACCTTCAGCTGGGCACTGGCCAGCACCGCCCCCAGCCCCAGATCCCGCGCCGGGCCGGGCATCCCGGCGAGGAACAACGACCCGGCCTCGGCGTCGGTCAGACCGGTCAGCCGGGTCCGGTAGCCGTCCATCAGCCGGTAGCCGCCCTCCGGCCCGCGATCGGCGCACACCGGCACACCCGCCGCGCCCAGGGCCTCGACGTCCCGGTAGACCGTGCGCACGGACACCTCCAGCTCGGCGGCGAGCTCGGGCGCGGTCATCCGCCCGCGGTTCTGGAGCAGCAGGAGCAGGGAGAGGAGCCGGTCGGCACGCATGGGGGTCATTGTCCGGGGTGCGTTTCCTGTACCTGACAGGAGATGTCAGGTACAGCGAAGAGAGTGAGGTCCTGGACGGCCCGGACGGCCCGGACGGCCCGGACGGCCACCATCTGATCTTCTGATCTCCGAGAGGACCACCCATGCCCGGCAGCCCCCGCACCACCACCGGACACTTCACCTTCGCCGACTGGCAGGAGCGCGTGCTCGGCCCGGGGGAGGACGCGAACCCCCGGCTCGCCCACGCCTCCGTCCGGAACACCTTCAGCGGCGGCATCGAGGCGGCCGGGACGCTCTGCGAGTACTCCATCGTCTACGTCACCGAGAAGACCGGCTCCTACACCGGCATGGAACTGATCACCGGCCGGCTCGACGGGCGGGAGGGGAGCTTCGCCGTGGAGGAGCGGGGGTGGTTCGGCGAGGACGGGACGGTGCACTGCACGTTCGAGGTGGTGCGGGACTCCGGGAGCGGGGAGCTGGCCGGACTGCGGGGGAAGGGCGGTTTCACCGCGCACCACGGGGAGCCGACGGTGGCGTACCGCTTCGAGTACGAGCTGGAGTGAGACCGGGCGACGGGGAACTTCGTGGCTCGGGGTAACGGGCTCTGTGTACAGTGGTGCCGCCCTCGCGTACGGCGTTGTAGTACGCGGTGCCTCCTTAGCTCAGATGGCCAGAGCAACGCACTTGTAATGCGTAGGTCGTCGGTTCGAATCCGACAGGGGGCTCTGCTGGGATCCCAGGTCGGGCGCGTTCTGACCTGGGGTTTCTTCGTCAGGGGAGGTGGCGGCGGCGCCGGGCTCGGGCCGCGCGGCTGTCTCGGGTCTCAGTTGTGGTCTCAGACGCGGGTCTCTGGCCGGGCATCAAGGCGTCTCCCATGCGGCGCATGGCGGCCTTGGCGAGGTGGGATCTGCCCTTGACGTACCGGCGGGTCTGGCCGATCTGGGAGTGGCGGAGGATCTCCATGATCGTGGGGAGATCGACGCCCAGCTCGTTCAGGATCGTGCCGGCGGTGTGGCGGCTGCCGTCGTGCTGGCGCCGATCGTCGATACCGGCTTCTCGCACTCTCGCGGGGGAACTCGCCCTCCAGCTCCTCGCGCATGCCGCGTGCTTCGGCCTCCATCCAGGCGCAGGAGTGGTGGGCGACCAGGTTGATGACCCGATTGTCGGCGCCGGCCACGTCCCGGAGGTAGCGGGCCCCGTCTAGCGGATGGAATCCGGTCTTGGCCAGGTCCGGCGCGTAGCCGATGTCGTGGAGGACCGCGGCGGCCTCCAGCAGATCGGCGTCCTGGTCGAGAACGAGCGCGATCGTGCGCGCCTCTCGGCGACGCCGAGGCAGTGCTGCCACCGCCGAGGCAGCGGCTCGGCGAGCAGGGACTCAGCCAAGGGGTAGGCCCACTCCGTCAACTTCGGCAAGTTACGAACGCTCCTCTCGCGTCGGCAGGGCGCGGACGGTCCGCACCTTGCCCTGGCCGCCCCCCGCCAACACGCCGGCGGTCTCCAACTTCTCCAGTGCCTTGGTCACCGTGGGACGCGAGACCTGAAACCGTTCGGCCAGCGCGGAAGCGCTGGGGAATGGCTCCCCCACTTCAAGTCCGTCAGCCGTGATGATGCCCGCGATCCGCTCTTCGAGCGGGCGCCGGTCGACGTTTACGCCAGCGCGCACAACCCGCCACCGTCCGCCCGGCACCGGTTCGGCCAGACCCTCCTGCCTCAGCAGAGCGAACGCCCGGAGTGCGACCCCACGTGAGACCTTGTGCTCGCTCATCACCTCAGACAGAGCCGGGAGCTCGCTCATACCCTGGTCCGTCTCGATCCGTGTCTTGAGCGTGTCAGCGATCTTCAGGAAGGTCCCCCGAGGGTTGGCCTGCTGCGACACTCGCTCTCCCTCTCCGCTCGCCCGTCTTCTCCCCAAGACTCCCACGATCACGACAGTCCCGGAGAGAGCTCGGAAGGACCATCCGGCCTCGATGAAGCAGTGGACGGGGGCCGGGCGCAATGTCGAGTACTGCATCCCAACGCTCGAGGGGACACGGAGTGCACCGGCGGTCCATGTTGCGCCGACGGGCGGGCACCTGCTCCGAGTAGCGAACCTAGTTGTTCTTGTTGAACAGCATCACGCTCACCCTGATGATGTATCACGTGGACTATGACCTCACTCGTCTCGGTACACGAGAGTTCGAGCATCTCACTCAGGCGCTGGCAGTACGCATCCTCGGGTCTGGCGTCGAGGTCTTCGGTGACGGGCCTGACGGCGGGCGGGAAGCCGCGTTCCGGGGCAAGCTGAAGTATCCGGATCCCGCACCGGAGGGAGTATGGGACGGCTACGGTGTCCTTCAGGCGAAGTTTCGTGCACGCTCGCTCGGTACTAAGTTGGATACCGCTTGGTTTCTCGCGGAGGCGGAGAGAGAGCTCAACACCTGGGCTAATCCGAAGTCCAAGCGTGCCGAGTCACGTGAAGTCCCAGACTACATCCTTTTTGCTACCAACGTCGTTCTATCCCCGGTGGCGGTCACCGGAGGGATTGACCAGGTTAAGCGGCAAATCGATGCCTTGATCGCAAAACTTAAACTCCCTATCAAGGGTTGGCGAGTCTGGCATTACGATCAACTGAACACATTCTTGGATAATTTTCCAGATGTGCGTCAACCTTATGAAGCGCTGATCACCTCTGGGGATGTCCTTGCACACCTCCGCAAGATGTTGGAGGGCAGCGGGTTCATCGACGTTGCTGAACGTGCGACAACGTACAGCGTCATACAGCTGAAATCGGATACGCATGTCCGACTGCATCAGGCAGGTGAGGGCGACAATCAGCGTCTTAATTTGGCTGATGTTGCAATCGATCTAGTTTCGACCCTGATAGATGACAAAACTGGGGAGCCTAGGGACGTTAACACGGTTGAGTATGCGCTAAGGCATGGCGATGAGATTCTCAGGCCTAGCCGGAAGAAGTCGAGTTCGCTAAAAAACTGTGTGATCCTCGGAGGGCCAGGGCAAGGAAAGACTACGCTCAGTCAGCTTATCTGTCAGGCCTACCGGGTCGCCTTCCTGGCGGAAAGTCCGGCGTTGCTTTCTGAGGAACAACGCGACTTGCTGAACCGAATGCGCACTCATCTTTCTAATATTGGACTGCCCACTCCGGTGCAGCACCGCTGGCCGGCGCGGATCGATCTCGCGGCGTATAGTGACGTCATTGCCGGCGGCGAAAACGTTAGCGTTCTAAAGTATCTCGCCCAGCAGATCAACGAGAGCGCCCCGGAGGTCAATGCGAATCAATTGCGGTCGTGGCTCGGCAAGTGGCCGTGGTTGTTGGTGCTCGACGGTCTTGATGAAGTCGCATCGATTTCATCAAGAGAAGCTGTCATTGGGAAGTTGGACGACTTTTACACCGAAGCTCGACAAGTGGATGCGGACCTTTTTGTTGTAGCCACCAGTCGACCGCAGGGATACAGGGAGGAATTTTCTCCATCTAAGTACACGCACCTCTCCTTGAGTCCTCTGGGTCCTGAGGATGCGGTCGCCTATGCGGAACTGCTCACTGAGGCTCGTTTTCCCGGAGACAGCGAGAACGCGAAGAAGGTGCATGCCCGTCTGAAGAGCGCCGCCTCAGATGAGCTGACCGCCCGCCTCATGAGGACTCCCCTCCAGGTAACCATCATGTCTGTCTTGCTCGAAAGGCGTGAAAGGGTACCTCAGGAGAGGTATCGGTTGTTTGACGCCTACTACGAGACCATTTACAGTCGGGAGGTCGGTAAACCCGGCGCGACTGGGCGGTTGCTAGACCAGCATAAGACAACCATCGACCGGATTCATCAACAGGTGGGCTTGCACCTCCACGTTCTGGCTGAGAACGTAGGGGAACATGATGCTGCCCTGCCCCTTGAGAAACTGGAAGGCATTACTCGTGAGATCCTGAACGCGGCGGGATACGATGATCCTCAGGTAAATCAGAGATTGACCGACCGTCTTATCAGTGCAGCAACCACCAGGCTGGTGTTGCTGTCTCCCAAGGGAGACGGATTCGGTTTTGATGTGCGCAGCCTACAGGAATTTATGGCAGCGCAGGCGATCGCTCGCGATCAGGCTGCAGACCTCAGTAATCGCCTCCGCACCATTGCATGGTCGGCGCACTGGAGGAATACGTGGCTCTTGGCAGCAGGAAATGTATTCTTCCATCAAGGGCGCCAACGGCACAATCTCATGAATCTCCTTCGGGAGATACAGGTGGAAGACAACACTGCACTTTTCGTTAAGCCAGGTTCCTTGATCGCGATGGAACTACTCGACGATGATGTAGCAGCGGCGACACCAAGGTTTCGACGACTACTGGTTCAACTGGCTCTAGAGCTACTAGATGCCCCGCCGGACAGGGAGATCGCTCACCTCCTGCATCGCGTACTGAGTGACTCTGCAAAAGCGGACCCAGGTTGCAAACCCATCATCTTTCAGGCTATCGAAAGATCCCTCGCTTCGACTGGTATTAGTGCAACGGCTGCTTTGGCCCTAGTCGCAAATTGGGGTAGTGATCCAACACCGGAAGGAGCCAAGGCTCGCCAGCTTCTGGATAGAATGCGACGTACCGCCCCGGCCGGGATCTTTGGATTCGGTGAGGCATGCATCGGCTGCTGGCCCGCAGAGAATCGGGATGAGCGTGCGGTTCCGTTCACTGACCTACTAGAGGTCCCTGCTGCTCGTTCCGATGACGCAGAAACGGAATGGTTCGATGGTTGTGACGTAACTCTCGTCTCCACAACCAAGGGCGCCTGGGTGGTTCGAAAAGTGCGGACTCCGGCGGAGGCTCATTACATTGAGCCGATCGATGTCCGTGATGAAGTGCTTGATGCCGTTTCACGCCTTCCTGCCGAACATGCCTTCATCGCTACTATGGTGCGGAAGTGGCTGATCGAATGGGCTGAACGGAAACCTAGCGGCCCAGCCCTATTGGAATCGATCGCCAGGGATGAGTTTGAGGGCTAGCGGACGAAACCGCTCGTCTCTTCGCGCTAGATCCTAGTCGGGGGAACGAGTGGTGGCGGCAGCGAGGGACCGCCGTTCTGAGGGAGGCGGTATTGCTACCGGTGGGCTCAGTTGTGGTCTCGATTGCAGTCTGTTCCGGCGATGCCTGCTCTGGTCCACTGACGTCCGTTAGATGCTCCTGAACAGTGATGGGGCCCGTACGGAGACGTCTGCGGACACCCCCGGACCAAGATCGGACAACTTGTAATGCGTAGGTCGTCGGTTCGAATCCGACAGGGAGCTCACGCTCTGACCAGCGGTTTCCTTCGGGAAGCCGCTGGTCTGCTTTTGGCCCAGTTCGGGCTGGCCGAAGACGAGGTCGTTCTGCAGAGGACGGGCGGGCATCTGTGGGGCGGCCCCGGGTCGGTGGTCAGCCGGGGTGCGGTCCGCCGGTTGCTGCCGGAACGGCGTGCAGCCGAGTCAGCCGCGCCGTCTCGTCGTCGCGGAAGGTCGCTACTTCGCGGCAGCGCTGGCTCATCACGAATTCGCCGAGCGACAGGCACAGGTCCATGCGCTGGATGCAGACGCCGACCATGAACGGGCCGTCCATGGCGCGGTACAGCCGGACGCCGTAGTACCCCTCCTGGCAGTCGTTCGGGTTGTTGAACCGGCAGTCGGTGCACGTCTTGGGTAGGCGCACAGGCCGGATGCTCTTCGCGTACAGCGTGCGCCCGTCGGGCAGGCGGTACCGCACCCGCTGATCCGATGCTCCGGCCGTGATGATGCGGCGGACCGGCACGGCACCCAGGCGGTCGACGACGTCCTGCATGGCGGCCAGGGAGGCTCCCCCGTCCTCCAGCGATACGAGCATCCGGACCACGACGGAGCGACCGTGCCGCTCGATGATGCGGAGCACGCGGTCGACGTGGCCACGGTCGGGGATCACGATGTTGGCGGAGACCTTGATGCCGTGGGCGGTCGCGGTCTCGATCGTCGCGTCGAGGGCGGCCAGCTTGCGCTCGGCGAGCTTCGGTGAGGCCAGACGCGGTGCTTGTACGGCGGCGAGCTCGGCCGGGGTGGTGCCGAACACGGACAGGTTGATGCGGTCAAGGCCGGCTGCCGCGGCGGCGGGCAGGACAGCGGCGCCGTTCTCGCCGTTCGAGGTCAGCCCGACGGTGAGTCCGAGGCGTCGGGCGATGGTGATCAGCCCGGGCAGGTCGGGGTGCAGCGTCGGCTCACCACCGGTGAAGTGCACCTCGTTCGTCGGGAGGCTGCCGCGCACGGCAGCGAGGGCCATGGCGAAGTCGGCGTCGGCGGCGATCCGGGCGGGCAGGAAGTCGGCGCCGTTGGTACGGAGGTAGATGGAGACGCGTCCGGTGCGGCCCGGTACGGCGATGGGTGTTCCTTCGTTGTGGCAGAACGAGCAGGCGAGACCGCATGCGTCGATGATCTTCACGCGCAAGGTGCGGTCCGGTTTCACTTCCACCGGCACGTCACTCAGGTCGTGCATGGTGCCCCCTTCTCCGGGCCGGTCGGGGCGCGGTGCCCCGGCCGGAGTAGCAGGCGCCGGCCTACTCGAAACGCAGGTCGGCGATGGAGTCCAGGTCGATGCCGTACAGGGCGTAGACCTTCGTGGTGTTGATCGATGTGAGCTGGTCGTGGCCGATGCCCAGCGCGGCGGCGGCCGTCCACACTTGCGCTTCGTCGTCGGCCTCGATCTCCAGATACGGCGGGATGCGGGGCCACTCGTCGACCTCCAGGCGGACGGCGCCGAGGGTGTACGACGTGCGCCGGTTCTCCTGGTAGCTGCGCGGTGCCAGGCCGGCGAGCTCAAGCAGCGCGGCGGCCTCCTCGAAGCTGTCGACGGTGACCTCGGTCTCGTGTGTCCCGTCCACGGCGTCCGTCGTGATCTGCTTTACGCAGAGGGTGACGTCGGAGCCCGTGTCGCGTAGCCGCACCCATCGGCCGGGGACGGCCGGGATGGTGTCGTACACGTATCGCCGCATGAGGCGAGTCCCGTTCGTGCGCGTGCCACCGGCCTCGGTGATGAGCCGTGCGATCTTCGCCGGGTCAACGTCGAGGGCTTTCGCTTCGAACTCAATACCTGCCATGGGGTCTCCGATCGCTGGTCGCTGCTGGTGTCCGACGACCGTGCAGCGTAGGGGGCCGCAGCCCGACAACGGCCCCCGTTGGGGCCCCGGGTTACAGGCGTGTGCCGACGGCGATGGTGTCGTTGCCCGCGAGTCCGCACGAGCGCCCGCAGGATGATCGGCAGACGGCGTTCGTCGAGGTCCTGGCCTCCGCTAGGCGTCGGTTACCCGCCAGGGCCAAACGCGGCGGCGAGTACGGCAGGGTCGGTGAGTTCACCCGAGCCGCCCGGGCGCGTCAGCCAGAACCGGCCGCAGGCAGGCCAGCCCGTCGGCGGACAGTGCAGAGGCCAGCCGACCGGCTGCACTGTCACGGCCCGCAGGTCGCCCAGTTCGTCTGCGGCGTCGAGCGGCACGAGCCACCAGGCCATGTCGAGCGTCGGGTCGGCGACGACCGGCCCACGGCGCTCGGGACGGATCCGGTTGTGTGCCTGCATGCTCGCGACGAGCGGGGCCTCGGCCGCCAGCCACGCGTTGCCGGACGGGATCGGCGCGAGCGCCTCAAGGTTCCATGCCTCGCGCACGAGGGCGGGGTGCGCGGAGCAGCCAGCGAGCCACGCGTCCCCCGCCTCGTACCGCTCGGCGCACTTCGGTAGGGCCATGACCGGGACGCTACGGAGGGCGATTGCGCCCCCGGGCAGCGATTGCGCGCGATTGCGCACAGGGGAGGGAGTCTTGCGCCAGGTTGCTCAGGTGAGGTCCAGAGACGCCCTCGCGCGGCCGATCAGGCGCCGCGCTGAGGGCCCGTACTCGGCGGACTCGGCGAGCCAGTCCCACGCCCGCTCGTACAGCTGGACGTCGTCATCACCGGTGAGCCACAGTTCCTCGCTGATGGTCTCAACGATGACGAGTCGCCGGTCGTAGATCCAGAATGCGTGCGGTGCGGTGCGGCGCAACTGGGTGCCGAAGGGCAGGATGCCGAGTTCGATGCGCCGCTGTCCGACGAGGTTGTAGAGCCGGTCGAGCTGCTCGGCCATCACCTCGACAGGGCACGAGCGGTGGTACAGGGCCGCTTCGCAGACGAGGAACCGGAAGGTCTTCTCCGGGTCGTACAGCGCCTCCTGACGGCGCATGCGCGTCTCGACGGCCGCCTCGGTGGTGGGCGGGATCCCGCGGAATTCGGCGTTGCTGTCGAAGATGACCCGCGCGTACTCGGGGGTCTGGAACAGGCCCGGTATGCGGGAGACCTCAAGGCCCCGCAGCAGCGTCGTGTTCTCGGTCTGACGGACGGCGATCTCCTGCCGACCGCGGTGCCCGCCCGCGAGCTGCCGGCGCCAGGAGCGGTGCCGCTGCTTCATGTCCAGGCCGGCGAGGAGTCCGTGCAGTTCGGGCTCGGCGTCCGGGCGGCCGACCGCGTTCGCCCACGCGGTCAGATCGGCGCGGGTCGGGGTCTGTTTGCCGTTCTGCAGGCGGGAGACCTTCGACGTCTGCCAGCCCAGCTTGCCGGCGATGTCCTTGCCTTCCAGACCGGCCTCGGTGCGCAGCTCCCGCAGCCGCGCGCCGAGGGCCTCGCGTGCGGTCTGGAAGTCGGTGGTCACACTGTTGAAGCTACCCGTTTCGCGAACTCGGCTGCAGGCGCCGCGTGATGCCACGCGGCGTCCCGGGCCTGGCAGGCGGAGAGCACCTCGGCAGGGTCTTCGGTGACGTACACGCCGAGGGTGGTGTCGTCCCCGTCGAACGCGAACCGGGCCACGATCTTCGAGTCGAACAGCCAGAAGTCGCAGTCGGGCAGACGCAGGGCGCAGGCTTCGCCGCGGGGCAGGTACCGGATGTCTTCGCCGGCTGCGATGTTGCTGGGTGCGCGGGCCAGCAGGAACTGCTGCCCCTGGGTGAGGGGCTCATCGGCCAGGCGGACGCGCTCGAAACGCTTGCCCTGCTCGACTTGGGCGCGGACGTTCTGCCGCCACGCGTTGGCCGGCTCGTTGGCGACGTCCTCGCCGGCAAGCCACTTTGGCCAGAGCGGGGACTGGCGGTCGGAGGCGTAGCCGCGGCGGGTCTCCAGCCGGAACGCGGTGTGCCGGAACTCTCGGAACAGGTGCGAGATCGAGGCGAACGGCTGGAGCTCGGGCGCAGCGGTGCGGGGCGCGTATCGGGTCAGGAGGCTGCGAGGGACGCGGACGAACGTCTCGGTCGGCTTGACGTCCCGTAGCTGCACGAGGTGCTGGGGGTCCGTCTCTCGGTCTCCCTGCACGAGGATCTCGTCTGTGCCATCGATCTCGTACAGGGTGGGGCAGTCACCGTCATCGCTGGTGGTACCGAGGAACCTGAGCGCCATGTCGCCTCCGAGCCCTGGTGGGTTGGAGATCCAGGATGCGGGGTGGTTGCGCGGTGGCGCTCGCGGATTGCGGCAGATTGCCGGCCGAGGGCCTTGGCCTTTTGGTTGCGCGCAACCAGAGGTGCCCAGCCGAGGCCTCTTTCCCGCCCTACGGCATCCACGGAGGTGGTCCGGTGCGGGTCGCCCACGCGGCGAGGGCGCTCTCGTCGTAGAGCCGGATGCCGTGGTGCCCTGCGTACTCGGCTGCCGGCCGGGTGAAGACCGAGGTGGTGACGACTGCGGCGATATGGGCGCCGTGGACGCTGTAGCAGGTCCCTCCGAACCGCTGTAGATCGGGCGAGCCGACCTTGGTGGTGGGGCCGTACCGCTTGCATTGGATGACGACCCGCTGGCCGTGTGGGGCGGTAGCGATGACATCGGCGCCCAGGTCTCCGGCGCCTCCCACCACTTGGACTCTCGAGCAGCCGTCGCGCTCGCAGAGGAAGGCGATGGCGTGCTCGAACTCGCGCGGGTTCATGGCGTGGTAGCGGGCCACCTCGGTGGACTGCAACATGCGAACGTGCTGAAGCTCGGCTGCTTGCCGGGCCCGGCGTTTGCCGAGTGCGATACCGCCGCCGATGAGGGGCAGGACGAGGAAGAGGGCGCCGATGCCGTTCCCGTCGGCCCAAATGAGCAGGGCTGCTGGGAGGAGGACGATGGCAGCTGCTGCGAATAGGCAGTTGGCGGCCCTGGTCGGCTCGGACGGTTGTGTGAAGTGATGTGTGGGCGCGCCCATGGTCCCCCCCCAGGGATTGTGCAAGGTGGGGATGCTATCGGCCTGGTAGCGGGGTGGGCACCGTCTACGGCAGTAGCGTGCCCTGCAGAGCCTTGCTCAGCTCTTCCTCAAAACTGTTGCCCAGTAGCCGCGTTCACCACAAGATCGTCACGTCGCGCCGATCTCGCACGGTTGCCGGCCGGCGACCCAGGGGCTTGGGCGCGGTGCGCACGTCTGACCAGCGTGCGGATGAGTAACGGAAAATTCATGTACCGGGGGACGATGTGTCGACATCATCCATAGTCAGAAACCGCATGGCCAAGGGGAACGGCCGACGGAACAGGATCCGCGACATCGCCGCGCTGACGGCAGCGGCCGTGGCGTTGGGGGTCGCGGCACCGCTCGCGACTGCTACGGCCGCTGAACGAGACACGGCAGTGGTCGCGAGTACCAGTGATGCCGCCGAGGTGGAAACCGGCCTCGACGTGCTGGAGAACCTGAGTGAAGAGGACGCCTTCCGCGGTCTGGAGGAGGCCCTCCGGCTCGTCAGCGAGATCCCGGACGAGGTGCTCGCGCAGGGGCAGGAGGCCACCGAGCAGTGGCTGCAGGCCCGCCTCGGTGACACGGCCGGTGAGGGCCGCGTCCAGCTGATGAAGTTCGACGCCGGCGGGTGTGCCCGGGGCATCCTGCTGGCCGTGGGGTCGAACCTGCTGGCCATCGGGAAGATCTACAAGGTCAAGAAGGCCATCGACAAGCTCGGCGGTATCAAGAAGGTCGTCAAGAAGATCCAGGACAAGAAGAAGCGCGGCAAGAAGAGCTTCAAGAAGGCGATCATGGAGGTCTTCGAGGAGTCCGGGACCGGTATCGGCGCCATCGCGGCCGAGATCCTCGGTGTCGACCAGGTCATCAAGAACTGCTGGTGAGACCGGCCTCGGGGAAAGGAAACGTCCTATGCAGACAGTTGCGACCGTGCTCCAGTGGTCCTTCTTCGGCGCAGGCGTCGCCGTACTGGCCGTGGCCCTGGGCAGTTCCGTCAGGATGAAGCTCTCCGGCGCCCGCTTCGGCGTCGTCCTCGAAGCCATCGAGAGCCGGTGGTTCGGAGCGGGATCCGTACTCCTCGCCCTGCTCGTCGGCGGTGTGGCCATGACCGCTGCCGGGCGCCTGACCGACCACAGCATCGGCATCGAGGAGGCCGCGCTGGTCGTCTTCCCGCTCGCCCTGGTCGCCGCCTTCGCCGTGCGCCGGGTCACCGACAAGTACGGGCACAAAACCGCCGCCCGAGCTTCCGGCCTGGTGCTGGCTCCGGCCGTGTTCGGCGCCCTGATGTCGGCCGCCGGATGAGGCCGACGGGCTACTGAGGACTCGGGCGGCGGCCGCGGCCGCACACCGAAGCGCGGGCCATCGGAGGCACAACTCGCTGCCTCCGATGGCCCGTTCCGTCGTCATGAGCGAAGTCATGAGCGAAGCCATGAGTGACGTCGCATTCCGGCCGGGTCAGGTCGTCTCCGGCCCGGGCCTTTTTCTGTTCCGGACGTCGCTCAGGGCATCGGTGCTGTCCACCCACTGGTCGATCGCGCCGGTGTCGGGCAGGGAGCGGAGGGCCGGGTCCGTGATGCGGGCGCGCAGGGCCGCCGTGAAGCGTTCCGCGTGGAGGACCTGGAATGGGCGGCTGTGGTACGGGCGGGTGGTGGGGTCGACGGGGGCCGTGAGCGCGAGGTCGTTGTGGTGGGTCGCGACGGCCTCGTAGGCGTGCTTGAGGTGGTGCTCGCGGGTGTGCCGGTCGGGGGCGGTCAGCGCCGCCGTCAGGGTGGGGGTGAGGGCCGCGCCCCGGGGAGTCGCGGTGAAGGCGGTGCCGAGCCACTTGCTGTACGGCGGGTAGCGGCGGTGCATGAGGAGGCTCAGGCGCATCAGGTCGCGGATCAGACGGGCGGCCACGACCGCCGAGCCGAGTTCGTCGCCCACCTCGCCGCAGCGGCCCACGAAGGCCTCCTCCTGGGAGATGCGTTTCCACTGGCAGGCCAGGACGTACAGCCAGATGTCGTGCGGGTACCACCGGAGGGTGGTGCGGGCCGGGGCGAGTTGGTCGAGGCCGTCGTGGAAGACGGCGCCCGCGGTGACCTCGGCCAGGCGCTGGGTGGGCGTGGCCAGCCAGTCCGCCGTGGTGACGCCCTGGCCCGGGTCGAAGCCGAGCTGGTCCGTGAACCAGGTGGCGGGGTCCGTGATGTCGACGCGGTGGTGGACCGGGCCGTCGGTGACGGTCATGACGCGGATGTCGGTGCCCGGGTCGTCGCCGGTGAGGGCGAAGTGGGTGGGGTGGCCGAGGAACGTTTTCGGGAGGCGGTGGGAGAGGAGGGTGGCGAGGCGGGGGCCGTGGGTCTCGGTGTCCTCCGGGCGCAGGAAGAGCTGGAGGCGCGGGCCCCACTCGTGGTCGGCCGAGCGCGGGGTGTCGTAGCCGAGGACCTCGGAGCCGCTGCCGAGGCAGGCGGCGGAGTGGGGGATGCCGGGGAGGGCCTCGTCCAGGAGAGGGCGTACGGCCTCGGTGTAGAAGCGGCGGGAGAGCTCCAGGCCGGGGAGGAAGGGAGGCATGGGTCAGCCGGTGTGGGCGCGCAGGCGGCGGGCGATTTCGAGCTGGTCGTCGTCCAGGGGGCGGCCGTCCTCGATGTCCCACAGGGCGTTCTGGAGGAGGCGGCCGAGGGTCCAGGCGCGGGCGCGGGGGCGGTCCAGGGCGAGGACGTCGGTCATGGCGTCGAAGCGCCAGAGGATGTCGTCCGGGTCGTAGCGGTTGTCGATGGCCGGCCACAGCTCGAAGCCGGGGTCGCCCGCGAGGGGCTTGGGGTCGATGGCGAGCCAGGGGGCGCGGTCGGAGGCCAGGACGTTCTCGTCGTGGAGGTCCCAGTGCAGGAGCCGGTCGCCCGGTTCGTCGACGACCTCGCGTACGGCGGCGGCGCAGTCGGCGACGAGGCGGCGGGCCTCGGGGTCGGGGATGCGGTCGAGTGCCCAGGGGGTCTGGTCCAGCATGGCCCGGGCGATGTCGCCGAGGCGGCGCAGGCCGGGCGGGGCGGGGAAGGAGGTGAGGTGGGCGAGGAGTTCGGCGATGGTGACGACGGCCTGGTGGGGGTCCGGGACGTGGGAGAGCATCCGGGTCTCGTCGAGACGCTCCAGCAGCATCGTGCCGGTGGGCTCGTCGTGGTCGAGGAGACGGACCGCTCCGTCGCCGTCCCAGACGCGCAGCGCGACCGGTTCGCCCTCGCTCTCCTCGTCGAGGATCTGGAGCTTGAGGACCGCGGGGCCGCCGTCGGCGCGGACGACCGGGAGGACCAGGGCGGACACGCCGTGCATGGGCGGTCCGCCGGGCTCCAGTCCCCAGCGGTCGAGGAAGCCGGCCGCCAGATCCGGCAGTTCCTCGATGAAGGCGCGGCCCGCCTCGCCGTTGTACTTCTCCTGTGATGCCGCCAGTTCCCGGGGAATGTCGATCACTTTCCGCACGGTAGTGGGGCGGGCCGGGCGGGTCATGTGAATTAACCGTCGGGGCTGTCATGTGAATGGACAACAGGTGGTGCGCGCCGCCTCAGGGCTCCAGGACCACCTTTCCCATCGTCCTCCGGCTCTCCAGCGCCCGGTGCGCAGCCGCGGCCTCGCGCAGCGGGAAGCGCTGTACGGCCGGAGTGAGCCGGCCGGCGGCGGCCTCGGCCAGGGCGCGCAGTTCGAGCGTGCGCACCGGGTCGGGGCCGCCGGCCTTCCCGAGCATCACAGGGCCGAGGACCTGCTCCGAGACGCCGTCGACGAGGTAGGGCTCGCCGCCCTGGATGCCCTCCGCGGACCAGCCGAAGACGACGTGCCGGCCGCCGGGGCCGAGCAGGGCGACGGCCTCGCGGGCCACATCGCCGCCGACGCCGTCGAAGACCACGGTCGCTGCCCGGCCGCCGAGGTGGGCGCGGACCTTCGCGGGCCAGGACGGGTCCCTGTAGTCGACGGCGAGATCGGCGCCGCCCGCCTGCACGCGGGCGACCTTCTCCGGCCCGCCCGCGAGGCCGACGACCGTGGCACCGACGTTCTTGGCGTACTGCACGAGGAGCGTGCCGATGCCGCCGGCCGCGGCCGGGACGACGACCACCGAGTCGGGGCCCGGCTCGGCGAACTGCAGGATCCCCATCGTCGTACGGCCCGTGCCGATCATGGCGACGGCCTCGGCGAAGTCCAGGTTCCGCGGGATCTCGTGCAGCCGCTCGACTCCGGTGACGGCCAGTTCGGCGTAACCGCCGGGGACGAATCCGAGGTGGGCGACGACCCGCTTGCCGAGCCACAGGTCCGCGACGCCCTCGCCCAGGGACTCGACGACACCGGCGACCTCGCGGCCGGGGACGGTGGGCAGGGACGTCGGCTCGGGCGCCGGACCCTGTGCGCCCTCGCGCAGGGCGGTGTCCAGGAGGTGGACGCCCGCCGCCCGTACGGCGACACGGACCTGGCCGGGGCCCGGCCGCGGGTCCTCGACCTGCTCGTAGGTGAGGTTCTCGGCCGGGCCGAAGGCATGCAGGCGGATGGCGTGCATCGGGGCTCCTCATGTCGTGGTGGTCTGGGCCCAGCCTTCAACCTCAAGCTTGCTTGAGGTCAAGCTCCCGCCGGCCGAGCGCCAACGACACCGCCGTCAGGGCGCTGTTGAAGGAGACCTCCGACAGCACACCCGGGGCCGCGACCTGGTCGCCGGCGAGGTAGACACCGTCGCCCCGGTCCACGGAGGGCCGGTCGCGCCAGCTGGTGCCGGGCAGGTCGACCGCGCCCGTACGGCCGTTCGCGACGGCCTCGCGCCGCCAGGTGACGCGCTCGCGCCAGCCCGGGAAACCCAGGTCGAGCAGCTGCTCGGCGCGGGCCGTGCCGTCGGCCTTGGACTCGTGCGGGGCGATGGGGATCTGCCCCTGGATGAGCTGTTCGCCGGCCGGGGCGAGGCTGCGGTCCTGGGCGGTGAACCGTTCGAGCCAGCCCGGCGCGTCGAGGTCGGACACCGCGAACGCGTCCCCGCGGCGTGTCCGTACGGCGAGGTCGACGAGGACGGTACGGCCGCTCGGCCAGGTCAGGGAGTCGTCGCCGAGCAGGCGCCGGGCGGCGTCGAGGGAGGTGGCGACGACGACCGGGGTGTCGGTGGGGAGCGTGTCGACGCGGGACAGAGTCTCCATCCGGACGCCCAGGTTCCAGGCGCGGGCGGCCATCCGGTCGATGAGGCTGGCCCAGCCGCCGCGCGGGTAGTGCGCCTCGGGCGGCAGTTTGGTGGCGCGGCGCAGGCGCTCCTGCACGAACGCGGCCGACAGGGAACCGGGGTCGTGGTGGAAGAGGGCGACGGCCGAGTAGCGGGCGGCGGCCCGGGCCCCCTCCTCGCCCGCGACACCGGTCGCCCAGGTCAGGAAGTCGGCGTCCACGGGCGCCTGTTCGGCGGTCCGGCGCAGCAGCTTCAGCATCGGGAAGGGCGGGGTGCGGCGCAGCACGCCGTTGTGCCGCAGCCGGAGCCGGGCGGCCTCCAGGGGCGGGATCGGGGCGAGCGGCCCGATCAGGTCGCGCTGCTTGAGCCAGGCCCAGTGCGGGCCGCCGTTGTAGAGGGCGTGCGGGCCCTCGTTCGTGCGGTAGGGGCCGTCGGCGGTGCGGGCCCGGCCGCCGAGGGTGTGGTGGGCTTCGTGGATGGTGACCTTGGCGCCCGCCTCGGCGGCGGTGATGGCTGCGGTCAGTCCGGCGAAGCCGCCGCCGATGACGGTGATGCGGTGCATGACTGGGGGTCTCCCTCGGGGTCGGGGTCGCCTTCTGCGAGTACGACCGATCGAGGGCACCGGAATGTGACATGATCGGTGTTCTCGCAGGTCAGAGCCGGTTGTCAGTGGTGGGGTGAACCATGGGGGGCATGGCGAGGAGAGCAGCGGGCGGTACGGGTGTGAAAGGCGCGCGGCGACCGGAGATCCGGCTGCCCGCGCTGGAACCGTTCACGGGCGGCGGGCTCGAACCGGACGGGGACTACGACGGGCTGGAGTTCCTGGAGGCGGACTTCGCGGGGCAGGACGGGTCGGGGGCCCGCTTCCTGGACTGCGCCCTGACGGAGTGCGCGCTGGACGAGGTCAGGTTGCCGCACGCCTCCGTCCTGGACTCGGTCCTCACGGGCGTCCGGGGCGTCGGTACGCATCTCGCCGAGGCGACCCTGCGCGACGTCGAGCTGATCGACGCCCGCCTCGGGGGCACGCAGCTGCACGCGGCGGTGCTGGAGCGGGTGCTGATCCGCGGCGGCAAGATCGACTATCTGAACCTGCGCATGGCCCGGCTCAGAGACGTCGTCTTCGAGGGCTGCGTCCTGGTCGAGCCGGACTTCGGCGGTGCCCGCCTGGAGCGCGTGGAGTTCGTGGACTGCGCGCTGAAGGGCGCGGACCTCCACGCGGCGACCCTCAAGGACGTCGACCTGCGCGGTGCCGTGACACTGGAGATCAGCCGCGGCCTGGACCGGCTGGCCGGGGCGGTGATCAGCACGGGCCAACTGCTGGACCTGGCACCGGTGCTGGCGATGCAGTGGGGGATCAGGGTGGAGGACTGATCACCCGCTCAACTCCCGTACCAGCCCCAGGTTGCCGCCCGTTCCGGGCAGTCGTAGGACTGGTGCAGCGCGATCAGGGCGTTGATCAGGCGCGGGTCCACCTCGTGGCTCAGCAGCCGGTAGTCCTCGGCCACCGCGCGGAAGACGAGATGGGCACGGCGTGAGGTGTCGCGCCAGATGATGCGGCGCGGCGGCCCAAAACCGTCGCCGTCTCCCGCCAGAAGAGCCCAGATCAACAACAGCAGGTACACCGGGAAACCAACGGGCCACCACAGCGCCCACCACACCAGCCGGCCCTGGTACCCCTGGAGGACGGGGCCGGCCACCGGCTCCACGGTCCAGCGCTCGCGGCCCCAGCGGAAGGCGCGCCGGCGCCGCAGCGTGATCCGCCCGAGGGGCGCGCCGTGGGGATCCAGCGCCTGGTACACCGCCGGGCGCCCGCTCAGCCGGGACCCCAGGGCCTGCTCCGTGACCACGCGGGCGACCGGCGTCCCGTCCTCGGCGCGCAGATGGAAGGCCCGCAGCGAGCGGAGCCGGTCGGGAGCGGGACTGTCGGGGTCACGGCACAGCCGGACGGAGGTGCCCTGCCCCGGTCCGTCGCCGACGACGGCCGGTGGGTTCACCCTGTAGTCCAGCCGGTAGGTCACACGCCCCTGCGTCATGCTCCCGCTTTCCCCGTGTCAGGTACTGATCACGGACAAGGGTGTCACCGCGGTCGTCGGCGCCTTTCAGGAGACCCTGGGGAAACGCGCCTGGAGCGTCCAGATCGCCGGGTTCTCGGCGAGGTCGTCATGCAGGTCGGTGAGGTCGGCGATCAGGTCGTGCAGGAAGTCGCGGGCCTCGCGGCGCAGTTCGGAGTGGGAGACGGTGAGCGGGGGCTCCTCCGCGCGCATCCAGTCGGCCTCGATGTCCACCCAGCCGAAGCGGCGCTCGAACAGCATCCGGTCGGTCGATTCGGTGAAGTCCAGCTCCGCCCGCTGCGGCCGGGACGCCCGCGAGCCCGCCGGGTCCCGGTCGATCCGCTCCACGATGTCGCACAGCGCCCACGCGAAGTCGAGCACCGGCACCCATCCCCAGGCTGTGGACACCTCATGGTCGGTCTTGGTGTCCGCCAGATAGACGTCGCCGCAGAACAGGTCGTGCCGCAGGGCGCGGACGTCCGCGCGGCGGTAGTCGGTCTGCGGCGGGTCGGGGAAGCGGTTGGAGAGGGCGTAGCCGATGTCGAGCACGGATGTGATGGTGTCACGCGCCCCAAGGGGGTGTCCGCAAAGTCCCGCCTGCCCTGCGACGCCCGGCACGCTCCCCCACTGCCTTAAGGGCGTGGGAGGTGCCCCCACTCGCCGCACCGGGCGACCACCCGCGTACAACCAGTACGCGGGCGTCCGCCCGGCACTCCCCCAGCCTTCGGCCGGGGGGACCCCCAGAGCACGCACCGGACGCCGCGGGGCCCGCCCTCCGGGCGGACGACGGGACTTTACGGACACCCCCTAGGATCGCCACCGTGGCCCGATCTGTACGTCTTGTCCCCGCGCTGACCGCCGTTTCCGCAGCCCTGGCCCTCACCGCGTGCGGCGGCGGAGTCCACGGCACCCCGGGCGGCTCCGGCGTGCGCGACCCGTACTTCCCGAAGGCCGGCAACGGCGGCTACGACGTCACCCACTACGACCTGCGCCTCGACTACGCCCCGGACGCACACCGCCTCACCGGCACGGCCACCCTCACCGCCCGGGCCACCGAGGCGCTCTCCGCCTTCAACCTCGACCTGCTCGGTCTGGAGGTCGGGAAGGTCACCGTCGGCGGCGAGACCGCCCGCTGGAACCGTGCCGGGCAGGAGCTCACCGTCCGGCCGCGCGAGGATCTCGACCGGGGTGAGACGTTCCGCGTGACCGTCGGCTACTCCGGGGCGCCCGAGACCGTCACCGACCCGGACGGCTCGCAGGAGGGCTGGCTGCGCACGGCGGACGGGGCGCTCGCGCTGGGCGAACCCACCGGGTCGATGGCCTGGTTCCCCGGCAACCACCACCCCTCCGACAAGGCGGCGTACGACCTCACGGTGACCGTGCCGCGGGGCCTGCAAGCCGTGTCCAACGGGGAGCTGCGCGGCGAGACGACCGCGCGGGGCCGGACGGCCTTCCGCTGGCACACCGCCGAGCCGATGGCGAGCTACCTCGCCACGCTCGCGATCGGCCACTACGACATCTCCCGCTCGACCGTCCGGGACGGCCTGCCCGTGTACACGGCCGTCGACCCGGCGGAGAAGGCGGGCAGCCGCGCGGTCCTCGCGCGCATCCCCGAGGTCCTGCGCTGGGCGGAGCGGCGGTTCGGCCCGTACCCCTTCTCCTCCACCGGCGCGATCGTCGACCGCGCGCCCGACATCGGCTACGCACTGGAGACCCAGAGCCGTCCCGTCTTCCCCGGCGCCCCCGACATCACCTTCCTCGTCCACGAACTCGCCCACCAGTGGTACGGCGACTCCGTCACGCCGGAGAGCTGGCGGGACATGTGGCTCAACGAGGGCTTCGCGACGTACGCGGAGTGGCTGTGGGAGGAGGACCACGGCGGCGAGACGGCGCAGGAGACCTTCGACGCGCTGTACGACCACGGGGAGAAGACCTACGAGGACCTGTGGGCCTTCCCGCCGGCGAAACCCGTGGACGCCGCGCACATCTCCGGAGCCCCGGTCTACCAGCGCGGCGCCATGGTCCTCCACAAGGTCCGCCAGGCGGTGGGTGACGAGGTGTTCGGAGGCATCATCCGGGGCTGGGCGGCGGACCGTCGCCACGGGAACGCCGACACCGCCGACTTCACGGCGTACGTCGAGAAGCGGGCGCCCGGAAAGGACTTCGACGGGATCTGGGAGGACTGGCTGTACGGGGAGGGGAGGCCGGAGCGGGCCTGAGGGCGCGCCAGGGCACGCTAGGGCGTGTCCGCAAAGTCCCGCCTGCCCTGCGACGCCCGGCACGCACTCTCGCCGCACCGGGCGACCACCCGTGTACAACCAGTACGCGGGCGTCCGCCCGGCACGCCGAGAGCACGCACCGGACGCCGCAGGGCCCGCCCTCCGGGCGGACGACGGGACTTTACGGACACGCCCTAGGTGTATTGACCCGGAGCGTTGTTCACGCGGGTGATGGGTGGGTGGCCGCCGAGTGCGGTGTGGCCGCGGTGGTGGTTGTAGGTGTGCAGGAAGTCT